>JAGCSE010000090.1 GCA_017964325.1 Victivallales bacterium | reverse complement strand
CTAGAGCCGCTAGAGCCGCTAGAGCCGCTAGAGCCGCTAGAGCCGCTAGAGCCGCTAGAGCCGCTAGAGCCGCTAGAGCCGCTAGAGCCGCTAGAGCTTCTAGAGCCGCTAGAGCTTCTAGAGCCGCTAGAGCCGCTAGAGCTTTCTATGGGTAAAATGTTTCCTTCCCTCCGCATAGTCCGCCACGATGTGGCCGTTGCCCTTCAGTAACCACTTGTAGATCACAAGTCCTTCCAGCCCAACGGGTCCACGTGCATGGATTTTATTCGTGCTGATGCCGACTTCAGCGCCCAAACCATAGCGGAAGCCATCCGCGAAACGACTGCTGCAATTCCAGAAGACATCCGCCGAATCGACCAGTGACATGAACTTTTCAGCCGCCGCTTCATCCTGCGTCACAATCACGTCCGTATGGCCCGAACCATGCTGGTTAATGTGCGAAATCGCTTCGTCCAAGCCACTTACAACCTTAATTGACAAAATGTAGTCCAAATATTCCGTATCCCAGTCTGCATCCGTCGCAGGCTCCATATTGACAATCGCCCGAGCTTTTTCGCAACCTAGCAACTTCACATTCTTCTCGCGCAAATCCACCGCCAAAAGCGGCAGAATTTTCGTTGCAATCGCTTCATCCACAAGCAACGTCTCCGCCGCGTTGCAAACGGATACATACTGCGTTTTTGAATCCACCACGACCTTACGCGCCGTCTCAACATCCGCCGCTCCATCGACATACACATGGCACAGCCCCTCGGCATGCCCCATGACGGCGATGTTCGTATGGCTCATGATGTATTTCACGAAAGCATTGGAACCACGCGGGATAATCAAGTCGATGTAATCGTCCAGCGACAGCATTTCATTGACGTCCGAGCGCGTCTCCAAAAGCTGCAGCCAGTTCACAGGGATTCCAGCCGCTTCCGTTGCATTTGCGATGACCCGCGCCAACTCGCGGTTCGTGTTCAACGCTTCGCTGCCGCCTTTCAGAACGGCTGCATTTCCGCTCTTTAGGCAAAGCGTTGAAATCTGCACCAACGCATCAGGACGCGACTCGAAAATGACACCGATGACGCCAATCGGACAACTGATTTTCGTCAGCACAAGTCCGTCATCCAACTCAGTGCAACTCAATTTCTTGCCGACTGGATCATCCAATTTTACCAGACTTTCCACGCCTTCGACGACATCTTCCAATTTCTTCTCATTGAACGCCAGCCGTTTCAGCAACGGCCCCGTCAGCCCCGCCGCTTCCGCCGCCGTCAAATCCAATTTGTTCGCCGCAAGAATCGCCGCCGCCTCTGCACGTAACGCCGATGCAATCGCCAGCAATGCACGATTCTTCAGTTCAGTTCCGCAAGCGGCCAATTGGATTGATGCCGCTTTCGCCAATTTGACTTTATCAATGGTATTCATTTCATTTCCTGTGCTTGTATGCCATTTGACAATTTCATCGTCATCATGACAATTTATCATGTTTCATTTTCAATGATTTTGCAAATCTTGTCCGCCGCGCCGTCCTCCTGGTCGATTTCAATCAAACGCGCCCCTGGATGCTGATGCCTGAACCACGTCAACTGCCGCCGCGCATATTGGGTCGTCTTGTTGGTCAGCAACTCGCATAGAGCCGCCAGACCGCCTTTGAGACCATGATGCAGATAATCGATCACCTCCGCATACCCCAACGCCTGCCGCGCTGTTGGAGTCTCCGTAAGTCCCTGTTTTTCAGCCCATTCCGCTTCCTCCAGCCAACCATTTTCCAGCATCCGCGCCGTCCGTCGGCGAATCCTCTCCTTCAACATGGGCAGCACGGGAATCAGACAATACTGTTTGTACGACGGATCGGGCTTGTCGAATTTCTTCGCCTGCACCCATGGCGGCTTTCCCGTCAACGACAGGACTTCACATGCGCGAAGCAGACGGCGCGGATTCAGACGGACGTCTTCCGGAATCTCATCTCCATACACTGCAAGACGTTGCATCAACGCCTCACGTCCACCGTCCGCAGCCAGCTCAGCCTCCAACGATTTGAACACAGTTGCATCCGCTGGCAAAAGCTCGAAACCATAGATCAACGACCGTGCATACAGTCCCGTCCCCCCCACGAGAAACGATGTTTTGCCTTTGGCATAAATCCCGTCCAATGCGTTTTTTGCACGCTGGACAAAACGATTCGCATCGTATGGTTCATGGATGTCCAGTTCTGCTATCAGATGATGTGGCACACGTTTCAGCTCATCTTCGCTCGGCTGCGCCGTGCCGACAGCCAATCCACGATATATCTGCATCGAGTCGCATGAGACGATTTCACCACCGCATGACTCCGCAAGTCGAAGACCGACTTCGCTTTTCCACGCGCATGTCGGCCCAAGAATCGCAATGCAACGGCCAGTATTCATTCTTTCGCGGCCGCCTTCCGCTTCGCACGCCATTCGTCGAACACTGTATATATTACCAATATGGTCACGCCAACGGATATCGCGATGTCCGCCACGTTAAACGACGGATAATGATATACTTCCCGCCAATGGAAATCCAAAAAGTCAATGACCGAACCGCGAATAAAACGATCCAGCATATTTCCTGCAATTCCGCCGCCGATAATGCTTAATACCCATTCATTGAAGGGCTTGCATTCGCTTAATTTTTTGAAATACAAGATCAAAAGAATCAACGCCACAAGCGACACGACGCCTAGAAGCCACGTCCGCCCTGCAAACATCCCCCACGCCGCCCCGTAGTTGCGAACATGAACTAAATTGAAAAAGCCAGGTATGACATCCCTGCTCCAATTTTCAGGATACGCCTTATCGACGGCTATCTTCGTCAACTGGTCCAGCAGCACGACGACAACCCCCGCCGACCACAGTTTCCAAGCCTTCGTCACTATGACTTGTATCTTTTCTTCCTTTTCCGTCATCGTTGAAATCTATATTCACTAAAAAAGCCTGTTCACTCATGATAGAATAAACTTATAAATTAAATCGGCAGCATGAGATTACAAGCCAGACGAGACAAGTATTTCAAGGTTTTTACAATCTGGACATGCAAGTAACGTGTTCTCAGCTTGAATTATGCCAAAACATTATATATATTTTTTATTTGACATTTTTACCATGTCTGATAACCGCCGCCAATATGCTTGACACACTGACCATTCTCATTCTCATCATCATCCTGCTCTGTTTCTCAGCCTTCTTTTCAGGCTCGGAAACGGCCATGATGACGCTTTCCAAGCCGCAGATCAAGCGAATGGAACATGGCGAAGGACGTGAACCGCTCGTCTTCAGGCTGTTGAAGGACCCGCAGCATTTGCTCGCCACCATCCTCGTCGGCAATATGTTCGTCAACACATTGCTGACATTGCTCTGTGCCCTTTTCACCAACCGAATCGCCCATGAACTTGTCGCCCACATCGCAGCCAGCTCACTGCAAGATGATAAAATGCAAGAGCTTATATCTATATTGCTCAACATCGCCATTGTCACCCCGCTCATCATGGTCTTCGGCGAACTGACTCCCAAAAGCGTCGCACACCGACAAGCCGTGACTTTTGCAAGACTCTCCGCACGACCGCTGGCTTTCGCGGGCCGTGCCATGCGCCCCATCCTCTGGATTTTCCAATGCGCCGTCAACGCCATCCAATGGTGCCTCTTCATCCCGCGCGACTCCCATTGGGATATGCTCACGCAGGCAGAAGTCGATGCAACGCTCACGGCTTCCGTCCAAAACGGAACGGCCTCACTACCAGCCCGCGAACTACTCGGCAGAATCTTCAAATTCAATGACATAGAAGCTGCGGAAATCATGATTCCGCGAGTCACTGTCGAAGCAATTGACGATTCGCTCACGCTCGGCGAGGCTTTCGCAAAAATCAAGGATTCCCCCCATGGCACCATTCCCGTCTATCATGAAGACATGGATGACATCTGGGGTGTCGCCATCTTCGCGGACTACCCAAAATGGATCAACCATCCAGACGCTGACAAAAAACTTGCCACTTTCCGCGAAGCACTCGAAAGCGGAAACGCCACCACGGAACTCCCTGTCTATCCCATTGACTTCATCCCCCCCACGCTCAAAATCCCCAAAGTCCTGGAACAGATGAAAGCCAAGCCGCAACGAGTCAACGTCGTCGTCGGCGAATATGGTGAAACGCTCGGCATCCTCACCGTCAATTCCATTCTCGACGAAATCATCGGACGTTTTTCAGGCAACAACCAAGCGGATGATAAAATCGACGTCAATGAAGAAGGCGTATGCGTCATCCGCGGCATGACACGCCGAAAACTCGTCGAAGAAGCTTTGCATGAAGATTTTGGCGATATGGAATCGGACACGGTCGGCGGACTTATTGTCGAAGGGCTTGGTCATGTACCAACCAGAAACGAGCATGTTGACCTCGGGCGGCATCGTTTCATCGTCGTCAGCATGAATCCCGCAAACAAGAAGCAAGTAGAACGCGTTTCCATCATTCCAATCCCACAAAAACATACGAATAATGAAGAACATGGAGGGCAGCACTGATGTCTCCCCTCCTGATTGCATACATCATTCTGCTCGTCTTCCTGCTCGCCCTCGTCGGATTCTTCTCAGGCACGGAAACCGCCATAACGTCCGTCAACAGAATCGCCATTGACGAAAATGCGACAAAAGGCGACAAACGCGCCACCATCGTCAAATGGTTCATCGCCCATTTCGACCGCTTCCTCTCGACTGTCCTGACGGGAACCAATCTCGTCCACATCACGCTTGTCACCATCGCGGGCGTAGTCATTCAGAAATATCTACTGCCAATCGTCTTCCCGAAACTTCCAGAAGCTTGGCATGAAACGATTTCCGCTCTTATCCTCACGCCTATCATCCTTATCTTCGGCGAAATCCTCCCCAAATCCATCGCCCGCAGGCAGTCGGTGCTCTTCTCGCTTCGCGCCGCCCCGCTTCTCAACGTTTTCAACATCATTCTCACACCGCTCGTCGTCTCGCTCACATGGCTCTCCAACGGCGTCCAGTCGCTTTTAGGCATCCGACAATCCGCCTCGCCAACCGACAATCAATCCAACGTGACGAAAGAAGATTTGGAAACCATTGCAGAAATCGCGGCAGAGCAGGAACTTGTGCCACGCGAATCTGCTGATATGCTCCAGACCGTCATCGAACTCGATGAAAAACCTGTCGCCGACGCCATGACACCGCTCGTGGATGTCTGCACACTGCCCGAAACAGCCACCGTCGGCGATGTCGAAAACATGACCATGGAAACTGGATTTTCCAGATTTCCCGTCTATAAAGATCGTGTTGACAACGTCATCGGTGTCATCGAACTACGCAAGCTTCTCGCCGCTGAAAAGCAATATGACGGTAAGCACGATGATTTCCGCAAAGAGCCCATTGCACCAAACATCGACACATCCGTGCTCTTCGTTCCTGAAACAAAGCCCATCAACCAAATGCTCGTCGAATTGCGAAAACACAAGCTCCCCATGGCCGTCGTCATTGATGAATATGGTGGCATGATCGGCCTCGTCACCATCGAAGACCTTGCACAACAAATCATCGGCTCTCTGCTTGACTATGGCGAAGACGATGAACAGCCTGTTCTAACATCCCCAAATGAAATGCTTTGCGATGGACGCACCCCCATCCGTGAAATCGAAGATTTCTTCGATCTGGAAATCGACAATGAAGGATTCGAGACCGTCGCAGGGCTTATTTTGAAACTGGCGGGACACATTCCGTCCGTCGGCGAAACATTCAAATCGCCTCCGCTGAAGCTTACAGTTCTAGCAACGGAACAGCACCGCATCAGCGAAGTCAAAATCGTCAAACTTGCAACTGAACAACCTGCCAAAAACACAAACACCATCCCAAAAGACATAAGAAAATAATTTGCTTGTTCCTTTATATTAACCTCTTAACAAACCGTTTTGAACCATGCTTCTTTTCTTCATCCGCCACGGACATCCCACCTACTCCCCTGACGCACTCACAGAACTCGGCCATCTCCAGGCCCAAGCCGTCGCCAAACGCCTCTGCCGCCACGGCATCGACCGTGTCTTCACGTCACCATGCGTCCGTGCACGCCAAACTGCCCAGCCGACCTGCGACATCATGCGTCTCGAACCGCAAGTCGAAGACTGGACGAGCGAAGTCCATGCCTGGAACGACTTTTCGTCTGTTTGGGAAGACGGCAAGCGCCGCTGGATCTGCGCACGTCCCAATCATGAATTCATGACGCCACACATGCTCTCTCTCGGTTATGACTGGATGGACGACGATTTCTTCAAAGATGTCAACGCCCGCGCAGGCTACCAACGCATCGTCGATGCCTCGGACGATTTCTTCAAACGCCTTGGCTATGAACGCGAAGGAGCCCGCTACCGCATCGTCACTCCCAACGAAGAACGCATCGCCCTCTTTGCCCACGCGGGTTTCGGCGTCATCTGGCTTTCCCACATGTTCCACATCCCCACGCCGCAGGCTTGGGGGACATTCGACCTTGCACACTCCGCTGTCACCATCTTCGAATTCCGCAACTACGACGGCGGCTACACCGCCCCCTACTGCCTTTGCCACTCCGATCTCTCCCACCTCTACGGCGAAGGCCTCCCCATGAAATACAACAGCCGCATCTACTTATAAAGCTAAAAGCAAATACAGACTTTTTGCTTTCCACTGCCGCTGCTCTATTCAGTGTGTCATGCGGAAACATGGCATAAAAAACAAGAGAAAACTATGAGCCTGCATTACCTTAACTATGATGTCCCTCAACGCCTTTCTGATGCAACCCACGCATTGGCAGACCGTTATCTCAATACAGATGAGATTAGGAATACACTCATAGACGCCAATTTCACATTGTCGGATTCCGCACCCACGCTGAATCAATTGTTCGCGCAGAATATCCGTCTCATCGCCGAAAACGCTCCGCTCCGCATCCTTCCAGAAGAACGTCTGGCAGGCGCTGCCACTTATCTAGAAGGCCCTGCCCACCGTTGCCCAGGCCATCGCTTCCCTGCCATCAGCCATACGACCATTAATTTTGCAAAAGCCGTCACCGTCGGTCTTAAAGGCCTCCAGCAGGAGATTCTCGTCTCGCTCGGACAGCCCGATCGCACCGAAGACGAACGCGACTTTCTCCAATCGCTCCTCTCCGTCATCGCCTCCATGCGCATCTGGCGTGACCGACTTCTCGCCGCTCTGCCAAACAGCGGCCTGTATGCGGACACGCTTGTCGCCCTTTTGAAAAACGTTCCGGAAAACCCGCCTCAAACATTCTACGAAGCCTTGCAGTCCTTCTGGTTCCATTTCGAATTCCAACGGCTCTGCGGCAACTGGTCCGGCCTCGGACGCATCGACCAACTGTGGACGCCGTATCTTCTCAACGATTTGGAACACAATCGCATAACGCTCGATGAAGCTCGCGAGTTGCTCGCCCATTTCTGGATTAAAGGAGCGGAATGGAAAGGCGTCCAGCGTGGCTCCGGTGATGCGCAACATTACCAGAATGTCATCCTCGCGGGAGTCGATGACAACGGCATTCGCGACATCGACACAACCGTTGCCAAACTGATTCTCGAAGTCGTTGAAGAACTGCATATTGCGGATTATCCCATCGCCGTCCGCATCAACAGTCGCACAAGCGATGATATGTACCGCCAAATTGCTCGCGTGCAACGCCATGGCGGCGGCATCGTCTCAATCTACAATGAAGACATCGTCTTGAAAGCATTGCAGAATTTCGGCTACGGCGGCCACGCCTACGCCTTCACGAACGACGGCTGCTGGGAGACGATCATCGGCGGCAAGTCCGCCTTCGGATATGGGCCATTCGACTCCTTGCAGCTTTTCCAAGATGCTCTTTTCGGAGTCCCTCCAGAACAACGTAACGATTCATCAAAATGGCCGCAGTTTACGTCTGTCGAACAACTTATGGATGCCTGGGGACAAAAGCTCCAGGCCCATGTCGATGCCGTTAACGCCAATATGCCAAACTACATGAACGACCCGAACAATCCCGCTCTCGCATTATCGCTGCTCGTCGATGACTGCATCGCCAAAGCCCGCCCCTATACGCGGCGCGGCGCGAAATTCACGATTTTCGCCACCCATGCGGGCGGTCTGCCAGATGTCGCCAACAGCCTTCTCGCCATCGACCATTTCGTCTTCAAGACACATACGCTCACGTTGGACGAACTCCGCCGCAATATGCTCGACGATTGGTGTAACGCCGATGATCTCCGCCGCACAATCGCTTCAACCATCGCATATTATGGAAACGATGACGAGACTGCGGATAGCATGGCAAAACGCGTTTTCGACCTCTTCGTCAAAATCGCCTCCTGCAAGCACGATGTCGCTGGCGTCCTGCGCCCTGTTGGCATCAGCACGTTCGGGCGTGAGCTCGAATACGCTCCCAAGCGCCTCGCCACGGCTTTCGGAACACACAAAGGCGTTCTGCTTGCTCCAAATTTCTCCGCAACTCCAGGCACGGAGAAACACGGCCCGACCGCCGTCATCAACTCTTTCTGCAAGAACAACTTCGAATCTCTCAGCAACGGTACGCCGCTTGACATCAAACTCCATCCGTCCACCATTGAAGGAGAAAACGGCCTCCAAGCCCTCATCGCCCTCTTGAAGACATTTGTCGCGAACGGCGGCAGCTACCTGCAGGTCGATGTGGCGGATGCCAAGATACTGCGGGACGCGCAGTTACATCCAGAGAAATACTCCAATCTCTCCGTCCGCATCTCCGGCTGGTCCGCCCGCTTCACCACCCTCAACCGCGATTGGCAGGAAATGGTCATCGCCCGCACTGAGCTTCATTGAAAAACAAACTACGTCGTCTTTTCAGTCTTCCGGCAGCGTAATCGGTGTCTTCAACACTTTCGGACGCGTTCCGACACGAATGCCGTTCAGAGCATCTACATGCCTGTAGATGAAAAAGTTACGCGAAGAAATTTCATCACGGTACAACTGCTGACGGTTGACAACCTGCCATGTATGCTCCGCATCAGCCGTCTGCTCCACCCACACCATGTCGATGCTGTGAATACAGCCTTGCAGCTTTTCGCCGCTTTCCGCCAACGCCTCCCCCAGACGCATCTGCTGCAAAAACACACCAGCCTGCCGTCCGGCCATTTCCATACGGTCAATGCGCTTCTGGTCGAAAAACTGCTCCCAACGGCCAATCAAGCCGTGCCCAATGCCGAGACTGCGGCCAATTTGTTCCGTAAATTCTTTCAATGTCGCTTCTTGTATCTTCTCTTCGGCGTTGAAATCATCATGCAGAAGCAGTCCCTCATGCAACATCATGTTCTCTGAATCAATCACCACAAGATCGTAATAATCTGGTTGCAAATTCGTAAATCTCGCAACTTTGCCATTTTCAGACATCTTCGCAAGATGCGGCTTGAAATTCTCGCGTTGTGCCTCCGTCGTGCCGTCACGGCTGACCCGCGTCTTGCGATATTTCCGCCCAACAGCGACGACCATACGCCGAGAAGCGGCTGTCGTAAAGCGCACCTCCAAAGCACCATTTGCCTTATCTACCTTGTCTTCATTGGCATACAAATATCCGCCAACAGGCACGACACTGCCGCCAGCCCATGCCACGCAACTGCACAACAGCAACACCCCAAACAATATTTTTTCGTATGGTTTATTCACATTGATCTCCATCATATCACTGCCTTAAGCGAATCAAGGCATCACGCGACCATGCTGCGGCCTCATGATTTGGATATTCATCCTTTATCTTTCGATATAATTCCATCGCCTTTTCATTTTCCTTCATCTGCTCATACAACTGTGCCTTTTCAAACTCGACATCAGGCAAATTCGGCAACAATGGATCCATAAGAACCGCGCCATCCAATTCGCCCAACGCCCCCTCCAACCAGCCTCGACGACGGAAATATTTCGCCCTCACCAGGTTGAAACTTCCGTTGCCACGGTCCATCGGAGCCTCACGCGACCACTGCCACAACGTCTCTCGCGCTTCCAGCAAACGCCCCTCCTTGATGGCACGCATTGCTTCCTCATGGAGTGAGACGCCGCGCACAGCGGCTTCACGCTGTGTCGCACCCAATCGTTTTCCCTCCAGTAAATCCGTGAAAAGCTCAAGTGCCTTCTCCTTGTTTCCCGCCTGCAACTCCATGTCCATCATCATGGCTTCCACGACTTTGGAACTCCGCTTCAATGGCGTGCAATATTTGTCCAGCCATTTTTTCGCCAACTCCATATCACGTTTGCCAAATACCGCGAACTCAATCGCTTCACCAAGATATCGCTCACGTTCCTCCTTGTCAAGACGTCGTTCCAGAATCTTCTCGTATGCAGCCTGCGCCTTGTCATGCGCGACGTTTCCGCCCGCTCTCGCCATGCACACAAGAGCGTCCATACGAATGTCTCCCGGAATGTCCTTGCAAGCCATTAGTACCTCCCCCACCGTGACTTGTATCGGATGAAAATCCCGTCTCTTGAAGAATTGCAACTCCAACGCCAAGCCTTTCCAATCCGTCATGCCTTCGATGCCCTGCTGCTTCAAAAGATTGGCATAGTAGTCGAAATCCTTCGTGTTTGCCACATCTTTCACCTGCTGCGGGGCATTTTCAGGGAATTGCAACTTGCCCGACGCAACAGATTTCTTGACAGTCGCTTTTACTTTCAAAGCATCAGTTCCGAAGACGATGCGGCGGACGGTCGCCCCTTGTATCGACACGCCGTCGCCGAATTTCCACACGGCCTCCTGTCCGCTGTATGTCCCCAGCTCCACTTCATTCAGAAATTCTTCTCCTACAGCCATATACGACACAATCTTATACCAGAAGACAGGATTGGACGCGCCTTTTGTCTTGCCCTCCACTGTCTTTAAGTCAGCCTTGCCAGCCGTCACAAAATCCGCCCCGCCAATGAAACTGTTGGCCGTCACTTTCCCGTTATCCACATGCGCTTCGCCAAGTCCAATGAAACTTTGTTCATCCAATTTCAGACCGACGATTTTCATCTCGTGCAACCCCGCCGTCAATTCCGTCTCCTTCCGCTGTTGCCCACGACTCGTCTCACCATGATGATGCTTTCCGCTCAAATCATGAACCAGCCGTCCATCAAAGAAAAGATATCCCGCTCCGGTGACACAAAGATATGGATAGAAACGCTTTGCCTTTCGCGCATCGTACATTCCCGTAAACACATAGAGGCAACGTTTCCGTGAATCAATAGGATTGTACGCCTGCTTCACAGAATCCACCGGCACACGCCCCACGACTTTCGACTGCTTCAACATCGCCTCCACCTGCTGCCACGTTTTCACCGCACCGTCGGGCATGGTTCTAACTTCGCATATCAAAGGACTTACAATGCCATCCTTCATCGGCGCAGGAACCTTCGAGCCAAAATACGCATAGATTCGCTTTGCATCATCGGGAGCCTGCGTGACAACCAATGCGCAGTTTTCTGCGCTCATGCCAAGATGTTTTCGCGGCAACTGCCGACCGCGTTCATCAAAGCAATACACATCTTCGCCATCCGCCATGCCAATGCCGCAGACTGGCACGTTGAGCAGAATGCCGCATTTCGCATTGCTCGGATGCTTGGTGACATCATAAACAGCTCGGAACACGGATGTTCCATGATGCCACATCTCGCGTTGCTGCGCCACCGCCACTATCGCCAGCAACAACACCATGCACAATATTTTATTTTTCAACATAATCCTTTCCTCCGACAATTCACCAGCCACGCTTGCGACAGGCTTTCGGCTCTGTCACTTTTCTGACGGGACAACGATACCCCGCATGATGATGTTCTGGCAGAACAGGAATATCAAAAACGTCGGTATCGCCGCGATGACCAGTGAAGCATACATAACTGCCTGGCCACTCTGCTGTTGCAGTTCGTACAGCCACACCATCATCGTCCACATCCTGCGGTCTTGGCAGACCACGAACGCGAACATGAAATTCGAATATGCCGCCGTGAACGCGTTCAATGCGATGACAGCCAGAATTGGCTTTGAAAGCCCCATCGTAATCTGCCAGAACAAGACCCATTCGCTCGCGCCGTCCAACTGCGCACTCTCATACAGCTCCTGCGGCAGTGAATCGAAAAATCCTTTCAGCAGGAAGATGGAATAGCCGTTCGCCATACCGGGCAGCACCAAAGCCGCGAATGTATTCAGCAAGTTGAACTGCCGCAACATGATAAAACTCGGAATCGCCGTTACCATTGGCGGAAACGTCATCGTGCACATCAGAAACAACAGAATCTTATACGACGACGGCATCCGATAGCGGCTCATCGCGTATGCCGCCAACGGGTTAACGAGCAGTGCCGACATAATCGCCAACGCGCAGTACAGCACCGTATTGAAAATGCCGCGCCCATGGAAAAGCATATATTCAGCAACCGCCCGATAGTTGCGCGTCGTGAACTCCCACCGCAGTTCGCGGATATGTTTCTTGAAATAAGACAGATGCAAATCTCGCTGCGGCATGGCGATGTCTGCAATTTTCGCCCACGCCGTCCCAAACTTGCGGTTCATTTCCTCCAGGCTTCCATGGCGCGTCATCATCCAGTCCTGAAAAAGAATCTCCACGCTGTACATCTCCAGGCTTTCCTTCGGAGCCGCGTAAAGACGACCGCTCAACGGATCCTTGTAACCAGTCAGAAAAGCGTCCCAGTCCGAAGCCACCAATCCTAAAGACGGCGGCACATCATTGAATGGCATGGCCTCAACTGACTCGTATAACGTATGATACGTTCGATTATACGCCTCCAGCCCGCCTGGATATGCAGCCATTTCCGCTCGCGCCTTTGCAACATCACCAACAAACACGGGAATGTCGTCAAACGACTCATACGCCGTACCGTATCGCACATTCAACATCTTGATGTCCAGATACTTGGCTTTTAGCATGGCATGGTATTCCATCAACGCCAATCCATTCACGCGAACCCACTGGCTGGCCACCGTGGAACGGACGAATTTTTCCCAGTCATTCCGTTCTAGCTCCGTTCCATCAATTGGATACCGCCGTGGCAACGTAATCTCGCTCCATTCCTTGTAATTTGTTCCATGGCTCTTATTGAAACGCGCAAGTTCCGTCGTATATTGCGTTTTCAAAAATTGCTTCTTGTAAAAACCCTGCGGTGAAAAATAATAGCGCAGACCGTATGGCTGTTCCGCCAGAAAACCGTTCAAAAACAATGCAAAAGGCGTTGTCTGAGGCTTTTCCCGCCGCATCAGAATGCTCGGCACTTGGATATAGACGCTATACCATCCTGCAAACTCCGTGCCCAGATTGCGGTTCACATCTTCGATGTTGCCGCCATATTTCTCTTGTAGTTTGCTCTTAAACTCACGCTGCGCAGAGGAAATCGTCTTCGACAACTGCGTATTCAGATATCCCGCCGCAAACGAATACGGCGGCAAAGTCGTTTCCGTAAGGAAACGTTCCCATTCTTGTGCCAGTGCCTCATTTGGCTCTCCATAATCGGCCAAACTATCAAATGACGTTTCATCAAGATCATACGTCATGTTCAAGTCTTGCAAACGTTCATTGAAAAGCCCTTCCAGATGCTTTTTGCACATCCATCCATCGTCGAACCAGAATCGTGGAGCCGCATCAAAATACTTGATGTCCATGGCACTTTTCGTGCTTCCAGACAGCATCAGCAGGAACGGATAGACCATCGTCGCTCCGCCCGCGATTAAAAACAGATACATGCCTGTGAAAAGCAGCCGTACTTTCCAACTCTTTCTTCCTATTGTCGATATGATTGCCATGTCTTGTCCAATCCTCTTTCTGCGACTATTTCTTTCCTCCCGATGTTTTAAATTCCAGCCGTGAGAGAATCTGCAACTGATAGACCGTGAAGCCGATCAGCATGAAGCCAAGCACCCACGCCATCGCCGTTGCAGGGCCGAATTTCAAATACAAATACGCTTTGTAAAAGATATGCAGTTCAGCCACTTCCGTCTGATTTGCACCACCCGTCATCGCCAGAATGAAAGAAGAACTTGCCCATGAGCCGATGAAAACGCCGACGAACTGGATGATCAACAACGGTTTCAGCATCGGCAAAACAACGAACAGAATCTTGTCCACAAATGTCGCACCATCGATGTCCGCCGCTTCGTAGAAATCATCCGAAATTCCTTTCAACGCAGCAAGATAGATCAGACAGCCCGGACCCATGCCCGCCCAGATCATCGGCAGGACGCAGCAAATCATCGCCGTGCCTGGATCGTCCAGCCAGCGGTATGGATTTTTCATGCAGCGGAAAAGCCGCAGGAAAAGCCGCATCGGATAATACCAGTCATGCGAATGCAGATATGATGCAACAAGGGCGATTATGGACAATATCACAACACAGATGTATGCCAATCCAATTGCCGTCCTACCTTTGTAAAATGAATAGCCTGCCAAGACCAGCATGACCGCCCCGCCGATGAGAAGAATGGCGTAGAATGCTACGTTCCAACCAAAAAGCGATGCAATGGGGAAATCATTGTCATTCGCCCGCAGAATCGGTGTCGCAAACGAGAAGAAGAAATAGTACAACGCTCCGCCAGCCAGCAGGCAACCTGCTCCGCCCCAGTAGTTTTCGTGCAGCAGCAACCGTCTTGCGAAGAAGAACAGAATGGTCGCGAACAACACGGCCAGACCGATGTACGCAATGGCGGGCAGTTTCAGCATGATGGCATTCAATACACCGAACTCCGTCTTCTCATAGAATGACCGCCACAAGTAGATGACGACCAGCCCCGTGATGACTGCAGGAAGATAGAACACCGTGCGGAAGAACACCTTACCGCGTGGAATCTCCTGAAGCAGCACGGCCAGAATCACAGGCGGCATAAACGTCAGCACAACCACGAGGAAACAATACCGCATCGAGTTCCAGACGGAACTCCACCATTCGCCGTCCCACAGGATGTTGCCGAAATTGTCCAGCCACACCCACTGCGAACCACCCATGATCTTGTAGTCCTGCAACGCCATCACAGACCCCATAAGCAATGGAACATAACGCCATACGAAAATCGATAGCAGTGCGGGCAGCAGACACAGATACGCCCAACGGTATTTCGCAAAGCCCCACTTCCGCTGTTCCACGCCAATGATTTTTGGCGGCGTAAACACCTTGATGACTTTTCTTAAGACCAGCGCAAACGCAACGACAATCGCCAGCATCGTAATCGCCGCCGCAATTCGGCGGATAGTCCTCTCTCGCGGTGAAAGGATGCCAAGCATCTTCTCATTTGCATCCGCAACTCCTTCCTGTAGAAGTGCTTTCAAAATCTCACGGCGTTTCGCAATCAAAGCGGGCGAGGCTCGTTTCATCGTCACCGCGCTGTTCAGCGGCAGCGAGCCGTCCATTGCCATGCGTTCCGCCCAGTCCATCGGCTTCGTCATCTGGTAATAGACGAGATTGCAATTTCTTCCGTATGGTTCGGGCTTGCCCGTTTCGATGGCGATTTTGAACGTATCCTCCCAGCCAGGCGGCGCAAGGCGAATCATGTCCTCATAGCCGAAAAGACGCAGATATTCCGGATTCACAAAACGGCCAAGACCGCCTTCGACCATCACACGCGTGTAGATTTCAACGCCTTCCTTCGATTCACAGAAACGGATGTACTCCCACGCCGCATCCCGCACGACAGGATTGTCGCAACCCGCGAAAATCCCCTGCATTCGCGAGTTCAGTTCGCCGCCACGATGCCGCACACCGTTCTTGTCAGGATAGCCTTTCGGCACGGGAACCATGCCGACGACATCCGGATCAATAGTCGCAAACAGTCGTGCATCGATGTATGCAGGATAGAATCCAATCTGTCCAAGCTCCCATTTCTGGCCCGAATCCGTCTCTTTTGTCGCATAGCCGTAGCGGTCTCGACCATCCTTTGGATCGCGCCAATGCTCGGTCGTCAAGCGAATGTAGAAATCCAGAGCCGTCACCGCTTCGTCCGAATCGAACGTCGCCGACCATTCGTCCTTTGCCTCGTCGTACATCATGGCTTCACCGCCCGCCGACCACAGGAAAGTCACCCAAAACCAACTTTCGCCCTTTCCCTTGCCAAGGCGGAGGCCGTAGATGCCTTCGGCAGGATGTGTCAATTTCTTACAGGCATCGAAAAGATCTTCCCATGTCCAATCGGCGGTTGGTTCGGGTACGCCGTATTTTGCAAGCAGGTCTTTTCTGTAGAGGAAAACCTTGCCCAGAAGACCGCCTGTCGGCATCGCCCAGACGTGCTCCCCACCAGGCCCTTTGCGCTTTACAACGGGCATGACTTTTTCATGGTAGATGAACGACCGTTCTTCCTCGCTCAGCCCCGCAAAATATCCATCCTCTTCTTTATCAAGAGGATATAGGAATCCCTCCTGAATATACGTGTCCGATTGACGAAAATTGACATACATGATGTCGGGAGCCACGCCACCCGCAATCGCCATTAATGGCCCCGAATCCATACTGCTCCCCTCCACCTGAATGCCGCTGCGTGGCACAAGCTCCACGGCGACGGAGTTCCAATCAAAACGACCGTATTTTTCAGGCTCCGCTTCGTATTTGGCACGGTACTTTTCCTGCACAATCTGTGGGTAGCGCTTTACAAACTCTTTCACAACAGCAACTTGTGCACGACTATTCGTATCCGTCCGCGTCGGATCCGGAAGGCTCCATGAAACCACAGTCACAACTGTCCTGCGGACACGTGAACCATCCTCCTCAACAACATCACGGCTTTCGACCTTCCCGGCGCAAAGCGGGAAGCCCAGCAGCAAAATGATGATGGTAATTAACAAAAATGATTTCATAAATAGTTAGAAATAATAGGCAAAGCTTATCTCTATTTTTCTAGATAGTGCGGAATGGCATTGCCTTTCCGATGTTTGACGCGAGACATGAAGCATGATCTAAGACATTAGATGATAAGACGCAAGACGATGCCACAAAAGTTTTTTCTTCTCCTTGCCTCATCGTCTAACACCTCCTGTCTCTTACTCTTATCATCATCTAACTACTCATTATTTATAGTTGGGCAAAAACGCCCCCATTTCCAGCAGTCGCTTTTGCAGTATATGCACATCAAATCCGCGGACATCCGTTCCCGCATCCAATGCCACACAAGCAGCCATGCCAGCCGCCTGACCTGTGATGTAGCAGCCTGGCATAACGCGAACAGAACCTTGCAGTTTGCGGTCCGTACTGATGCATCGACCTGCGACCAACACATTGTCCAAGTTGCGTGGTGTCAATGTTCTGTATGGAATGCCATAGCTTTCGCCCTTTTCATAGCGCCCTGTCTTCATAAACTCCTTCTCGAATGCAGCATACAGTTTCGGATCTGGCTTGGACGGATGGATGTCAACAGGATAGCAATAGCGACCGATTTCGTCGTCAAAGACGGCTCTCGCCGTAAAGTCCGCCATATCCAAAACATAATCCCCCATGATGCGACGGCTTTCGCGAATGCCCATCAGAGCACCTGTTTGAAGCAACGTAACATTCTCGAAACCAGGGATATATTTCTTGTAGAACGCCTCAAATTCAGGCATCATCTTGCGACCTGCAATCAGATGCTCCGTCAGTGACTGCTCATCCAATGCGTCGATATCGAAGGCGTGCCCCATGTTGCCGCCCGCCGTATGTTCGTCGATGCGGAACATTCCAGAATGATGTGGATCCTGTACTGTAAAAATTCCGCCGTCTTCAAACGCCTTCATCAACTGCTCATGGACGTTAACGGGATTCTGCTGGCGGCGTTCGTAGTCGATGTAGCCCCAGAGACTGCACAGCGTGCCTGGCATCGTCTCCCCTTTTTCAAATGGAGCGCCCGCCCATGCACAGATATCGCCATCGCCTGTACAGTCAATGACCATCTTCGCCTCGATGGCGAAAAATCCGCTCTTGGCATGGCAGATCAGTTTTTTTACTTCATGTCCTTCTTTCACGACATCAATGATTTGCGTCATCAGTGAGAGTTTCACACCTGCCTCCGTCAGGAGCTGGTCATACAACCGTTTCATCAACTCTGCAGGACAGCCCATCCTGTTGGCGGCCAGTGTCTTCGGAGCTTTCATCGCGTTCAGCTTGTCGAAGATTTCACGGCCGATGCCGCCCGCCAGAAAGTTCACACCATCACCGAACATCATGAACACAGGCACAAGTCCGCTCGTCCCCATGCCGCCGAAACACGCCTCGCCTTCAGCCAAAAATACGCTCTTTCCCGCACGCGCCGCAACCAACGCCGCCGCCACGCCCGCAGGTCCTCCGCCCGCGACAAATACATCAACTGACTGACGGACTTCAATCTGCCTTTGATAATTTATGGACATCTACATCACCTTTTTTCTTATTACTATACAATACTTATATGCGTTTATTTGAAATATACACCATCATACAATAAATTTATATATTCGTCCCTACGAAAAATCCATCATTTTCAGGTTTCCATCATGAAATTTATCACATACGCCGCCATTTTCATCTCCTTCGCGCTTTCCGCGCAGCAGTTAGTCGTCAATCCAGATTTTTCTCAATTGGACAAAAAAGGCAAGCCAATCGGCTGGAAATGCGACGAATCCATCATAATCATACCGGATGAAGACGGACAGAACAAAGCTGTCATCATCAACGCGCGCAATGCGGGACTTTCACAAGTGCTTGAACTCAAGCCTGAATACGCCCATCTCGAACTAGATTTCTGGATGAAGACCACAAATGTCGTGCAGGGCGAAGAAAACTGGCATACGGCACGCCTCGCCATGGCGTTTCAGGACAAAGACGGTAATCGCGTCGGCGCATGGCCGAATGTCTTCGGCTGGTGCGGCACGAGCCAGTGGCAGCATTGCATCCGCCGTTATATCATTCCGAAAGGCGCCACGAAATTGTCATTCAGCGCTTCCCTTTTCGCAAAATCCGGAATGGCAGAATTTAAGAATATTCGCTTCACCGTTAAAGCATACCGTCTCGACAAGCCTGCAAACGCCCCGTGCCCCATGCACGAAGAAGCCGCCCAGTCGATTGAAGATGCATGGCGGCGCACCACGCCGACCCGCGAGACCGTTTCCATGAATGGCCTCTGGCAGTTCCGCCCCGCACTTTCCGAAGATGACGCCGCACGCATTCCAGACGACAACGACTGCTGGGGCTGGTTCAAGCTTCCCGCCATCTGGCCCGCCAAGTGGTCCGCAATCGAAGCCTACCAGACGCCCATACTCGCGCAGTTCTTGGAGGACAATCTCATTACCAATGAAAATGACGAGCCCAAAAGTGCTTGGTATAAAAGGACTTTCACTGTCCCCAAAGATTGGGACGACCGCCAGAGTGTATTGGAATTCTCTCTCGTCAATACGCATCTCAAAGCTTTTGTCGATGGACAGCCCGCCGGTGAACTGTGGTTTCCAGGCGGCGAACTGGACATGACGGGAAAGCTCCTGCCAGGCAAACGCCACACGCTCGCGCTTCTCGTCAACGCCGTCCCGCTCGCGACGAACAGCAAATCATTCATGGCTCCCGACCGCATCATCGAGCAGAAGGCGACCGTCAAAAACAAAGGCATCAACGGTGACGTTTTCCTGACTGCCCGTCCGAAGAGCGATCGAATCGCATTCGTCCAAGCCATCCCGTCCGTCCGCCAAAAATCCATCACCTTCAAGGCTGAGTTTGAAAACATTGTAAGAGCGTCATTCCATATCGTTGCGGACGTGATACTTCCAGACGGATCCGTCAAGACGTTCAGAACGAAGCTGCCCATCGCTCCAGATGAACACAATACAATTTTCTTCACCTCCCCATGGATAAATCCTCCGCTGTGGGATCTACACTCGCCGCAGCTTCTGGAGGCTTCCGTCTCCATTTATGCAGCCGACGGTGTGACACTCATCGACCGCATGATTCCCTTCACCTTCGGATTCCGCGAGTTCTACGCCCAAGGCAAAGACCTGTATCTCAACGGTTCCCCCATCCATCTTCGCGCCATGCATTGCGATGCCGGTTCGTCCATCACCAACGAATGCTCCGCCGAGCCACAAGCCACCGAAATGATGGACCGCATGAAGCTTTACGGCTTCAATTTCCTCATCAACGGCCACTACAATTTCAGCTTCGGCTCCATGAATTATCTGGAGGGATTGCTCAACGCAGGCGCGAAAAATGGCTTTCTCATGTCCTTCTCACTTCCACACTTAAAGGATTTCAACTGGAACCTCCACGCCCCAGCCGTCCGTGACCGCTATGAACAGATAACACAGTTCCTCATCCGCAAGGTCACCAACAATCCAGCCGTCGTCATGTACGCCATCAACCACAACGCCTGCGGCTACGCAGGAGACCAGAACCCATTGAAAATTGATGGCTTATATCATCCCGAAAAGGATGTCGAATCCGACAAGCCCATCGAGGGAAACCGCCGCAACCAGGCCACGCACGCTGAAAAAATCATCAAGTCTCTGGACAGCACGCGACTCGTTTACCATCACGAATCAGGCAACTTGGGAGATTTGCACAGTGTCAACATCTACCTCAACTGGGCTCCCTTGCAGGAACGTTCGGAGTGGATGAAACACTGGGCGGCAAAAGGTGTAAAACCTGCGTTCTTTGTCGAATGGGGCCTTCCACATATTTCCAGCTGGTCAAGCTACCGCGGCCCCGCGTTCATCTGGCGGACGGAAGCCTTCCAAAGCATCTGGGGCACAGAGTTCGCCGCAGCCGAAATCGGCGAAGAAGCCTACAGCCAGGCCGCCAAATACGGCCATGACGTCATCGAACACGAACAGAAGCTTTGGGAGACTGGCAAGCCGTTCGCATGGTCCTCCCTAAATAGCCCCATCAGAAAATACCCCTTCTACCACCAAATCATGGCAAAATACGCTACGGATAACTGGCGTTCCCACAGGACGTTCGGAGTCCCCGCCATGCTTCCGTGGGATCAAGGCGAGTTCTGGCAATCGCCCGAAAACGCTCCGCGCCCCGTCATCCTCAACGATTTGAGCGTCCTCAAACAACCTGGCATCTTCCCCGACCGTCTGACCGCTATTCCAGGCCAATTCATCTACGGCAAGACCGACCCTGCAGCTTGGCGTCCCACGCCGCTCGGAGAAGCCTTTCTCCGTTGGAACAAAGAGACTTGTGCATACATCGCAGGACCAGCCGACAATTTCACTGACAAAACTCACGCCTACAAGCAGAGCGAAAACATCCGCAAAACCATCGTACTGATCAACGACTCTCGCGAAACTCGTACCGTGAAAGGCACGTGGCGTTGCCAAAGCCTCATCAAGTCCTTCTCCACCAAAATCAAACCAGGCATGATCCAATTCGTTCCCATCGACTGCTCCGTCATCGATTCAGGCCTCCTCAACCATACATTCGACTCGCGTATCGTCATCAAAGCTGAATTCGACAACGGCGACATATGGACAGATCAGTTCGAATTCCAAGTCCTCCCCGAACAGGACAACATCCTCAACGGCCAGTCCGTCCAAATCTATGATCCCAAAGGACTGACAACTCAATATCTGCAAAGCATTTCCATGCTGCAACTTGTGCCATTGACTGCAGATGCGGCCCCCGATTTCAATAAAACCATCGTCATCGGACGCGAAGCCCTCGACGACCCCACGCAGATCACATGGCTTCCCGGCGCCATTTTCAAAGGAAAGGTCTTGTTCTTCGAACAGTCCTACGATGCTTTGACCAAACGTCTCGGTTTCCGCGCCAATATCCACGGCCTCCGCGAACTCTACGTTACCAAATTCATCCATCCTGCGTTCAAAGACTGCCTTACGACCATAGACGAAGACGAGCAGAATGCCGCCAACGACGCATTGAAGAATTGGCGTGGTTCCTCCACATTGACTCCGCCGTTCCTCGAACTGCCTGAACATGAACAACATTCGCCCCAATGGAATTGGCTCGGCTTCAACAACACGCGAGTTTGGACAGCTGGCAACCATGGCAATGTCGCTTCTGTTCTTATCGAAAAGCCATCTGTGGGCAACTGGCGGCCACTTGCCGTCGGCGGCTTCGACCTCCAATATGCACCACTTATGGAACTCATTGTTGGCGAAGGACGTACAATTTTCTGCCAGCTTGACGTCACCGCCCGCACGGAAAACGATCCCATCGCGGACCGCATCGTCTGCCGTCTCATCGACTATCTCTATTCAACTCCCAAGCCGCCCATCAAACGGAAAGTGTATTACGTGGGCGGTCCTGAAGGTCGCAAGCTCCTGCAAGACTTGAAGATAGATTTCGAAGACTACGAAGACCAGCCACTTCGCAATGACATCCTCCTGTGCGCCCACGGTGCCCCTCTCGAAATGTTGCAGCACATCAAGCTGAACGCAAGAAAACCGATAAAACTTCTTGAGCGACTGGAACTAAAGGATAAGAAGCCAGCGGGTCTCATCGCCCTTGGACTCAATCGCGAAGAATTGGAAACAGCGGGTTTCAAAGCAGCGGACGAACCGCTTCAATTCGCCGTTCCGTTCCCATTGGAAAACCATCCGCAGGTTCTTGAACCAGCCAAGAAAAACCTCAAGGCATCACAGGATTATGTGAAGGACATGCCCGACAAGGAAATCGCCGAAACAGCCATGGAAATCATCCGCGGCATGACCTCCGCAGACCTCTACTGGCACGCCAAACTCGACAAGACGGCCATCCAGTTCCCTGACAAATACGAAAACGACAAGTACAACCTCTACCTTCCCTCCTTCACCGCAACAATTTACGATTCGCGTGTCGTCGTCTGCATCCAAGTGGCTCCGTGGGATTTCGACACCGCTACCAAGCCATATTTGCGAACATCTTACAGGCGTTCCGTCTTCACCGTCGCGAAGATTCTCACAAATCTTGGAGCTGATGTGAACAATCCGATCATGCAGATTCTCTCAAATCCCCCCCCCGACAAGGCATGGCTCCGTTCCTATTATCTCCAGACGCCTGAAGCCACGGATGATCCCTACCGCTACTACCGCTGGTAAGTCGTCGTCTCCCTCCTACCCATCAAAACTCTGTGCGCCTTTCCTCAGCAGTTCCTCATGAAGGATTGAAGCGGACACATTTCCAGTCTTCACTTGACAGTCTTATTCTTTTTGAACTGATATATAGTCTTCTTGCATAACTATATTCAAGCTGAAAATGACCAAATGTCATTTTAGACATTTATGCGAAAAATAATAGGAGAAAGATGACAAAAAAGGCACTCCTGCGTTGTGGAGTGCCCTTAATTTATTTAGTGTCTGCTTGATTTATAAAAACTGCATTAATCAGCAGGCACTATTTACAAGATGATTTAAATAAGATGGTTATGATGTAGAATCTCAATCATTATAGTTTTTCTTCATATTCCTTCCGCAGGCGGCGGAACTCCGCCAGATCATCGTCGGAATATTCCAATTTACCCAAGACGCTGGAGAACGGCTTGTTCTTGCACGGACGGGACGGATCCGGATTCCAATCGTCGCCGCGGAAGATTTCACGCGCCTTCTTGTCATGGAAATCAACGATTTCCATCGGAACACCATGCTGCAAGGCGGACTTGTATCCAAGAATGCCGATGGCCGTCATGTCAATCGCCTTATAGACATCGATATCGACGGGACGATGTCCGCGGATCGCCTCCGCGAAGAAATAATTCGTGAAGAAATCACCGCCGCCATGGCCGAAGCCTGCGGCGTTCGCAAAATCTTCCGGAAATTTCGGATCATAGAATTCCGTCTCAGGCTGCTCGCCTGGCCAGTCCAGATGCATCCGACGGACACGCAATTGGCTGTTCCCCTGGTTCCATTCCATCGTGCCGCGATTGCAGCAGATGCGGAAACGGTTGCCATGGTCGCGCAACTTAGCGCACGGCATAACTTTAGCCAACGCGCCGTTGTCCATCTGGCACATAAGAATGCTCGCACAGTCATCGATTTTGATCTTGCACGGCCCTTGGTTGTGCGGATCGTCGAAATCATGCGGCACGACGAAGCCGTTCACGCGGACAGGACGCGTTCCCGTAATCCGCATGATCGGCCCCATCGAATGCGTGCTGTAATATGTAATCGGCATCCATGCCCGCCAGTGTTCAGGTCCGGAAGTCAATGATACGCGGTCTTTTAGACCGACGGGATGGATATATTCGCCTTCACCGTACAGGAACTTTCCCATTTCGCCCGACTGCACAAGCCGCGCCATTTCCAGATTCTGCGCACTGTACGGATAGTTCTCCGCAAACGAATAGACGAGCCCGCTTTCCTCCACGGCTTCAACGAGTTCCACCGCCTCCCCCATTGTGAACATGGCCATGCATTCGCTCATGACATGCTTGCCGGCCTTCAACGCCTTAACGGCGGCCGGAGCATGCTGCGTTGCATAGTTCGCGAGAATCACGGCATCGAAATCATGCTGCAGGAATTTGTCATAATCCGTATAATAGGTGATGCCTTTGTCATCGCCGCCGAGCGTCTTTTTCGCATGGCGCAGTTGCGCTTCGAAAACGTCGCACAACGCCACCAGTTCAAATCCGATCTGCCGCGCAACATTCGCCAGATACGCACCGCGCCCTGCACCGAACACGCCAAGTTTGATTTTCTTTTCGCCCATATTCACAATCCTTTTCGTATCAATCGCAATCAACGATAGTTAAATGGATCATTCCATCAAATTACAGCGACTCTTCATATTCCTTACGAAGACGGCGGAACTCTGCCAGATCCTCTCCGCCGAATTCGATCTTGCCCAGTACGCTGGAGAACGGCTTGTCCTTGCAGGGAATCGCCGGATCCGGATTCCAATTGTCGCCACGGTAGATTTCACGCGCCTTCTTGTCATGGAAATCAACCATTTCCATCGGAACGCCATGCTGCAATGCGGACTTGTAGCCGAGAATGCCGATGGCCGACATGTCGATCGCCTTATAGACGTCGATATCGACGGGACGATGGCCGCGGATCGCCTCTCCGAAGAAATAACTGGTGAAATAGTCGCCGCCGCCATGGCCTGCTTCCGCCGCCTTCGCGAATTCTTCCGGGAACTTCGGCTCGTAGAATTCCGTCTCAGGCTGCTCTTCGGGCCAATCCAGATGCATGCGACGGACGCGCAACTGTCCGTTGGTGCCTTGATTCGCCTCCATCGTGCCGCGGTTGCAGCAGATGCGCACACGGTTGCCCATGTCGCGCAGTTTTGAACACGGCATGATTCTGGCCAACGAGCCGTTGTCCATCTGGCACATGAGAATGCTCATGCAGTCGTCGATTTTGATCAATCCCGCGCCATGATTGAAAGGATCGTCGAAATCATGCGGCACGATAAAGCCGTTCACGCGAACGGGACGTGTTCCCGTGATCCGCATGATGGGCCCCATCGAATGCGTGCAATAATACGTCACCGGCATCCACGAACGCCAGTGTTCAGGTCCGGAAGTCAATGACACACGGCCTTTTATCGACATGGGATGGACGTATTCCGCCTCGCCGTACAGGAACTTGCCCATTTCGCCCGACTGCATGAGACGCGCCATTTCCATATTCCGCGCGCTGTACGGATAGTTCTCCGCAAAGGAATAGACGAGTCCGCTTTCCTCCACGGCCTCAACGAGTTCCAGCGCTTCGCCCATCGTCAGCATCGCCATGCATTCGCTCATGACATGCTTGCCGGCCTTCAACGCCTTCACGGCCGCCGGAGCATGCTGCGTCGCATAGTTCGCAAGAATCACAGCGTCGAAATCGTGTTGCAGGAATTTGTCGTAATCTGTGTAATAGGTGATCCCTTTGTCATCGCTGCCAAGGTCTTTCCGCACATGGTTGAGCTTCGCCTCGAAGACGTCGCACAACGCCACCAGCTCGAAGCCAAGCGTCCTCGCCACTTTGCCAAGATACGCACCACGACCAGCCCCGAACACACCCAGTTTGATTTTCTTTTCGCTCATACCCTTTATTCCTTTTCAATTTATTTTGTAGCCCCAGATTTTCTGGAGACACATCAATAATATCTTGGACATATTCATTTTTACCTTTAAATTAAACTATCTTCCATTAAAAAGCAATCTCAAGCAGGTCACTATGCGAGAAAAAATCAATCTGAACCATGGTTGGCGCGTGCTCGTCAATCCCCCCGCCCCGCCAGTCGCCAAGACGAAGGCCGGCATGTATCTCTCCGCCAAGACGGAACGCCTCAAATGGGGCCCCGGAGCCTATCATCATATCGATGTCCATGAACATTGGAGCACCACGACGGAACTTTCGTCCGAACCATGGCAAACCGTTGATCTGCCCCATGACTACATCATCGCCCAGACGCCGTCGCAGGACGAAACATGCGCGTTGGGCTATTTCAAATCGTATCCCGCATGGTACCGCCGCCACTTCAAGCTCGCACCGGAAGACGAATCAAAACGCCTTGTCGTTTATTTCGAAGGTATTACGGGCATCTCCGACATCTTTCTCAACGGTTGCTTCCTCAAGCACAACGAAGGCGGCTATGTCTCCTTTGAGGTTGACATCACGGATCTTGCGCGATTCGACCAGGAGAACGTCCTCTCCGTCTATGTGAATCCAGACAGCTACGAAACATGGTGGTACGAAGGCGGCGGAATCTACCGCAACGTCTGGCTCGTCAAGACGGACATGGTCGCCGTCGATCTATGGGGCGTCTTCCTGCCTGTCCGAAAGTTGCAAGATTCGCTCTGGCAAGTGCCTGTGGAAGTCGATGTCCGCAACGACAGCTATGCGGACGAAGCCGTCCAGATCGCATGCGACCTGCGCGATCCGGAAGGCCAGTCCGTCGCAACACTGTCCATGAACGGCGTCGCCAAAGCCCGCGACATCGTAACGCTTTCAGCTGGAACGACCATTCGCGATCCACAACTGTGGGATATCGACTCGCCGAAACAATACACCACCGTCGTGACCGTCCGCAAAAAAATCAACGGCGAATGGACCGTCTGCGACACGGTTGAGCAACGCTTCGGCTTCCGCGAAGCCGTCTTCACCACCGATAAAGGCTTCTTCCTGAACGGCCGCAACGTGAAGATCAAAGGCGTCTGCGGCCATCTGGACATGGGGCTCGTTGGCAAGGCCGTTTCCGACAATCTCTGCCGCTACAAGGCGCAACTTTACAAAGAGATGGGCGCCAACGCCTTCCGCACAAGCCACTACCCCCATCAGGAGGCGTTCATGGACGCCTGCGACGAACTCGGACTGCTTGTCATGGACGAAACACGCCGCTTCGAATCCAATCCCGACGCCATCGCCCAAATGGAAATGCTCGTGAAACGTGACCGCAACCGCCCGTCCGTCATCCTCTGGTCCACTGGCAACGAAGAATCCATGTATTTCTCCATCCCGCAAGGCGTCCGCATCCAAAAGGCACTCGCCCACGCCGTCCGCAAGCTCGATCCGACACGCCCCCTCGTCGCCGCCATCGACCATCCCGCCAATGCTCTCGTCCGCGGCGAACTCGATGTCATCGGCATCAACTACAGCCTCGGTTTGTTCGACAAATCGCATGAAGACTATCCGAACACGCCGATCATCTCCAGTGAAAATTGTGCCGTCGGCTCGACGCGCGGATGGTATTACGGCGACAGCCACGACACGGGCCGTCTGGACGCGCGCGACCGCAATCCAGGTTCGGGAACTTTCGCCTTCGGCCGCGAAGAAACATGGAAATTCATCATGTCGCGCCCATGGATCGGCGGCGGCTTCCAATGGGACGCCGTCGAACATCGCGGCGAAGCCGTCTGGCCGCGCCTCTGCTCCGTTTCGGGTGCCATTGACCTGTTCCTGCAAAAGAAAGACGCCTTCTATCAGAACCAGTCCCACTGGCTCGACACACCGATGATTCACGTGCTGCCGCATTGGAACCACAAAGGCTTGGAAGGCATGCCCGTAACTGTCTGGATTTACACAAACTGTGAAGAAGTCGAACTGTTCCTCAACGGCAACAGTCTTGGCCGTAAAGCCGTCACGCCCTACACGCATCTCGAATATCCCGTGGAATACCTGCCTGGCCGTCTGGAAGCCATCGGCTACGTCAGCGGCAAAATCGCCGTTCGGGATGTGAAGGAAACGACTGGCCCGGCCGCCGCATTGAAGCTTGAACTCGCCAATGGCCCCGTCCATTTCAATGGCGAAGACATCGCCCTCTTCACCTGCACAGCCATTGATGCAGAAGGACGCGATATTCCTGATGCGACGCCGTTTGTGCATTTCGACGGCACAGGTGGCGGCCATATTGTCGGCACAGGCTCCGACAATACGGACCACGTCCCCGTACCCTGCACGTCACGTCGAATGCACGCAGGAAAAATCAGCGTGGCCGTGAAGCTCAACACCTCCGCCGCGCATTTCCAACTCTTCGCCCGCGCCGACGGCTTGGCATCCACCTGTTACTTTTTAAGTTAGCGTCTCTTGCACTGTCTGTATGTTTCCATGATTTTCGACCATTCATTATCAGAAGAACAACGACAAACCTCTCAATTGAACTACAACCGCTACTGCCTGGTCAACGGCGCATCCTATATGTGCCTCGGCGAGATGGTCGTCGTGCTGTTCGCAAACAAACTAGAAGCGTCCAATACTGTCATCGCCATCATCGGCGCGATGCTCTTCCTCGGCTACCTTCTGCTCCCATTGGGCGTCCTGCGCACACGTCAAGTCGGTGCAGCGCAGACACAAGCAGATTTCTGGGTTGCCCGCAACTGCGCTGCAGTCATGGTGGCTTCCAGTGCGCTCATAGCACCGTACAGCAAACATCTGGCCATCGGCTGGTTGTTACTTAACTGCTTCCTGTTCTATGGCTTCCGTGCAGCGGGCATCGTCATGGCACAACCTCTCATCGGCGACATCACCACCAATAACGACCGCGCCAAACTGCTCGGCGAATCCAACGCGCATTTCTACGTGGCGGCCGTCTGCTCTCTGGTAACAGTCAGCATCATTTTGCATTGGAACGACAGCATCGGCGTACTCTCCTGCATCATCCTCGCAGGAGCCGCCATGGGCGTAACGGCCTCCCTTTTCATCCGCAAAATCAACGAAACGTCTTCCTTGCGCGACTCCGCCCGCCAACCACAACTGCCGCAGCTCCATAATGCCATCCACGATCCATGCCTCCGCAAGCAGATATGGTCTGGCATCGCCTTCAACCTCGGAACCATCATGCTTGCATCGCTTTCCGTCGCCACACTAAAGCGCGGCTACAATGTTTCGGACACGCACGCCATCATCTTCTCGACAGCGCAATTCGCCGCGGCCATCGTCGGCTCCAAGTTGACCGCCCCTGTCGCCAAGCGATTCGGAGCCAAGAACTTGTCGATTCTGACCTATCTGCTTGTCTTTCCTGTCTGCATCTTCTGGCTGGCCGTTCCCTCCGCCTTCAGCCACGAATGGATGAAAATCGTCCTGTTCATGCCATTCTGCCTTATCGGAGCTTACGCCGCGCTTAGCAACTCCGCTATCGTCTTCTATTTTCTGCAAACGGTTCCAAAGGAGCATCAAGTCATCGGCACCATGTTCATCCATGTCGCCACTGGAGTCTCCGCAAGCCTCATCGGAATGTTGTCTTCAGGAGCCATCATCCGTATTTGCGAACATTTTTTCGGCAACGGCATCGCCATGTTCAAAGCCTATTTCGGAGCCGCATTCGTTTTCCTGCTCTTCTGGCTAATTCCCATGTTCCGACTGGACAGACCACGCAATTAATATAACATCTTAAAACCCAAGGAGAAAAACAAAAATGGAAAGACGTGATTTCTTCAAGAAAATAGGCCTCTTCGCCGCAATGTTCGGAATCGGTGGAAAACTCAACGCACAGGAAGCGCAACCTGCTGAAAAGAAAGCAGATGAGCCGCAAAAAGAAACCGATACGAAAATAATCTTCCTCGGCACTGCCCACGGTGCCGTCACGCCGACGCGATTCCATTCCGCCACTCTGCTGCAAGTCGGTGGAAAGAATTACCTTATCGATGCTGGAGATGCCGTCTGCGGACAGCTCACGAAGAACGGCCTCTTCCTCCCCGACCTCAACGCCATTTTCATCACCCACCCGCATTTGGACCATTTCGGCGGCCTTTTCATGCTGATCCAGCAGTTCCTTTTCCACAAGCAAATCTATCCCAAGCGCGTCAAGGAAGGTACCCATCTGGACGTCTATCTCGGCGGAGAGGATTTCGTCAACATCATGAAAGCCGTCCGCAAAGGATACTACCGTTCCGAAAACTACCCTGCCATCACGAAGCTCCACGCCTTCCAACCAGGAGAAATCTTTAATGACGGCAACATCAAAGTCACCGCCTACGGCAACGACCACATGGGCCGCCGAAAGACCGACGGTTCGCAAATTGCTTCCTCTTTTCTCTTTGAACTCGCCAACGGCAAAAAAATCTTCTTTTCCGGTGATTTAAGCAAAGAATACGACCTGCCGCTAGACGGCATCAAAGGCGGCGTCGATCTGCTCGTCAGCGAATTGGTCCATTACCCGCTTCCGAAAGCCATCGAACGCCTTAAAGATCAGCCCATCAAGAAGATATGCTTCCAGCATCATGGCGATGCCTGGGAACGCCCTGGCTGGGAGAAGCGTTTCGCAGACTTTTCGTCCAAACTCACCAGCCCTGCGGAAATCGTCCGAGACAACGATGTCAGATACGTATAGGGCTTCTGCAACAAACCGTATCTGCTCAATGCCTCCACCCTAGAAAGGCCTTCCAAATCACTGTTTGAAAGAATATTCAAGCTGTTCGCGTTCCATGGAAACAGTCATGCGCCGTCCGTCCGTAAAGGCGATTTCCGCTTGCTTTTCGCTTTTCTGCTGAATAGCCTTTACGGGCGGTTCCATACCAGGCTCCAAGATGACAAACATCGTCAGAAAACGGCGCACACCTGTGCCGCTTACTGTATGACAGATCGTCGCAGCGGGGAGATACGGCCCTGCATCCTTAATCACATACCAGCCAAGAACTTCTGGCTGTTCCTGTTTTGAAACCCAACGGCTTTCCAAACCGTCTGTCAATAATGGGACAACCATCAGATTTTTCTTATTCTCCAACGTTGTCACCAACGCAGGATGTCCCGCCACGACTTCCTTCAGCTGTGTGCAATTCACGTTCCAACGTGCTTGATACGTGTGACTTGCGTCATCGTTCGGTTCCAATGTATCCGCCACAAGCACAATGCCAGGCTTCAAAAACAAAACCTGCCGCGTCTGCACTGCAATATACGCATCAGCCTGACCGAAACCTTGGTTGTAAGTGCCGCAGGCGTAATCATATTCATCCATTGAAATCCAATGCGCGTCAATCGGTTCAGTGACAATGCGGTTCTTCGGATCACGGTAATCGCGAACCTGCCCCTTGCCATCGACAAGAATCGTGTTGTGGCCGTATGCGGATGTCGCGTATCTGCGGAACGGCGATGACTCGTAGCAACCGCCGCCATCATCGAACAGGATATCCTGTCCGCCCGCCCAAATCGACAAACTGAGCTTGTCCTGATGGACATGCGCATTGCCGAGCGGGCCGACGTCAAAACTGACGTAATTAGCGTCACGCGACCAGCTTGAACGCATCGCCGTGTAGCCCGCCCACGGCAGGAAGCAGGACTTGTACGGCGGTTCCGCACCTTCCTTTCCGTCCGTCGCAATCCAGCGGAACGTCGTGTTTTCTGGAAAATATGACATCGCGCGACGTGATGAATTGACAACATCCACGCGCCATGAATCGTTGTAGCGCGGCATATCGCGGTTTGGCGTCGCCAGCTTGATATTGTATTCGAAGGCTTTTTCCAAAAATGCCACAAAATCCGAAGGCAGTTCATCCAAGTGCTTGGTGCGCACTGCAGAATCAGCAATTGCCATGATATTTCCGAGAGCCACTTGATGATAGCCTGGCGTCAGTTCAAACTGTGCACCATCTGGTAGGAACTGCCCTTTCATGCTCTTGTAGATACGGTCCATCGCATCCATTCGAGCTTCTTTAGACTCCTTGAATTCAGGGAATAGCGAAGCAAACGTATAAACGCCGTTCATCTCCATCGTCAACCAGTTTCCGCCCGTTGGATATTTCCGAAGATGGCGCATCTGCTCCAGCGATGACCGCAGGAAAAGAATCAAATCCGAATCTGTAAAATTCGGAGAATGAAGGAAATAATGATAGGCAGTCGGCCATGATCCAAGCAGGCGGATGCCACATTCAATCGTCCGCCAGGAAGAATTTGCATAATTTCCCGAATCGTTGGGTGCCAGGCATTGCTTCGTCCACGAACGCAGATGCTTCACGAATGTCTGTGCATAGATTTCATCCTTCGTCGCCCAATACGTCCGTCCAAGATTGTCCCAGAAACCCATGCGGTTCAACTGCCACTGCCATTCGTTGTTGTTCGGCAATTTCGGATCGGCGAACGTATGGTTGTAAAGCCAGTCTATGTCGCCGTTTGGATACGTGTAATCAACGCACACTTCCGTCATGCCGCCCGCCACCGTTCTGTCGGCTGCCGCCTTGTTATGGCGGATTTTGCGGTTGATTTCATGCGGGTTGAACCGCCATGGGACGGATGTGCGGTTGCGGAAATATGCCGCCGTCAATTTCCGCGTCTCATCGACATCCTTTTTCGCCCAGGCCTTTCCCGCAGCCTCAAGTCCCGGATTGCCAAAATCCAACGCATCGAAAAGTTCTTCTTCCGTCATCATGTATTTCTCCGAATCAACGAATGATATATCTCCAAAATGAATGATCGCCTGCGGATTGGGCGTGAAGCCCCAACCATGCGCGATAAATTGTACAGCTGCTATCTTATCATATCCCAATGGGTTGCGTGCTGGACCAATCTTCCGAATGGGCAGGCAAAACTCTTTCCAGCCTTCCCAATCTATGGTAAACCGCAAATGGTAGTAGTCCTGACCATCCGACGCTGGATTCTCACTTTCCAGCATGATGATGAAGCCCGATCCCGTCTTCACGGCAGAGTGCATGAACAGCCGCACATGGGTATGAGTCGTCCAATCCGTCGGTGCCTTGGGCAGACGGATTAATGACGTTTTCGCGTGCTCCCAACAGGCCGTCGGACGACCGTTCCACCTCACTGCATCGTCGATGCGCACATTCTTGTCCCATTCCTCCGCCTTGTCGCAATGAACGATGACTTTCTCGTTTGTCAATTTCACGTTGCCGGCCTCCGCCCCCACCGCCAACATCATAACTGCCATGATTCCATGTAATGTTCTGACCATTATCTTCCTCTTTTGCTTATAGTTATAATTGCCAAGCCCTTACATTGCCAACCGTCATTGTGGAAGGTAACTATCCTTGCAATTCCCGTATGACATCATCGACAATATACAAGTCCCCAAATAGATACAGCTTAGTCTCCGGATCATGCAATCGTTCGCATGTCTTTGACATATAGAATATATCCAACGCCTGTTCACCTGAAACTCCCAACTGTTTTGAAAGTAGAGTCACGATGCGGCCTATTTTATTCCAAAGTAGTAAATCGTTAAGCATAATCATCAAATATTGTTTGTTTCAAGATACTTAAGACAAACGTCAATGACAGTTTGGTTGCAAATGCACAACTGGTTGTTAGGACGATGAGCTTTGAGATTTCTCAATGCCACATCACGTGGTATCAAATCAGACATATATGCTTCCACTGTATCAATTACACGATCATTCGCTACGCCACCTTCGATTACATCAAACTTTTCACCATCATACTGCCTCCTACGATTGGCAACTATAAAATCAAGCCAGTCCATATCATATTCAAGAAATTGCTTATATTTAAACTCACATTTTACTCTTTCCATATCCATTTCATAGACATTCACAACACCAGATTCCTGCCTAATTCGTGCCATGCGGATAGCCCATGCCTCAGCCTGTCCACTTAAAGTAGTCACATAAAAACCTTGTCCAAAATCCAATCCCAAACGACCAAATTGAACCAATGGATGATTGATTATCATTGTACTTCCATGATACACTTTCATGATTTCGCTTCCCTCTGCCTCACCTGCAGGGCAGTCAATACATCTTCTGTCACAATGCTGCGGCTCTGCGTATGTAGCGTCTCATAGCATGGATAAATTAATTCGGCAAATAGGTTGGCCTCCTTCATCTGCCGATACATCTCCATAGCTGAACATCCTGTTTCTCGTGCCGCAGCCTCTATGCAGGACGCCGCGAAAATATTCCGTAATTCTTCCTCCGTCGGTTCATCGTATCCATTGTCCGACATCAATCCATGTATATTTCGCCGTTTGTCCATATTCTCAACCTTATTTTCATTTCTTCGCCTCAAATCCACCCGCCTTGCGGATGGAGTCAGCAATGGACTTCGCCAAAAGATCATATCCCTTTCCATTGTAGTGATAGGCATCACCTTTGTTATCGGCACGGATGTCATCGGAATTCTGCTGCTTCCAGACGACGCCCCACAAGTCGTCGATTTCAATGCCAAATTCCGCCATCACCTTGTCCGCCACACGGTTGCGACGTTCCAGCAAGGCGTTTTCCTTTGTGTCAACCGCCCCGCGCAGTGGCGTGATGCGCCCCCATACAAGCTTGGCGTCGCCAGCAAGTTCCTTGACTTCCGCGACATACGACCGCAGATACCCTTCGTATTCGTCCTCCTTGATGCGCAAACCATGCAGTCCATGATTGAAATGAATCACCTTATACTTGTACTCACTAAGCATATAGCGCATTTCCTTCCTCAACGCTTGATCCTTCACATTCTTGGAACTCACATACTTATCGACCAATGCAACGTCCGCCAGCAGCTTATAGACCCGATCGGCGCAGCCGTTCGTAATCGAATCGCCCACAATCAAAACACGCGGCTTCGACGAATCATGCGCATCGTTCCACCAAAACTGCGCCCATTCATATCTCTCGCGATTCGAATAATCCACGCCGTCCGCAAAAGCGGCAACCGCCGCACACATCATCGTGATAGACAAGTTTTTCAACATCCTCATCGTTTCCTCCTGCACCACATCTTCGCAGTAAAAAATCATCCACATCGCGTGTCCAACGCAATCAGAACAGTTAAAAAAATCAATAATCGCCCTATAATTTACTTGCATTTGTATTTTTGCGCTATATTATGGTAAAGAATTATTGAAAAAAACTCAACAAACCCAACACACCATGCACGTCATCAAAATCAACGACAACCAGAGCCTCTCGTGGATCGAAGTTCCCGATCCCGTGTTGCACGACAATGAAGTCCTTATCAAAATCCAATGCGCCGCCATGAACCGCGCCGACCTCCTCCAGCGGGCGGGAAACTATCCGCCACCGCCCGGTTCACCAGAATGGATGGGGCTGGAAGTGTCTGGAACTGTGGAAAATGTCGGCTCCAATGCCGTTGGCGGCTGGAAGGTCGGAGACAAAGTCTGCGCTCTGCTCGGCGGCGGTGGATACGCGGAAAAAGTCGCGGTCGATGGCTCCATGCTGCTGCCCGTCCCCAAAGGCGTCTCCATGGTCGAAGCAGCCGCCCTGCCCGAAGTCTATGCCACTAGTTTTCTGAACCTCCAATTCGAAGCAGGCATCAAAGCAGGCGACACCGTCTTCATCCAGGCGGGAGCCAGCGGCCTCGGCATCGCCGCTACACAACTCGCAAAAGCTTGGGGCGCAAAGGTTATCACAACCGTCAGCAACGACCGCAAGGCGGAGGCCTCACGCAAAGTCGGAGCGGACATCGTCGTCAACCGCAAGACGGAAGACGTCGGAGCCGTGCTGGACGCCAATCCGCCGAACATCGTGCTCGACTGCGTTGGCGGTGAAGGTCTCGGCAAATTTTTCAACAAAATGGCGCATGGCGGCCGCTGGATTCTCATCGCCACGCTCGGCGGCGGAGAAACGACCATCGACCTGCGCAAAACTCTCACGAAAAACCTCCGCCTCATCGGCAGCACGCTGCGCAGCCGTCCGCCAGCGATGAAGGCATGGGTGCTCGGACAGCTCCGCGAAAAAGTATGGCCGCTCGTCGAATCAGGGCAGATACGTCCCGTCATTTACGCTACTTATCCATTGCGCGATGCAGAAGCCGCCCAGCAGATCATGCTCAACCAGGAGAATATCGGAAAAATCGTCCTGACCGTCGATTAATTCCATAATCCATTGGACCTATTAATCTTATAAATCACAGGAATCATCATGCGCAAATTGTCCATTCTTCTTGTTCTTTTCTCCTGCTTGTTGTTCGCGCAGGAAGCCCCCAAGCCGCAGGAAGCCCCCAAGCCGCAGGAAGCCCAACCGAAAGCTCCAGAAGCCGCGCCGCAGCCGCCACCGCAGCCCGTCGTCAAGGAAGTCATTTTCGATACGGCAGTTCCGAAAGAAGCCGACGCCATCCGCATCTGTTCCTTCAACATCCGCACGCGCGGCGACAAGGCGCCAAACGACTGGCAGACACGCATCCCCCGCATTCTCGCCATTTTAGACAAATATGAACTGGACAGCATCGGAGTGCAGGAACTGACCACGCAGCAGAAGAACGCCCTTATGGCCAAAGGCACCGCATACGCGGCCGTCGGTGTCGGCCGCGAGCCGAACAAAGGCGGCGAACATTGCTGCGTCATCTATCGGAAAGACCGTTTCGACTGCCTGGACGCGGGAACATTCTGGCTCTCCACGACGCCGGACGTCGTCGGCTCCCATTCATGGAAAACCGCCTGTCGCCGCATCTGCACATGGGCAAAATTGAAGGACAAGAAGACCGGAAAAGAATTCGTCCATTTCAACACGCATCTGGACCACAAGAGCGAAGAAGCTCGCCGCAACGGTGCCGCCCTCATCATGTCCCGCATGGATGACATCGCAAAAGGCCTGCCCTGTTTTCTGACGGGAGACATGAACTGCCGCATCAACACACCCTCCATCCAGTCCTTTCTCACGAAGATGAAAAACACGAAGGACGCAAGCGAGACGCCCCATGCAGGTTCGTTCCAGACATTCCACGCCTACCGCTACAATCCCGAAAAGCCCTCCAAAGGCGAAATCGACTTCATTTTCTTCAGCGGAGACATACGGGTTCTCCGCCACGCCACCATCAATGACCACAACGGCAAAGAATATCCGTCGGATCATTTCCCCGTCATGACGGAAATCATTCTGAAATAACACGTAAGACAAAAAACGAACCATGCGCAACCTGTCTCTTTTCATCATGCTGTCAGCCTGCACATTATTCGCACAGGAAGACGCTGTTTTCCGCATCGCATCTTTCAACGTACGCTCACCGGAAGACCCGCCGCCGAACAATTGGCGTGCCCGCATCCCGCGCATGCTCGAAGTGATGAACAAATACAAGATGGACTCCATCGGCATGCAGGAACTTGTGGAAGAACAGAAAAAAGCATTGCTTGGTGACGGCGGCGTCTATGCGGCCGTCGGTGTCGGCCGCGATCCGAATCTTCGTGGAGAATACTGCTGTATCTTCTATCGCAAAGACCGTTTCGACTGCATCGACAACGGCACCTTCTGGCTCTCCGAAACGCCGGATGTCGCGGGTTCCATGTCATGGAAGACCAATTGCCGCCGCATCTGTACATGGGCCAAGCTGAAGGACAAGAAGACCGGCAAGGAGTTCGTCCATTTCAACACGCATCTGGATCATGTCAGCGAAGAGGCCCGTCAGAACGGCGCCGCGCTTATTTTGTCCCGCATGGACAATATCGCCCAAGGCCTCCCATGCTTCCTCACCGGCGACATGAACTGCCAGATATCCACGCCTTCCATCAAGTCCTTCCTCGCCAAAATGAAAAACGCAAAGGACGCCAGCGAAACAGTTTACAAAGGCCCTGTACAGACCTATCATGGTTTCAACTACAATCCGGAAAAGGATAATGCGTGGTGCGGAATCGATTTCATCTTTTTCAACGGCGACATGCGTATCCTAAAATACGATACCATCACCGACCACAACGGAAAGGAATATCCGTCTGACCATTTCCCCATTATGGCGGAAGTTATTTTGAAATAATGTGTTAAGAAACAAAATCAAGGAGAACAAACATGAAGAAACTCATCATTCTGGCGTGTCTGCTGTCGTGTACTGTTTTTCTCAAAGCACAAGATGTGCAGCCAGCCGAAACAACCATTTCAGATGCACCGTTCAACCAAGTGACCATCTGGGATTTCATTTTCGGTGTTGGTTACAACTACCGTAAGTTCCACAAGGTCAAGCTCTACAAGGACAACAATATCCCATCCAATTACTACTCCCCCAACGGCAGGACCAGACGCGATCCACTACCGGGCGATGCCGGTTATCCCCGCGATCCCCATGACTACGACGACTACAACGACGACCACGACCACGAACATGAACATGAACACCACGGACATGCCACTCCTCTTGGCATGTCCGATTTCGGTGCGCGTGACTGCTCCGGCGTGGAGGTGAATTTCGGCGTTCCCTGCTTCCGCCACGACGCCTGGAGAGTCGATGCCCTCCTCGGCTTCATGTACTACGACTGCGACACCAAGCTGTCCATCGGCGGCGACCACACCCGCTACGAAATGCAAATGCACACATACGACATCGGTGCGAAGGCCAGCTACAAAATCAACGACCACTTCTCCGTCTCCGCCTCCCTCGGTCCGTCCTTCAATTTCCTGGACCTCGATTCGTCCTCCAATGGCCGCAGTTCCAACCACGATTCGCTTGAAATGGGCGTATTCGCCGCAGCAGGCATCCAATTCTGGGTCACCAAGAGCATCGGCGTCGGAGCGGAAGTCCGCTACGACAAAGTCTTCAAGGACGTTGACACACGCTATTCCAGCCTGGATCTCGACACGTGGAACACGGATTTCAAGTTTTTGTTTAGATTCTAAAACATCTAGAACATATAAAAAACTTTTTTTTATTTCACTTTTAATCAAATGCTCTATTTCCAAAGAGGGTAGCTCACGTAAGTCGCGAAGCGACTATCCGCCCGGAGGACGAGACATTCGTAACCGCCTGCAAGCGAACGCAGTGAGCGCAGCTGGCGGCAAGATGCCCCCCCCCTGTCCCATGGTGCCCGCAGGGCGCCACCTATAAGGATACCATTACCTACCCGTAGGGAATAGAGCGAATCAAACAAAAGGAGAATCAATGAAGAAGAAAATCAGAATGGGTATGGTCGGCGGCGGTGCTGGTGCGTTCATCGGTGAAGTCCACAGACGTGCGGCACGCCTGTGCGGCGATATCGACCTCGTAGCTGGCGTGTTTGGAACCAATTACGAAAAATCAAAGGAAGTCGCGGCGGACTTGTTCGTCCCCCAGAACCGCGTCTATCCCACTTACGAAGACATGGTGAAAGGCGAACTCGCCCTGCCCGAAGATGAACGCATCGACTTCGTCTCCGTCGTGACGCCCAACAAGATGCACTTCCCCGTCTCCAACGCCTTCCTGAAGGCCGGTTTCAGCGTCCTCTGCGAAAAGCCCATGACCTACACCACGGAAGAAGCCATCGAACTGAAGAAGACGCTGGACGCATCAGGCAAGCTCTTCGCCCTCATGCACAACTACATCGGCTATCCCATGATCAAGCAGGCCAAGAAGCTCATCGCCGACGGCGTGCTCGGCAGGCTCTGCAAAATCAACGTCGAATACTCCCTCGGCTGGCTGGCCAGCCCGAACGCCGGCAAGCAGGCCGTGTGGCGCGTCGATCCGAAAGTCGCCGGCATCTCCGGCTGCATGGGCGACATCGGACCCCACGCCGAACAGCTCCTCAACTATGTCACAGGCCTGAAAATCACGGAAAGCTCCTGCGATCTCGCAACGTTCGTCGAAGGCCGCCAACTGGACGACGACGGCACCGTCCTGCTCCGCTTCAACAACGGCGCACGCGGCGTCATCTTCGCATCGGAAGTCTCCACAGGCGAAGAGAACAATTTCATCCTTAAGATCTACGGTACGAAGGCCGCTTTGGAATGGCATCAACAGTCGCCGGAAGACTTGATCGTCCGCTCCAACGACGCCCCCATGCAGGTCTATCGCCGCGGCTGGGCAGGCACTTGCGACGAAGCGAAAGCCGTCATCAACCTCCCCGCCGGCCATCCGGAAGGCTTCCTTGAAGCTTTCTCCTCCATCTACCGCGCCTTCGCGGATGACATCCGCGCCCTGAAGGCCGGGCAGAAGCCTCTCGGCAACTACCCGGGCATCCAGGACGGTATCAATGAAATGAAATTCCTTGCCGCATTGGTTGAAAACTCCAACGGCGACAAGAAATGGACGAAGCTTGACTGACAAGCCGCATCTTGGCATGGCCGCATAACCTGCGGCTATGCTTTCTTATCCCTTCTATCCCTTCTACCCCTTGAATACCATCACTTTAGAAAATACCGCCAAGCATCTCAGGCGAAGATTGTGGCTCGTTCGTTTCAGGCGAGACTTTCTCCGCCTGTTGGTGTTTGCGTTTTTCATCTGCGGTTCCATCATACTGGGAATGCGCCTTTTGGCAACGCCAAACCTCCCATGGCACGCCATGTTCGACATCACGTGCAGCGGCATTCTCGTAGCAGCCGTCGTTGCCATCGTCACAAGCCATCATCGTCTGCCAGACTGGCGGCGGTTGCTTGCCTGGATGGACGCCTCGCAGCATGGCGGCGGTCTCTTCGTGACCGCTTTGGAGACGAATCTCGGCAAATGGGAGCCGCCCAATCCGTCGGCGACTATCCTGCCAGAAAATCCGCCATGGAAACCAATGCTCGCCCCATTGCTTCTGGCGATACTGTTTCTCGTTGGAGCACAGGCAATTCCGATAAAAGAAAAAATCATCACACAGAATCATCAGTTGGACATTTCTGAAAAAGTCGCGGATTTGGAGGAAAAAATCGACTTTCTGGAAGAAACGTCGCTCATTCCAGAAAAGACCATTGAGGAACTGAAAGAAAGCATGGAGGATCTTTCATCGAAAAACGATGCAAAGGATCCAGCGAAAACATACGAGCTGCTTGATGCCGTGACGTCCCGCTTGAACCACACGGCAGAAGCCGCCTTCGAGACGTTGGAAACGGAGGCCGAAGCGAAGGAATCGTTCAGCGCCATGCTCCAGGAAATACTCGAAAAGAATGCACAGGAAAGCAAGTCGTTGGCGGAATTGGCGGAGCTTTGCGACCAGTTATCGCTATCGCCCGAAGATATGGCGAAACTCATGAAGGAGATGCCCGACCAGCCGCAACTCAGCCCGGAGGAAATCCAAAAGCTCATCGAGAAGTTGAAGCAACAGGGCAAAACAGCGCGGCAGTTGCAGGCAAAACTCTGCGAAAAAGGCCTTTGCAAAGACAAAAAGCCTGGCGAAGGTGAAGGCGATGGCGAAGCATCGGAATTGCTCCTTGTCCCAATGGGCATGGGTGACGGCAACGGCGGCATCAGCCGTGGTCCAGGAGCCGCTCCGCTTGATTTGAACGGCAAGACGGAAGATTTCACAGGAACTTACAAGGAGGAAAAACTAGAAGCCCTGATGAACAAAAAAGACAGTATGCTTCTGGACACGCAGGCCGTCGAACCAGACGTAAAGCCCTCCGACATCGAAGCTTCCCAAGCTGGCTCCCTGCAAGGCGGAAACTCGCAGGTCCGCCAGAACCGCAGCCGCATCCATCCGCAACACCGCAACGCCATAAAAGAATATTTCAAATAATCTAGAAAATCTAGAAAATCTAGAAAATCTAGAAAAAAAGGTAAAAAAAATGCTGCTCACCCCAGAACAACTACTTCCACAGCAACAGCTTGCACAGAAAATCCTAGATGAGTTAAACCGCATCCTGCTCGGCCATGAAGAAGTCCACAGACTTCTTCTCATCGGCATCCTCAGCCGCGGCCATGTCCTTCTGGAAGGACTGCCAGGCGTCGGCAAGACCGCCCTTGTCAAGGCGTTGGGGCAGTTGTTCGATTTAGAATTCAAACGCATTCAGTTCACGCCTGATTTATTGCCGTCCGACATTCTCGGCGGCAACATCCTGCAAGTCTCGCCAGACGGACGACGCGAATTCGTCTTCCAGCCAGGCGCGATTTTCGCCAACATCGTATTGGCGGACGAAATCAACCGCGCCTCGCCGAAGACGCAGTCCGCCATGCTGGAGGCCATGCAGGAGCGTTGCGTCACATTGCAGGGCGAGACTCGCAAGCTGCCGTTCCCATTCTTCGTGCTCGCGTCGCAGAATCCCATCGAATTGGAAGGCACCTATCCGATTCCGGAAGCGCAACTTGACCGTTTCCTTTTCAAGCTGGAAGTCACGGGCGTTGACGCCCCCGTGCTCGCGCAGATCATCTCACAGCGGCGGCGAGGCGAACCGCCCGCCCCCACGTGGCATCTTACGCCCGAACAACTGCAAGGCCTTTTCGATGCCATGGACGCCATCCATCTCGCCGAACCTGTCGCCGACTACATCGCACGTCTCGTCGCCGCCGGACATCCAAATAACGCATTGGCGTTGCCTGAGATAAATAAATACGTCACCTTCGGGGCATCGCCGCGCGCGGCTATCGCCCTCGCAGAGGCCGCGCGAGCGGCCGCCCTGCTAGACGGTCGCCCCACCGTCGGCTTCGACGACGTCAAATCCGTCGCCCTCCCTGTCCTCAACCACCGTCTCATCCTCAACTACCAGGCCAAGTTGGAGAAAGTCACAACGGCTTCGCTCATCGCTCTGCTTCTTGAAAAGACCAGCCCCGCCGCCCTGTAGCCATTGTCAATTCCATTGCACAACCCATTTTCATATACCTATATATAATACTCACCATGCGACATTTTCTTCTGATCATCCTGTTCATCGCCGCCTGTCATGCGGCGGATTTCGGAGACGTCTCCATTGAACGCCTCCCCATGTTGGTGGACGACAACATCGGCAACGGACAATATGACACCCACACCTACCGCCTGAAGAACAACGGTGCCAAGCCAGTCGCCATAACGATAAGGGAGATATCGCAATTCAGAGGCAACTCGTATTACCGTATGCGTTCCATCGAACTGGCTCCCATGACAACGGCGCATCTCACCTTGTACTCCCCAACCATGATGACAGATGGACGATATGGCTCTAACAGCGGCGTCTGCCAAATCGCCATCAACGGCAAAAACATGAAATTGCCTCCAGAACTAGAAGATCTAACTATTCACATTGGCTATTCACATAACTTTTTCAGCATTCTGTCCTCCTCCGCCGTTTCCTCCAACTTGGAGAACATGCTCCGCAATTCCGAGACGATATACTTCGGTCATGCTGGTAAAAGCATAAACGTACTCCCAACCACCTTCTCATGTGAACAATGGCCCACGCACGTTCGCGAATATGCCTGTTTTCCGATGATTCTCCTATCCTCTACAGACAAAATCAAGCCTGAATTGCGCCACGCCTTGGACGATTATGTCCGCCTCGGCGGCATACTTGCCGTCATCGTACCGGAAACCGCGCCATGGCCGATGGACGATATTCCGGAAACTCCGAAATGCCACCTGCGCCGTCTTGGCCTTGGCAAAATCATTACGTGCCGTCCATGGAAACAAGAGAATAAGGCTTTCGTCGAAAACATCACACAAAAAATCGAAGAAACAAACTTCAATGATAAACAGTCTATTATAAAAGAAAAAGAAGATGTCTCGCATAAACTTCCAGCTCTGATGGGACTTATGAAGGAAATGTCCGAAAGTCTGTCGATAAGAAACAATCAACCTGTCATTCCCGACACGTTGCTGCATCTGAAGGTAACCGAACTTCCCATGTTTCTGCTCTTGTGTGTCATGATCATCTTCGCCGTCATCATCGGGCCGCTAAACTACTGGTATCTCCAAAAGAAAGGAAAACAGCTTCTGCTAATACTGACCACGCCCGCCATTTCCATCCTCTTCTGCCTCATCGTGTTCCTTTTCATCACCTTCCGCGAAGGCTGGCAGTCACACGGCTCCGTTTATGGTTTCACATTGCTGGACCAGACAGAGCACCAGGCCACGACATTCGCCAGAGTCGTCATGAACGCCGCCCTACGCCCATCCGGCGGTTTCCGCTTCTCCGCCGATGAACTCATCTCCTTCAACCAAGAAGAAGGCAGCATCGACGTGCTGGACGAGCCTGGGCAGATCATCGCGCCGTCCATCATGAAGACACGCGTTCCGCTGGACTATAATATTAAAATCACGGAGCCGCGCCGCGAACAGCTTGAAATCACTTTCCATGAAGGCAAGGCGACCGTCGTCAACGGCCTCGGAGCCGAAATCCTGAGCCTCACCGTCCATGCACCAGACGGCAATATCTACATACTGAACTCAAACTTGCCACCAGGCGGCTCCGCCACGCTTTCGCAAAAAGACTTCGTGCCAATAGAAAAACGTCCGGCATCCTTTACGTTCGAGCAAATGACCGAATTTCTGAACAAACAGAAGAACTTGCTGCCGCCAGCAGGATACTACTGGGCCACGCTCAAAGAACCGCTTTTCTATTCCAAGGGCATGGAGCCTGACACTTTGGATGCAACGCACTACGTCATCGGGAGGTTCTGATTCCCATGAAAATACAGATCAACCACCTCTACCGCCTGTTCGGCAAGAAAACCGCCGTCAATGACATCTCGTTTGAGTTCGAATCAGGAAACATCTTCGGCTTCATCGGCCCAAACGGCGCAGGCAAGACCACCACCATCAAAATCATGGCGACACTTGACCAGCCGACTGCCGGAGACGTCCTCTTCGACGGAGTCTCCACCGTCGCCTATCCGGAAAAAGTCCGCCGAAACGTCGGTTTCATGCCGGACTCCCTTCCCGCTTTTACGGACATAAAGGTCTGGGAATACCTTGATTTCTACGCCCGCGCCTTCGGCCTCAAAGGCGAAATGCGCCGCAAGACGCTGGCAGACGTCGAAGCATTCACCAACCTCACGGGCATACGCGAAAAATACCTAAATGCCCTCAGCAAAGGCATGAAACAACGTGTCAGCCTCGCCCGCGCCCTCGTCCACAATCCGCAGGTGCTCATCATGGACGAACCCGCCGCAGGCCTCGACCCGCGCGCTCGAATCGAACTACTCTCGTTGCTCAAAATTCTAGCCGAACAGGGCAAGGCGATCCTCCTCAGCAGCCACATCCTTGCAGAATTGCAGGACATCTGCGACGGCGCCGTCATCATCGAGCAGGGCAAATTGCTCGCATCCGGCCCGCTGGACCATCTGATGGAAAGCGCCATCCAGAACCGCATGGGCGCAGACGCAGTGCCAACCGCCATTCCAGTCACGGACGAGCAGCCAGACGGCACCCCCGCCCCACCGCCGCCAATCGTCATGGCGACGCCGCTCATCGCCATCACCATCCGTGTCCTGCGGGACGCGGAACAAGTCCGCCTCAAATTGATGGAGCATCCCGCCGTCAAGCAAATCGACATCAACTCGCCGCTTGAACTCGCCATCCAATTCGACGGAACGGATGAAGACATCCCGCCGCTCATGGCCTCACTCTTCGCTGCCGGCTGCCCCATCATCGGCTTCTCCAAGCAGTCCCTTGGCCTGGAGGACGTCTTCATGCGCATCACCACAGGCGAGGTCCAATAACTCCAACTCATTCCATTTCCGAAACATACCATGAAAATCACCACCGACTCTTTCAACCCTGTCCTCATCAAGGAACTGCGGCAGTATTTCCACGGAAAGCTCTTCCTTATTACGATGTGCCTTCTGCTGCTTGCGCAACTTGGCGCGTTGTTCATTGTCTATGCGACTCTCTCCCAACACCATGGCTCCCATGACGAAATAGGCATCATCTTCTTCTCTAGCGTGATGGTCATGTACGCCCTGGCCAGCGCCATCCTCTGCGGACTCATCGTCATCGCCCGTTTCACACAGGAACGAAGCAATCCCGAATTGGACTTCACGCGATTCTGCGCCATGTCGCCGCTGCAAATCCTCTGGGGGAAAATGACTTCTTCCCTTGCCATCGCCATCTATCTCCTCTCCCTCTGCCTCCCGTTTTTCGTCATCGCCTATTTTCTGCGCGGCATTTCCATTTTCGTCATCTTGACCACTGTCGGCTACGCCATCATCGGCACGCTTTTCATCATCCAAGTTTCCCTTTTCATCGGCTCGATCGGTCAGAAAGTGCTTGCGGGAGTCTTGGCGTTCGGCAGCATCTGGGGCGGCTTGGGAATGATTGGTTTCCTCATCGCAGCCCTCGGACAGTTTTACCGCTATTCCACCTCGGATGATGATTATATCATCACCTCCCTTATCGTCTTCTTCTGTCTTCTGCTCCTCGGCTTCATCTTCGTGCTGAACCTTGCCTTGCTCTCCGCACCATACGCCAACCGTACACTGCCCGCCCGCATCTACATCATTGTCATCGCCCTGCTGTCACCTCTCGTCGCCTTTGGATTCAAGCTGGCAAACAAATCGGTTCCCTTGCTCGAAATCATGGTGCCGACCGTTATCATCTTCCTCATCCTCGCCTCCTGCCTGAGCAGTTTCATCGCCGCCTTCGAACGCAGTGTCATCGGCCCGCGCGTCCAAAAGCAATGCCCGCAATCGCCATTGAAACGCTTCGGCTTCTTCCTTATTTCATCAGGCTCGGGCGGCGGCCTCACCCTTGCATGGATTCTCCAACTGATTGCGTTCGCCATCGCCATCGTCACGCCTTTGCTAACCTCCTCCAACAACCGAATCTTCAACCATTGGGTGACAGACACCTTCATCCTCCTCTCTTTCGGCTTCGCAAGCCTTTTCTACACGCAAATCGGGCTCTGCATCCACAAGCGATTCAAGATCATGCCGATTCTCGCCTGGCTGATTGTAACCGTCATCACCGTCTTCCTCCCCCTGCTTTTCTATTCGTTCTTAACATTCACGTTTGACAACGGAGACGGTTTCAAAGTCATGCTCATCACAACGCCTTTTTTCTTGCCTGCCATGGACGACAACACTGCGACATTAAAGGACCTGACCATTTGGATACTCCCATTCCTCTCATTCGTCACATTCGGCTTCGCATTCCCGCATATCCGCGAACAGTTCGACTCGCTCCGTAAATCATCAGACTCGTGAACGCATTCTTCCAAGAAAACATCTCCAAGGCCATCCTCCGCGCCGAAAGCTTGAAACTGTCATCCTCCGCCAAAACGACTGGACTTGACGGACGACGACTTGGCACACGCACAGGCAACGCCTTGGAATTCGCGGAATACCGCGACTACCATCCAGGAGACGACATCCGCCGCCTCGACTGGCGCGTGTTCGCACGCTCCGAACGATACATGGTCAAGATGTTCTCCGAAGAAATCGACCCGCGCTGCGACATCATTATCGACCAATCCGCCTCCATGGCAATCCATGATGAAAAAGCCGCCGCCACGCTTTCCCTTGCCGCCCTGCTTGCCGTCGCCGCGCAGAACGCAGGCTTCTCCCTCTCCGTCTGGCATGCCGCGGACGTTTGGGAGAAGGAACCTTCACCTTTCACGCCGCTGGAATGGCGGAACACGGAATTCGACGCCGCAGTCAGCCCAGGCTCCACCATCGCCGCCGTCCCCGCCAGTTTCCAAAAGCGCGGCCTCCGCATCGTCGTCTCCGATTTTCTCTGGCCCGAAGAGCCCGCCCGCTTCCTCCGTCCGCTGACAGACGGAGCCCTCCGCACATTCGCCCTGCAATTTCTCCATGACGACGACCTCTCCCCTTCGCAGGATTTCTTCACGACGCTGCAGGACATCGAATCCGCTGACGAACGAAACCTCCTTCTCGACGATACCACCATCGCCGCTTACAAACAGCGCCTCGCAACGCATCTATCCCTTTGGGAACGCGCCTGCAACGACTTCGCCGTCACATTCATCCGCCTAAATCCCACCGAACTCCTCCGTTCCTGGGATATTTCGCCGCTAAGCGCCTTGCTCTCTTCCTAGAAGCTCTAGCGGCTCTAGCGTCTCTAGAAACTCTAGCGGCTCTAGAAGCTCTAAAACCTCCAGAATATCCAGTTCTTCCAGTTCCTCAAGAATGTCAGTCTTCCTCACCAATCCACTTTATCTGATATCACTCATCAGCATCATCATGCTCTTGGTGATATATTTTCTGCACCGCCGCACGCAGAAGCGGAAAGTCTCCGCACTGTTCCTCTGGCCCATGCAGGAAATCACGCAGAACGACGGTCTTCACTTGAAAATCAAGCACTTGCCGCTGTCATTCTTCCGTGAAGCCGCCGCTCTCGCCTGTCTCGCCATCGCCGCCACCATGCCTTTCTGGCTAGGAAAGGACGATGTACCAGTGCTCGTCGTCATTCTCGACAACTCCTTTTCCATGCAGGCTGGCTCCCCATCCGTCAAATCCCTCTGCAAACAGAAATTGGAACGACAGTTGCGTGAAATTCCAAACCGACGCGTCATCTGGTGGCTCGCTGGTTCCACTCCCGCTCTTCTCGCAGATTCCACGTCGCCAATCGACATCGACTCCAAATGGACAACCCACGATGTCCACAGCGATCTTGCCGACACCCTTGCAGAAGCCAAACGCCACTGTCCCAACGCAGAATATCTGCTTGTAACAGACCGCCAGCCAACCTTCCTCCTGCAAGAAGATACAGCCTGTATCGCCTGCGGAACTCCACGCCCCAATCTCGCCATTGTCACCGCACGGCGCAATTCCACCCAACTGCTCGTCGAAATCGCCAATTTCTCCGACCGTCCCGCCACCGCCAACCTTTCGCTCTCCATCTCGCAAGCACCTCTCCCCCTGACATTTGTGCCACAGGAACAAAAGAAGCTATCTTTTTCCATGCCAGACACGCAATCCCCTGTCACCATTGAACTTGCCGCTTCAGAAGACGGTCTTCTTGCGGACAACCGCATCACGTTGGCCGCCGATCCGCGCCCGACGTTGCGCTACGCCCTCGCCAACAACCTCCCCAAAGCCGCCCAGACGTTGCTGACCGCCACACTTCATTCAGATTACGTATCTTCCGACAATCCTGAAATCATTTTCACGCAACCAGATGACACCGCCAAGCCCCCCGCCGCCCACCGCCTTGTCTGGCATTGCCCCGAAAACGACAAGGCCGCCTTTTCCTCCGCTCCCGTCATTCCCCTCGGCGAATCGCCGCTTCTGCGCGGCCTTGATTTCTCATCCGTTCGCTGGCCAGCCGATCATTCCATGGAACTTCCTGGTAGCAAGTTGCTTATACAAGGCAACGCCACGCTGCTTTCCATGGTCAGACGACCAGATGGCTTCATGGATTTCCATCTCAACTTCTTCCCTGCCCAAGGCAATCTCCACCGCCTTCCAGCCTGGCCGTCGTTCTTCTGGAATCTCGCCGACATCCTCCGCGACAATCGCGAAGGCCCCCTGCACCGCAACTGGAATCTCGGCGAACTGATCACTTTCAGAACTCACGACTCATCCGTCAAGACTATCGCCGTTGCAGGCCCCATGACACGCGAACTGCCCGTCATCCGCAGAACGGCCGTCACAGATTCCCTTCCACCAGGGCTTTACACGGCAAAAGCAGGGGACCGTTCATGGGATTTCGCCGTCACCGCCTTGTCCTCCGCCGAATCCAACCTCTCCACCGCCGCAACCGTCACGCGGACGCTTACGCCCGCACAGCGCTTCTCCACATCACCCAGGCATCCGCTCGCCTGGCTGTTCGCATTTCTCGCAATCCTTTTCTTTATCCTTTAAATATCATGACCATCGCCTATCCCATCGCATGGCTGCTGCTGATTCCACTGATTCTCTATTGGTATTTCCATCGACAGCCCACCCTAGCCGCCAACATCCTGCGGCTCTGCTTCTGCATCCTCGCAATCGCCGTCATGTCAGGTGTTTCCTTCAAATGGAAAGACCGTAACGGCATTCTCATCGCCGTCGTCGATCAATCGAAATCCATGCCTGAAAATGCACGTCAGGAAATCAAAAACGCCATCAAACGGCTGGACTCGCGCCGTCCCAATGATTCACGCCTCGGCATCGTCTCGTTTTCGGGAACCGCCGCCATTGAAAAAATGCCCGATGACTCGCCGTTCGACGATTTCAATGTATTTCTCCGCAATCCCAATGCCACCAACCTCCACGACGCCGTCACGGAAGCCCTCAAGCTCATCCCGCTCGACACGCCCGCCCGTCTTCTGATTTGCTCCGACGGCATCTGGAACGGCCAAAATCCGCAGGATGCCTTCGCAAAAGCCGCCGCGCAATCCGTTCCCATCGATGTAAAGCTCTATCAGCGAGACCATTTCAACGATCTCGCAATCGCCGACATCCAAGCCCCCTTCACCGCCTATCCAAATGAAACTTTCGCCGTTTCCATTCTGATTTCATCGCCCGTAAACCAAAACGCCATCATCTCCGTCCGCCGCAACCAGTCGCAACCAGCCAATCAGAAAGTCGCTTTGCACCGCGGCCTCAATCAAATCGTCCGCCGTGACCAAAGCGCGACGCCTGGCGTCATCGCCTACGACATCCGCCTCGTCGCCGAAAACGGCGAAATGGACGACATCCCCGAAAACAACATCGGCCGCCGTGTCGTACAAGTCGTCGGTCGAAAAAGAATGCTGCTGCTGTCGGAGTCCCCCTCGCGGAATCTCGCCAAAGTGCTAACCGCTTCGCAGCTTCCTGTCGATGTTGCCGCGCCATCATCTCATCTTCTTTCGCCAGAACATCTTGCAAACTATTCAGGACTCATTCTAGAAAATGTCCCCGCCTCAAAACTCGGCATGAACGGCATGGAGCTTATCGCACAGCTCGTCAAATCAGGAGCGCTCGGCCTTTTCATGACAGGCGGCCGTTCCTCCTTCGCCGTCGGCGGATACTACAAATCACCATTGGACGAAATCCTCCCCGTCACCATGGAGCAACGGCAGGAAATTCGCAAAAGCACCGTCGCCGTCGTCGTCGTGCTCGACCGTTCGGGCAGTATGGCGATGTCCATCGACGGCGGCCGCACAAAGATGGATTTGGCCAACCTCGGCACCGCCGAAGTCTTTAAGCTCCTCGCTCCAACTGACTTATTCAGTGCCATCGCCGTCGATTCCTCCCCCCACATTGTTATTCCGCTTTCGCCCGTCAGCTCCCATCCCAATGCCCAGAGCTCCATCCTCGGCATCACCTCCATGGGCGGCGGAATTTTCGTCTATACGGGCCTCGCCGCCGCCTTCGAGCAGATTATGAAAACCGACGTACCCACCCGCCACATCATCCTCTTCGCGGATGCGGCGGATGCCGAAGAACCAGACGAATACCAAAACCTGCTCGCGCAGGGCCGCATCGGCGACGTCACCGTCTCCGTCATCGCACTTGGCAATGAAACCGACAGCGACGCGAATTTCCTTAAAGACGTCGCACGTCTCGGCGGCGGCATCTGCTACTTTACTGACAACGCCAATGAACTGCCGCGTATCTTCGTCGAAGACACATTCGCCATGGTTCGCAACACGTTCATCGACACACCGACGGAAGCCTCCTTTACCCCCTCCGTCCAAACGCTCTCGCCCGCCAACGTCTTCGGACAACCCGCCACGTTAGGTGGTTACAACCTCTGCTACGCCGCTCCGCAAGCGGACGTGCAATTCATCACACAGGACGAGAACAAGGCGCCGCTGGCTGCCACGCGATCCGTCCAACTAGGTCGCACAGCCGCATTTATGGGCGAGGCCGACGGCAAATACACAGGCCCCTTCGGCAACCATCCCGCCGCAGCCCCCCTCCTCACGGCTCTCGCCAACTGGATTCTCCCCCCAGAGGATGAAAGCGAAGACTATCTTGTCTCGCAATCTCTTGCCAACGGAATACTTACAATCACCATTGATTTATTGCCAGAACGCGAACGCGACCCATTCGCCGACCTCCCCGTCTTCAACGCCGTCATCCAGAACGCAAACGGTGAAAACACCGCCTCCGCCATTCGTTTCCAATGGAACGGCCCCGACCAAGTCGCCGCCCGCCTTCCTCTGGAAGGCGATTCAGTCTGTCTTGGCACCATCAGCTGGACTGGCTTGAAATCGCCGATCGCCATCGCCCCGGCCATGCTTCCCGTCTCGCCTGAATTTGCTCCAAGTGCTTCTGACAACGATCTTTCACTGACCGAACTTGCCGCCATCACAGGCGGTCGTGAACGCATCGTATTGGACGACATCTGGAAAGAACTTCCGGCAAAGCATCGCTTTTTCGACATGACACCGCTTCTCGCCATCTTTGCCATGCTCTGCCTTCTTCTCTCAAAACTTCCGTTCTTCATCCGCCGACAATATCCCACCGCCGTGAAATCCACCGTCCAACGCCCTGCGCAGCAGACCACACAACCCGCCGTCTCTGCGAAACAGCAACGCCCAAAAACGACAACACAACCATCTCAGCCAGAAACACATACATCTTTGACGCCATCCACTCCCGAACCTCCGCCCGAATCAACGGATTCCATCTCTGACGCCCTCAAACGTGTCCGCAAACGGTAAGTATTAAAATCTGCTTTATTTTTGCCACACGAAATATATATTATTGTAGAAGGGTAAATTGCCTTCAGATCCATCATGAATTATATCTTTATCATATTAAAAATTTAAAAACATGACTGATTATTCAAACAAAAGAAGATTGGATGAAAATGACACCTCCAAAACCGTCAACCATTTGTCGGACGGTTCTTTCATGACAGAAAATCATTCTTCAGACACTACATTCAAGACCATCAATAATCCGTCTGATAGTTTCGACACATCCGTTGGTAGTACGGAAGACCATACGGATGAGCCAATTAGGCGCAGCTTTGTTTTGCAACCAGACAATACGCTTTTAGGCGGTCGCTACAAAGTGTTGAAGGTGGCTGGGAAAGGAGGCATGGGAGTCGTCTATAAGTGTTTGAAAGTCAGCACAGGAGAAACGGTTGCACTTAAGACGGTTCTGTCTGGCGGACGGATGTCAGCAACAGATGCGGACCAGTTCAGAAAGAACTATAATCTGGTAAAGTCGTTGAATCATGACAATATCATTAGAGTCAACGCCATGGAAATTGATGAAATCACTGGGCAACGATACATCGAAATGGAGTGGGTAGAAGGCGAAGACTTGGTAACGCATTTTCTTCAATTCGGCGGTAATCGCCAACTAATAGTACTTGAGACACTCCGCATTCTGAAGCAGATAGCAGCAGCATTGGATTATGCGCACTCCAAGGGTGTGACCCATCGCGATGTAAAAGATGCCAACATTATGATTGACAAAACCCAAGGAAGGGTTCTGTTAATAGATTTCGGTGTTGCGAGCCGTGAAATGCGTCCACTCGGTACAACGAATGCCTTGAGGCCTGAAGTGGAGGAGGTCATGGTTGATTTCAATTCGGGTACTCCTGCTTACCAGTCTCCCGAACAATGGAAGGGACAGCGTCCCCTTCCCGCATCGGACCAGTATTCTCTGGCAGTGACGGCATATCGTTGCCTTGCTGGATTCTTGCCATATTACTACAAAGGCCCCAACGAAAGCATACTCTGTAATATGGTACTAAACGATCCCATGCCTCCGGTGCGAGGGGTGTCGGAACAGACGAACGCCGTACTGGCGAAAGCGATGTCCAAGCGACCTGAAAACCGCTATAAAAATTGTACGGAATTTATCGAAGCATTAGGTATGGCTATTAATACTGTGACTCCAGCTGTTCCATCACCACAGTCGCAATATATTCCCATGCTACAACAAACACCCATTCCACAGCAAATGCCTGTGCCACAGCATATTCCAATTCAGCAGCAGGCTCCAATTCAGCAGCAGGCTCCAATTCAGCAGCAGGCTCCAATTCAGCAGCAGGCTCCAATTCAGCAGCAGGCTCCAATACAGATGTCCCCCATCCAGCACAAAGGCGACGTGAGTAAAAAGGATGTAGAGAAGAAGAATAGTTTTATGAAGTGGCTGAAACTCTTTTTTATGCCCTTCTATTACTTATTAATAAAGTGGCCTAAGCTTATTTTAATTGGATTCTTAAACTTTTATAACAAGTGGCTAAAACCTATCTTAATGCCCATCATAAACTTTTTAATAAAAATACTGAAACCTATCTTGATAATTATCTTTTACTTATTAATTATATCAGTATTCATAATAGAAATTTGCGGTGTCATATCCGAAAAATGGCCAACAATATACATACTATCAATTAGCATTGGTTTTATTATCTGCCTTTTGCAGTCTCGTGTAAACTGTTACGCACCACTCTTCACCTGTATTCATTCTCTATTTTACGGATATGGATATCATTGTAAAAACATGGAACAATACGTATTGTTCCTAATATTCGTTTTATGTCCATTGAATTTTTTTACCTTCATACGATGGGCATTTATACGATGGAAAAATAAGACAATGAAGCCAACTCTCTTGCGTCGCATGACAAACAGGAAACGTTGGATGCTTTTCGTTTTCATTGTAGTATGTTTTGTCACTGGGTTTATTTTATTAAGTATGGGTTATTATGATATCACTTTTTATCTTATCGTATTTATGGGTGTTTTCTGTTTAATCCTCCAGATGTTCGCTTTTGTTGAATACCCCTATCCATTTATTTCATATACTATAATAGAATTATTTTGGCATATTGTTGTTACATACAAAGATGAAAACTGGCCGGAATCTTGGGAAATGTTAGTTTTTTTACATTGTATTATTATGCTTTGCTCCTGGATTTTAGCCTGCTTCAGGATTCACTCACTCTATGTTGAACAGAAGAAAAAGAGAAGAGAAGAATATTGAACAGTTGTTAATTCGTATATTCACAACCACCCCAACACAAAGTGTAAGGTGACCGCAAATATCACCTTTCAAGATGATGTCATCTTCCATAATATGGGGCATTATTTTGAAATGACAGTTTCTGAAACTGCTATAAAAAAGAATTAGCTAAAGGTGTACATTGTAGATAAGCTATAAACGTCAACAAACGTCAAGATGCACGATTTTTTTTCGACTAAAGATTCTTAGAAAGCTGAAAGCAAAAGAAAACGAATTGTTTCCGCATCCGCTTCCCTATTCTCATTGAAAGGCTATATTATCTCCAAGTCTCGGCAACGTTTCAGCTTGTACCGCCCAGGTGGGCGGGGCTGAAGCCTTATCCGGTGAATCCCGTGCAAACCGGGAGCTGTCGCGCAACCGTAAATGGCCCGATGCCATGAGTCGGATCCCGTAGCCGAGACGCAACAGCCACAATTTGTGCGCGTAACGCAAGGAAGGCAACATGAACCTGAAGAAACTCTGCATCCGAACAATCCCCGCAACCCTCCTCTGTTTCCTGTCATCGACTTTTGCACAGGAAGCAAAAGAAAACGTGGAGGAACTCCCCGCCATCACCGTCACAGGCGTCCGAACCAACGCACGGGCAGACTCGCTTGGACAATCCATCACCATTCTCGACCGCAAACAATTTGAGCCGTCGGAACTTCCTTACGCACAGGATATTATCCGCGAACAGCCCGGCATCAGCTTCTATTCGTATGGCCCGCGAGCCAGCAATCCCGTCATCTCCCTCCGCGGAATGCACACATACCATACGAAGCTGCTCATCGACGGTTTCCCCTATATCGACAATTCGCAGACCGCAGGTCTCGCCCCGATGTTCGACAACCTCTCACTCGATCTCATCGACCGCGTTGAAATCGTGAAAGGCGCCGTCTCCCTGCAAGGCAGTTCCGCGCTCGGCGGCATCGTCAACATCATCACCCGCAAACCACCGAAAGAAGACGGCACGCACGGCATCTTCAACGTCGAGGCGGGCAGCCATGGCCGCTTCGACACAACGGCCATCGTCTATGGCCGCCAGTCCATCGTCGATTACAAGGTCGGCGTCGCCCGCCAGCGCGAACGCGGCATCTCCGTCTATCGCAAAGGTCCGTCAGCCGCAATGTCAATCAACGGTGACAACGACCATTTCCGCTCCATGAACTATTTCGCCGATCTCGGCTTCCAGCTCGACGACAAATGGCGCATCGAACTCGGCGGCTCCTTCACCGACACCGATGAAGAATACGACGACGGCTACACAGGCGACTGGGGCTCAGGTCCGGACGACGACAACATCTGGCTCCGCAAGTATATGGGACACGCCAAAATTGCTGGAACGGGACTCCTAAACGACACTCTCGACCTCTCCCTCTCCTATGCACAGACTCGTGCTGACCGTGATTATATTGGCGTAGGCGCAGGCAATGGCTCACGCTATCTAGGAGACCTCTCGTTAATCAACGCCCAAGCGACTCTCCACATCAACGACTGGAACACGCTGACAGCCGGCATCGACTTCCAGCATGAACAGGTCCGCGGATTCATGGTCGGATACGACAACAAAAAGTACAAGGGCTGGGATGAAACCTACCGCACCGTCGGCTACTACATCGGCTACCAGATCGAGCCTGTTGAAAACCTCTTCTTCAACGCCAACTTCCGCTACAACCACCATTCCGACTTCGACCATGAATGGACGGGCAACGTCTCCGCACGCTATCTGCTCGAACCCACAGGCACGACTTTCCGCACATCCTACGGCAAAGGCTATCGCGCCCCCAACCCGTATGAACTCATGCCTCTCGCCAACAACCTCTGGTATTGGCGCGGCAACCCCGACCTGAAGCCTGAAAAAGCCCGCACATGGGACATCGGCATCGAACAGGACATCATCGGCAAGCAGTTGACCGCCGACATCACTTATTTCCAGAACGCCGTTGAAAACTACATCGAAGCCTACGGCGGCTACGACGCCCAAACATGGATGAACTATCCTGTCAACGTTGACAAGATGAAAATCCGCGGCATCGAGGCTGGCATCAACGCCCGCCCCATCGACGCCCTCTCCTTCCGCTTCGCCTACACATGGCAGCATGCCCGCAACATCCAGACAGGCGATCATTTCCGTCCGCTCATCGCCGACCATCAGTTCAGCTTTGACGCCACCTGGAATCCCATCCAGCAGCTCGACCTGAACATCGGCGGCGTGTTCGTCGGCCCCCGCCAGAACGCCAATGGTGCAGGCTCCGCCAACAAGATGCACAACTACTGCCTCATCCACACCACCATCGGCTGGAAATTCAACGACCATTTCAAAGTCTATGGCCGCATCGACAACCTCCTCAACGAAAACTACGCCACGGTTGACTCCTACGGCATCATCTACAACACCTACGGTCGTGTCTATTATATAGGCTTGACCTATTCCTTCTAATCCATCACAATCGCGCAGAGGCACGATTTTCCATCGTGCCTCTGCGACTCTGCGTTAAAAACAAAATAAAATAAATAAATGTCCAAGTCCATCATTATCACTATTTTCAGCATTCTGATCGCCTCATACGGGCAGACTTCGGACATTGCCGAATACTGTCAGGCCCTTGCTGGCGAACTTGCCGCCTGCAAGAATCATCTGGCGGAATGCGAAATGCAACGCAAAGATTTCTCCATGCGCTGCCAAGACCGCGAACGCGAACTGGCCGCAGAAAACGCCAAACTCAAATCTGAAATCCAACGCCTCCTCAAACAGAAACAATCATTAATTGAAGAAAAGCAGAAACTGGAAGCGGAACAGCAACAGCTTCAGCAAGACCATCAAGCTTGTCAACTCCCTTTAAACATTGCGGAACAAGCACTTGAAACCAAGCGAGTTCTACTGCCCAAACCATTGCAAGAAACGATGCTGCCACCGTTGCAAGGCGACAACCTGTCGTCCAGGCTCCGTCGTTTTCTCGAATCGATTGACAGCATCCGCGATTTCGACCAACAACTGCAAAAGCCTGTACAGACCATTCTTACAGGGCCAGACGGCATTCAACGCGAATTTCAGTTGCTGTATCTTGGATTATCCACCGCCTACGCCGTCGCTCCGGAAACAAAAATCGCCGGCTTCGGCATCCGCCAAAATGGCGACTGGGAATGGCATTGGCGGCGGGATTGTTTTCCGTCCATCGCCCAAGCCATTGAAATCAGTTCAGGTAATCGGCCGCCCGCGCTTCTTCTCCTGCCCGTCACCACTATCGAAGGAGACGGACAGTGAGCAAAAGATATCTTGTTCTTTTTGTGTTGCTTCCATTCCTCTTCTACGCACAGGAGGAAATGGATCCGCGTGTATTCGTCAAACGCATACAGGAAGAAATCGCCGATTGCCGCCAAAAAGCCGATTCCGTCCAAAAAGCGACGGAAGACGACTGGAAACGCCATTCTGAACGTGTCCAAGCTCTTCAAAAGGAATCAGACGTACTCATCCGCCAATTGGAACAACTGTCAGACGAAATCAACAATCTCCAACAGGAAAACCAAACGCTTGCAACGAAAAACGCCGTTGCGCAACAAGACGAACTACGTATTGCGCAATTGCTCCCGACAGACGATTCAACGCCGCTTTCATCTCGCCTTGAGCAGCTTACGCAAGAACGCATAGCAACATTAGAAGCGCTTTTCCAGCCGCTGAAGCCTATTGCCATCATAGCCAAAGACGCGACTGGCAGGCAGATGGAAGGCAACGTCATCCGCCGTGGTCCAGTGGCTTATTTTTTCACTCAAGACGGTCGCGGACAACTTTACGATAGTCCTGAAGGCGGTCTTCCCACCGTCCATCAACTGCAACCGTTGTCTTCTCAATCGCCTTTGTTTCTTGATGTTACAGGAAAGCATCCGGAACTTTTCGCACAACGCTCCGGTCTGCTGAACCATCTTCGCCAAGGTGGCATTATCATGATTCCAATCCTCCTGCTTGGCATTATCTGCATCATTGTCGTACTGTACAAACTATTCGAACTCTTCTTCCATCGCCCTTCAAATGATTTCCAGCAGCTTGAAACTACTGCCCAAGCATCTTCCGCCAAAGGAGAAGCACTTGAAAACGAATTATTCGCCATTGCACAGCAATGCGTTGCAAAACGCGAACATCTTCTCTTCTGGCTCGGCGTAAGCGCCTCCGCCGCGCCATTGCTCGGCTTGCTTGGAACCGTTACGGGCATGATCCATACGTTCCGCCTCATCACCGCCGTCGGCGTCGGCGACGCACGGTTGCTTGCCGATGGCATCTCTGAAGCCCTTGTAACCACGGAGGCAGGACTTTGCGTCGCCATTCCCGCCCTGCTCTGCAATGCCTGGCTGACACGCATGGCACGCCGCCACGCCAGCAACTTGAAAGCGAAAATCAACAACATTCTAGCATCCTAGCCTTCCAGTTTATATGACACCTGTACTAAATTATATAAAAACCGGCGGCTGGCTGATGATTCCCATCATCATCGTCGCCTTTATGATATGGCACCGCTATTTCATCTCCCTGGCGGCGTTGAAGCATGGCTGCGACGTGCAACTGGTCGCCCATGAAATCCGTTTCATGGCGGCGTTTGTCGCCGCCGCCCCGCTGCTCGGCCTGCTTGGAACCGTCATCGGCATGATGGACACATTCCATGCCGCCGCCACGGATACAGCCGCCCTCGCATCCGGCATCGGCAAAGCCCTCGTCACGACGCAGGCCGGCCTCGCCACCGCCATTCCAGGAACTCTCGCCCTTGCGCATCTCCGCCATCGTCTGAAAAAACACCATGCGTAACCGCCATCTTCAATCTCAAACTGACGTCATGCCGGACATCAACATGTCCCCCATGGTCGATATGATTTTCCTCCTGCTGATTTTCTTCATGGTCACGACCGTTTTCACGAAAGACGCAGGAATCGGCATCAACCGCCCGCAGGCCGAAACCGCCGCGCCGATTTCACCAGACGCCATGATTCTCACGATAACAAAAGACGGCGAAATCAAACATGCGGGGCAGCCCTATCAGCTCGCCCAGATTCCCAATCTCGTCAAAGAACAACTGCCGGACAAAAACGGCTCCATCACCATCATCGCGGATGAAAAAGCTCCTACCGGCCTCACCGTCCGCCTAATCGACCAATGCCGTCTCGGCGGCATCACGGATGTCAGCATCGCCGCCACAACAGACACGCCATGAGCGATTTCCATCAATCCATCCCAATATCGAAAAAAATCCACGCGGCATTCATGGCCATGCTAGTGACCATTGCCGTCGTCTGCGTTTTTCCGTTGGTGGAATCATGGTCGGCCATTCATCCTGCGCCAACACCACAACCAGTCGTCGTTTCCGTCAAACTCGCCACCACCACAACGATACCAGCCGCCAGCCCCCCTAGTCAGACAAAGCTTGCCACGCCACCCAAAACAACGAAAATGGCGGCAATGGTGCTTCCCAAGCCGTTGCCGCCGCCTCCCAAGACACCTACCGTCCAATTGCCGCCCAAGCCGTTGCCAACTCCAGTGAAGACAGTTGACATCACACCGCAGCCTGTTGTCCAGCAAAACACAACCGTCCATCCTCCGCAGACGCAACCGATTGCCGAACCCATTCCACAACAATCTGAAACAACGCCACTTGAAATATCAGCTTCCACGGTAGAAGACGGCAACCGCACCGCCGAGCCTTCCCTTCCAGCAGACTCCGACGGTGCATTGCCGGACGGCAAGTCACTCAAGTATCCTCCTCATTTCCAATTCACTGTCCAACCAGCTTATCCGGAATATGCGCGCAGACGCGGCATTGAAGGATTTGTCATATTGCAATTTACAGTCGATATTAATGGACGTGTCGTTGAACCGTCCGTCCACCAGGCGAATCCGCAAGGCTACTTCGAGACAGCGGCCCTCCGCGCCATCAAGCAGTGGCGGTTCTACCCTGGACGGAATGACAAACGCACGCCAGTTCCCTGCCGTCTTCAAATACGTCTCGATTTCATACTCAAAGATCCGATTTCCCATGGCCAACAAATACGATTCAAATCCATACGACTTCAATAATCCACCCCCAGACTGCTCCATCGCCTATTTCTGGATCATCAATGACAAAGTTGATGTAAAAGTCTGCAAACAGCAGCTTAAGGACATGGCAGCACATGGCTTGCAGGCTGTCTGCTTCCATCCGGAGCCGCCCGAATTCCGCCCCGTCGCGATGGCGACGCGTCTCGACCTCCCCTATCTCTCCAAGCCGTATTTCAAATTCGTCCGCGAAATGGTCAAGACCTGCGCCGACCTCGGCATGCACTACTGGCTCTACGACGAAGGCGGCTGGCCGTCTGGAAACGCCTGCGGCCAAGTCATGAAGAGCAATCCTGAGCGCTTCCGCCAGATGCGCATCGCCAAAGGCAAAGACGGCCATGCGTTCATCGAGACGCTTCCTGCGCAGGATGCCTCCGGTCGTTACGGCTATCCGAATCTTCTCACGCCAGGCGTTGCAGAAGCTTTCATCAAGCTCACCCATGATGGTCATAAAAAAGCCGCAGGGGAATTTTTCGGCAAGACATTGAAATTCGTTTTCCAGGATGAAGCCTGCTTCTGCCGAAACGCCTGGACAGAGGATTTCCCCAAGATGTTCAAACGTTGGAAAGGCTATGACATCATGCCCTATCTGGATGTTCTGCTCCAAGAACCGAAAGACGATGATTCGGAAGAAATTATAAAAATCCGCATCGACTATCAGGACGTCCGCTCACGACTCTTCGCGGAACGCTTCGTCCTGCCCATCCGCACATGGTGCCGCCGTAATAAGTTGTTGTCAGGCGGACACTTCGGCGGCGAAGACGACCCGCGCAACAACGTCCTCCACGGCTATGGCCATATCATGCGCGTCCTGCGCTATTTGGACGTTCCAGGCGTCGATGTCATCTGGCAGCAGCTCTTCCCTGGAGTCCGCTCCCATGTCTTCCCGAAATACGCGTCGTCCATCGCCCGCCAAAGCGGCCGCGACCGCTCCCTCACGGAGACAGCCGCCGTTTTCGGCAACGGCCTGACGCCCCTCCAGCTCAAGTGGCTGCTCGAATATCAGCTCGTCCGCGGCATCAACACAATTGTTCTCAGCTGCTATGAAATGTCCACGAAAGACCACCTGCTATACGTCAACCCACGCCCGCAATGCGGGCCGGACGATCCGCTGTGGCCGTATTCCAACCTGTGGCACACCTATTTTGCGCGTCTCTGCTACATTCTCAAGCAAGGCAAGGCCGACTGCCACGTCGCCCTGTACTACGATGTCCGTTCCATTTGGGCTGGCGCTTCGAAAGGCGAAGCCGCCGCAAGAATCCATGAGGAGATTTCACAAAAACTTCTCGAACGCCAAATCGATTTCGATTTCGTCGATGACGACGCGCTCGGCAAACCCAAGACGAAAGTCTATGACGACGGCAGTTTCAAGATCGGAGCCATGATGTATGACACCCTGATCATCCCGTCGCGCAATCGGATGACGCCCGAAGCCAAGAGGTTCGTCAAACGAATATCCACACGCGGCGGCATGGTCTTGGATGAAACACAGCTTGACCGCATCAAACCTGTCATCGACATTTCGCCAGCCACCGACGCAATCCGCGCCACAAAACGCATCTGGGACGGTATCCCCTACTATTTCCTCGTCAATGAGTCCGACAAAACCGTCGAAACCACCATTCACATCGACAATGAATGGGGCCTTCCTCTGCAATTGGATCCCATGACCGGTGACTGCCTCTGGCTACCATGCAATGAAGAAAACAACTCATTCGACTGGACGTTCGAGCCATTCGGTTCGCTCCTCTTCTGCCTCGAATCCGCCGAAGAAAGAAGAGAACTCCAAGACCTCGCCGATGAAGACGATCTTGATGACGTCGAACTGGACGATGAACTAGACGACGATGATTTGGACGAAGACAAACAGGAAATCGCCAATATCACGCTAAAAAAAGGCTGGACGCTCACGCCCGTTACGAAATACGTGATTTCCGAAAACGGTGTGGACCATGTCGATATGAACGGACAGCCGCCTGTGAAACTCAAGTCATTGGGAGACTGGCAGGAGACATTGGGCGTCGATTTCAGCGGCGAAGCCTGCTACGAGACGACATTCACTCTCACGGAAAAACCGCTTGAGGCATTTCTGTCGCTGGGCAAAGTCAACTATGTCTGCACGATTATTGTCAACGGCATCGAAGTGGCCAAATGCTACTGGCCGCCATACGGTTGTGACATTCCCGAAAATTGTCTGAAAAAAGGCAAAAACAAACTCGAAATTCGTGTTTCCAACACGTTGGCCAACGCCATCAACGCGCCAGGCGTGCTGGAAACATGGAAACAGCGCTACCCGCAGCAAAGCGACAACTACGACCAGAGGGAACGTCCCTTCGAACGCGAATCGCTTCCGTCGGGCCTCTTCGGCCCCGTCACCCTCGCCTTTGAGTGACAGGGAGGGACGCGCAACCGCGCGACCGCTTGCGCATCGCGCAAACATTTGGGGATGGTATCCCGCTGCGCAGGCGGGACGCGCCACCCCATGCTCCACTACGCATGCGGGACGGCATCAAATGTAAATCGTCCAAGCCGTCCATCGCGGTAATCTTTCAAAAACGCATTGGCGGCACGTTCTATATCAGGGATGCCACCCGTTCGCAACAAGCCACGGCGACGCGCCAATCCTTCCAACAGCTCATCAGGCGTTTCAGGACATCCATCCAAGCCAAGCACGTCCCATTTAACACTGTTCTGTTCGCTTAAACGATAACACAAATAGTCTGATAGTAATACCTTATCAACGATTTCCTCCTTCAGGTTCCCCAACAGTGCCAACAGCAATTCGTGCTCTTTGGTTTCGATTTTCGGCCACAAGATTCCAGGCGTATCCAACAGTTCCACGTTGCCTGGCAGCGGAATCCATTGGTTCTGCCGTGTCACGCCAGGCTTCGGCCCCACCTGCGCCTTGTTCTTCTCCAGCAAGTGGTTAACCAACGTCGATTTGCCGATGTTCGGAACGCCCGCGATCATGATCCGCACAGGCCGTATCAGCGGCCGTGTCGCCCCACGCTTTGCGCGTTCCTCCACGACGACTTTTCGCCACAGTTCAGGCAGTCCGCGAAGCGTTCCCGTCTTGCGTGAATCCAGCATGAAGAGCCGTTCTCCGCGCTGTGCATACCATTCCACCCACGCCTTCGATACTTTTGGGTCCGCCAAATCCGACTTGTTCGCAACCGTCAGAAACGGACGGTTCTGCAATATCTCCCGCAAATCCGGATTCCGTGACGACATCGGTGCCCGTGCGTCAATCAGCTCCACCACCAAATCCACGAGCTTCAACGCCTCCTGCATGGCCTTTTCGGCCTTCATCATGTGGCCTGGAAACCATCCCGTCAACGGATATTGTTCAAAATTGATGTCAATCATGCTCATCTCTCCTTCTGTCCCGTTTATTATTTCATAAATATCCAGTGTCCAAAGCCTTGCTTCGCTTCAGACTGTTGCACAAGCATCGTGTGCCGCCGATTTTTCTCCAACATCCAGAGCAATCCGCCCTGCGATGCTCCGTATGCCCCGCGTAGATTCCAGCCGCGATGCAACGGCGTAAAGGCTCGACGACCTGCCAATGTTCCCGACGGTGGCTCATCGGGAAGCTCTGAAACATAGCCCCAGAAGCCTTCGTCACTGTGCAACAACGTCGCTTCTTCAAAACATTTTCCATTCCAACGCCATACGGCATCCAATCCCATCATCGCCTTGTACGCCGCCATTCCGTCCTCTGGAATGTCATTTGGCACGGACAGCAAATTCCAGCCTTTCGACACGCCTTTCCATTCCATCCGCCCATCAATCTCAATGCCATATAGTTCAGCAAGAGACACTTCGATATACGCCGCCTCGACAGTCATCGTCACGGAATCGCTGGTCAATCCATCCAAATCCTTTGCCCAAACATCTATGGTGTCCTGCTGGATATTGCACGTTGAACGATACGTGATTGGAAACTGGCTTTTGTAAACGCCAGAAGCCGCATCCAATTTCTTTCCATCATTTCCATAGAACTCCGCATGGCGACTTTGAAAACAAAGCCGCAAGTTATCCTCAGTGTCCTCCGCATCTGGATCGTCAATGCCGAACCATGACCATTCAATTGGAAGTCCTTCGTACGCAGTTGCTTCCATTTTAGTCAATGTTGGCGGACGGTCTGTGTTCGCAATATTCAACGTCAATGTCATGGCAGCCTTTTCGCCAACCTTGTCCGTCGCCGTGATGCTGTACGTCAAAATGCCGCCGCCACGAGCGACTAAATCGAACCGCTCTGTCAAATCTGCATGAATCACACCGCCGTCCAACCGCAGCAACTTGCTTGCATCAGGCCCTTTGACACTCAAATCAATTTCCTCGCCTGTGATTTCAACATAATCTAAATCATAGTCAATCAGCAGTTCATCAAGGGACAATTTGCCGGAAACATTGTTCTCCTTCGCATCCAAAGCCACTGCTTCTTTCGTCCATTCAGGTGGATTATTCACGTTTTCAACGTCAATCGAAACATCGGCCGTAAACCATTCATACCCGTTCCACAATTCTACTGTAACGGTGTCCGTTCCGCAAAAATACATCTTCGGAACATAACTCAAGGCATACCATGGACGCGTGCCGTTTGGATATAATAATGAAACCGCGCCGCCGTTGGCGGAAACGTCTCCAACGAGCCGAAGCGCATAATCCGCATTGCCACTCGTCTGCAAGGCGATTTCATATGCTGTCTCGTCACCTGTGTTTTCCATGACATCCGTTACACAAGTTCCTGTCACTGTAGTAGTTCCTTCATCAGCGACAGGCAGCGTGTCATAGACCAAAGCACCATTCTGCACATAAAAGACACGATCACCATTCGCAGAAGAAGCAATCGTGCTGTAATGTGTGCCGCTACTGTCACCGACCTCTATTACTGCTTTATTTCCAAACAATTCCTGTCGAACAAGCAATGTGTTGGTTTGTGTATCATGGAAGGCATACCGACCATCACGGCTGATGGCAAAAAGATCACCTTCCGACACCATGACCGCCGTCCCCCCCGTCGTCTCCTGACGGTACAGCTTGTAGTCTTTTTTGCGGTAAAATACATAATGTCCGCTTTGGGAGACATGGACATATTTCGGGGAATCCTCCATCAACGTCACAAAACGTCCCGTTTCCGCGAACCACGCCTTCAATCCCGTTGCCTTGCCGGAAGCCGTCTTAAAAGTATAGACAAGCATCGTTCCATCATGGCTCAGACGTACCGTAGAGGAGTCTCCCGTCGTATCCGTCGCATCCGTTGCGAGAATGACTGGTTTCTTGCCGCGTTCCTGCCGTATCAACCGTCCATTCTTGTCGATGCAGGCCAATACGTCGCCGTCAAAATCCAACGCCAGCGAACACACGTCATCAAGTCGATTCAAATCAGGCCAGATGGAATCATCACCTTGATACGGCACATAGACGGCCTCACGGCCGTCGCCACTGATAGTACATTGCAGATAATCCTGCGAGTCAAGAGGGCTAACCGCATACGTCACGCCAGCCGTCACATCTCGCCCATAAACATTCTTCAGAATATTGTCGTCACCGACAGCCAACATAGCATCCGTCGAGAACACGACATTGCCTCCCGCATCGTCCACAGCGATTCGCTCAAACATCGCCCCTGCTGCGACAACGCCTTGCGTTTCATCCACATTTTCACATTCAACCCTATACAAATGCGATACATCCGTCTTGATGACATTGAAATTTGCCGCCGCGCTGGAGAACGTCACATAATGTCCGCCAGCGGAAATCATCGGTGTCTCGCAATCCGCATCCGCCGCAAAACCATTCAACTTGCTCATGAGTTTTATTTCATTACGCAAGGAATCATAGACGAAAATCTGCCAGAAAGCTCCATCCACTTTGTCCGCCGTGAGATTCGTCGCCTTGCTGGTGAACACCGCAAAACGGCCATCCGCCGAACAGGCGGGCTGACGGCTGTCGCCATCCGCAATTCCGCCACTGATGCCCCAACTGACAATCTGCGCCTTCAACGATTCGCCGTCATAGACGCCCTTCATCAGCATCGCCGTGTCATTGATATATTTGGTAAAATACACGACATTCCCATCATCTGTACACGCGACATAATACGAATGCTGCGTGTCGTCATCAACCTTCATGACGGCGATGTCGTTCTCTTTGCCGTCGTCCGCCAACTCCGTCAACGTCAGCCAACATCCCTGTTCCTGCTCTGTAAAATGCCACATCCGCGTTCCGTCATAATCCAACGCAATCCCACGGAACAAATCAGAATTAAAGTCCTCCGTCTGGCGAGTCGAAGACGACCATTTTCCGTCATCTCTCCTTTTAAAAACCGTCATTGCCTGAGATGAAACCTGTGCTGCCACGACCTTCCCGTTGCCGCTCGCCGCAATCCGCAGCGCAGACAATGCGTTTTCATCCAACTTACCATCCAACGGCATCCCCTCGACCATCATGGCATAAATTCCCATGCTTCCATCGGAGACATACAGATATGCCTTCTCATTGAAAAACGAAATCGTACCATACAATCCACTACGGCCAAGCCTAAACACGTCCCAGTTGTCGTTCGCCTGCAATCCAATGTACGATGTAATACAGCCATATCTCGCCACTTCCACATTGGTGCCAGATGATTTCAATACAGCGATGTAGCTCTTTGCTTCTGGATTCCGCGCGATGAACAGGACGTTTCCATCATCCAGCGGCAACGCGGCGCGAGAATGCCACGCCCCGTCAAACAGAAAACCGCCCGCTCCATTCGTCAATTGCGGACAAATCGGAGACAATGACGCCCCTACCACCAACAATGGCATCAGCGCAAAAAGCAGACATTTCTTCATGGAAACCATCCTTTTCCAAAAATCCCAAAAATCTCCAGTAAGTCATCTTAAAAAACAGCCGCCAATCCAAGTTTTCCTTGGAAGGCGGCCATTTGCAAATCAAAATCCGTTTTAGCTTAGAACTGGATGAGGAACTTCAGCATGGCGCTCCAAGAGTCCAGATTCATGTTCGCGTACTTCGTATCAGCATGCTTGAACGCTTCGTCGTAGCGGACATCAAACGAAAGGCCATAGCTCTCGTTGAACCAGAAGCTGCTGCCGATGGACGTATAGACACCGCAAATATAGTCAAGGTCGTTGTCATGACGGCCGCCGCTGGAGGACTCCATATCGGCATACGTCAAGCTCGGGCCAGCCGCAACGTAGAAATCCAAGCCGCTCGTCAGGGAATAACCCAGCTTCAGACCGAGGTCAATTTCCCACATCTGCATATCGAATTTCGTGCGGCCTGTCGCCGAAAGATAATTGGTGTTGCTGACATTGTAACCAGGCTCGGAGGAAGCGCGGAGGATTTCGCCCCAATCACTGGCATCCGTCCAATAGACCTTCGTATGGGTCGTCGTTTCGCTGACGGAACGTCCCGTGGCCGAAGTGGCGGTATCCATGTTGTAATATTGCAGGTTGCTGATGAAAGCAAGCGTCCAACTATCCTGCTCATACAGATTGCAGGCAAGTGAAAGGACAGGAGCCATGCTCTCAAGATTGCCCCAGTCGCCATGGCCACCGAGGTTGTAACCAGATGACCGCGTAATATTCACTGCTTGAGGCATATAGATGGCATTATTATACTCACGGATATATACGGGATTGGCATACACGATGTTACGGACGCTTTCGGAATTGTATTCCACCATAGCCCGCGGATCCGTCGTCCAAATACCCGTGAAACTGTTCTGTGAAACGCCTTTCAAGCGAACAGTATGGAAATTGCGGTAACTGACACCAACTCCAAGATAGGCGGGACCGACTGCTACACTGTTACCCGAACCGACTTGTGCATTGTCCTGCGCATAGCCGACCAGACCAATCAGCATCGCGGCAACCAAACACGCCGTAAAAATGTTCTTCTTCATTTTGAACTCCTCGATTATATCCTGTTGAATTGACTTCAATATGCCTCCCCCCGCCATTTACGGCGGAGGGAGAATACCCGCTCGTTATTTTTCGTCACATATCATCTTCGTTGATGAGCAAGGTCTGGTAGTCACCAATGCCCGTCGGACGAATCATGATGTAGTTGGCGGAATCGAAGAACTCGACGTCATCGCCAGTCAGGGTAAGCTGATTGTCGCCGCTCATCTCGCCGATGAACAACTGATAGGCCCACTTGTAGTAGTCGGCGTCGAAGTAAATCACGTCGAACTTGTAAATCTTGCCGGCAACTAGATTCTCGGCATCCAGCGTCAGCGTGTTGCCATTGCCCGTGCCGCCCGTGATGACAGGATTGCCACCGGCAACCTTGGTGACGGTGAAGATCATCATGTCACTCTGGCCGCCGTTGCTCGTCTCAACATACCAGCGATAGTTGCCAGCCGGAATGTCAGTGATTTCGATGCCGTTGACTTTCACTCCCGTATGGGTGCTCATGATATTGCCGTTGCCGTCATAAATCTTGAGCGTGTAGGTCTTCGCCTTGGCGTCAACAGGCCACTTGAAGGTGATGTCCGTCTTGTTCGTCGCAATCGTCGTCGTCCAGTTCTGTGGCGGGAAGAATTCGCCGTCGCCAGGCCATGCTTCGGCATCTTCGTCCGTCATGTCGATGATGAACTCGTCGCTCTCTTCGCCGTATTCGCCCATCGGGTTGTATCCCTTGGCAACTGCGACGTATCTCTTTCCCTTTTCAAGGTTGGCCAGCGTGACCGTCGAAGACGTCTCCATCTGGTCGCCATCCGGAACGAAATCCTGCGAGACATTCGCAACAGTCTTGCCCGTCGCCTCATCAACGACCGTCAGCGCGAAGCCGCTGGCCAAAGGAGCGCTGACCGTCACGATATTCGCGGCATCAGCCTCTGCGATGACAGCCTTGCCAGGTGCCTGATATTCAGGAACATTGATTCCTTCTTCGATTTCGCCGCACTTCGCGCCCGTGCCGCCCTTCGCAGTCCAATGATAGATTTCAATGTCGCCAACTGTGTTGCGCGGGAAGCCCTTGAAACCGCTGTTGTAGTAAACGGCGGGCGTCAGTACGAACTGGTCGTCTTCGTTCTTTTCCTTCACGACGACATCCGTCTTGCCATCATCCGTGATGATGCGGACCATCAGGCCTTCCACATCGTCTTCACAGGGCAGGACAACCGTCGGATACCACGGCGTGCCGCTCAGGATGACTTTGAAGGTATAGGCTTCGGATGTGGCGGCGGGCTCGCCGTCATCCTTGACGGCGAAGGTGATCGTGCCTTCAGCGCCGATTTCGGCGTCTTCCGCAACTGTGAACTTGAAGCTGATCGTCTTTTCGTCGTTGTCAACGCTCGTTTCGACATCACCATCAAGCAACAACTTGCCGTCTTCAGGAGCCGTGTATTCGCAACTTTCGAACTCTATCTGCTGGGCGGATTCGTTGTCGGGGCCAGCGCTCACGGTGAATGTCACTGTGATTTCTTGTCCCAGCTGTTCAGGCTGGATATAGACATCTTTAACCGTTGCCGTCGGAGCGTCGTTCACGGCAGCAACCGTGATTTCGACATTCACGGCTTCCGTTTCCGCTTCGCCGTCGCTGACCGTCACGCTGAAGGTCGGCAGAGCCTCGAGGCCTTCCGTGTTGTAGTCGGGAGCGGGCGTGAAGGTCACGCTGGCGGCTTCGGCGTCATACGTCAGCGTACCGACTTCTTCGCCAAAGTTCGGCGTCACCGTATAGGCCAGCGTGTCAACGCCGTCCGTCACGTCGGGATCAACGGCATCCACGAAATCAGCCAGCGCATACGCCGTGGCTTCCTGATCTTCCGTGGCTTCCAGCTTCGCATCTTCCTTCAGCGCCAAGGCGGGAACCGTGTTGGCGATCACGACGGTTGCGGCTTCTTCCAGATAATCGTTTTCGACTTCTTCCGCATCATACGGCTTCGTCAGCGCGCAGGCCGTGACAGCGACGGTGTCACCCTTCTTGAAGGCGTCAGCGGCCAGAACATTTTCTTCCGCCTCAACTTCTTCGCCGTTGACAGACCAGACATATTTGTAACCAGTGATGGCATCGCCATCGGGATCCACGACTTCGCCTTCGACATTTGCTGTCAAAGCATCTTCCGTCTTCGGTTCAGCAGGGTCAAAGGCGATGGTGAAAGTGGCGGGAGCCTTGCGGTCCACATCGTTCACGGTGACTTTGAAGGTCTCCGTTGTGACGGCGTTCAAGGCGTCCGTCACCGAAACTTTGACGGTAAATTCCTTGTTGGCAGTGCGATCCGCGCCATCCAGCGTCGCATAACCGTTCGTCTTGATGGTGACAGTGCTTGTCGCAGCCGCCGTATCAAGACCTTCCGTTGCGGTGGCGTCAATGACCAGACCTTCATCAGCGGTCCATTCAATCGCCTTGATGCCGTTCGGTGTCACTTCATCAGAATCAGTCGCTGAGATCGCGAGCTCGAAGCTAACGGCTTCACCAGCTTCATCGACTTCATCAATCGGTTCCGTGATTTCAGCCGTCTTGGCGATCTCCGCAGGAGGATTCTCGCGGTAGGTGACCGTCAGCGTCGCTTCGGCGCTATCAGCCATGCCGTCGTTCACGACGAACGTGACCGTGTCAGCGTTTTCATCATAGAATTCCGTGGTCGTGTCTGTCACCGTATATTTGATGGCATTACCTTCGACAACTGCCGTGCCCTTCGTGCCCTGGTTCTTGATGACGATCGACAGTTCGTCTTCATCGACGTCGGCCATCGTGATATCAACCGTGGCGGCGGCTTCCGCCCCGTCGGCCTTGCGGATGAACACGGCGACGTCTTCTGTCGTCGGGGCTGTGTTGCCGATTGCAATTTCGTTACTCGTAAATTCCTGTTCAGCGGCAATTTCGTCACCATACGGCTTCACAGTCGCATTGGCTTTGATCTGCCATGTCTCGCCTTTCTTGACAGCCGTCTTCAGAGCCAACGCCGTTTCACCGGCGACAACCTCGCCATTGCGATACCACTGGTAGGCGATTTCCGCCACATCACCGTCGGCATCCGTAATCGCGTTTGTGAATTCAGCCGTCAGCTTGCTGCCGAATACGGCGGGATCGGGCGTCGCCGCAATCGCGATGGCCGTCTGGCCGAAATCCGTCGCCTGGTCAACGTCGTTGATCGTGACATCCGCATTGGCGGTGCCGATGGAGCCATCGTCACCAGCATTGTCGTCAATCGTCACCACGAGGGCGGCCGTCGCCGTCTTCGCAGGATGCGCAACCGCATCAAAACCAACAGGATTGGTGGCAGTAAAAGTATAGATTGCATCGCCGGCGGGAACATCACCGCCGACATTGGCATCGACTCTGGTTATGATAATAACTTCGCCGCCAGCCGTCCAAGTACCTTCAACAACTTCGCCACCCAACGTGACGGTCTTCGTGAAGGCATCCCACGCCGTATCGACATCGGAGAAACTCACGGCAAACGTCAGCGCTTCGCCTTCATTGACAGTCAAAGGATCCGTCACGATGGCGATTGCGGGAGCGTCGTTGACGGGATTGACCGTCACGTCAATCGAACCATCCACGTTCGCATCCGCGATGCCCGTGAACGTCGCCGTATAATTAATGGTAAAGTCGCCGCTGTAGTTTTCAGCAGGCGTATAGACAATCTTGCCGCCTTCAACGGCGACCGTGCCGGCCGCCTGATCGCTCGCGACAGCAGCCGTGAATTCAACAGCGTCCGTCGTAACCAGTTCCGCCTTATCAACATCCCAAATCTGGGCGGTGAAAAGATTATCATCCGTCGCGTCAATCGTCACGGTTGCGGCGTCTTCGTCCAACTCAACCTTTGCACCGGCGTTTGTCGTGAAACCGTACGTGTCACGGAGCAGGATGAAATTCAACACCAGCTTGTCAGCGTTGAAGGGGATATCCTTCTTGGAAGCCTCGCAGTCATTGACAACGGACGGAACAGCGATGGTATCGCCCTGAATAGCATCGACATTGACTTTGAACGTGACATCGCACAATTTGGCGGGAACGCCACTCGTCAAATTCAAAATCTTTGTAACTGTCGCTTTGGCACCGATGCTCAAGCTGATGGTCAACGTACCGCTTGCTACAGACTTTTTGACGATGGTCTGAACTGGGTCGATTTCACCATCGTCACCCAACGTAAACAAGTCCTTGTTCCATTCCACAGCAGCAGTCACGCCGCTCGTCACTTCATCACCCATCATCACGCCTTCGGGAAGCGTGATTTTCAAAATCAGTTTCGTGATGTCCTCACCTTCAGACGTCACCATAATAGCCGTTTTTTGCGTCGCGGTGCTGTCGAACCCCTTCACAACCGTTCCGCCCTGCGGATCCCATTCCACCGTCAACCCAGCGAATGCGCTCATGGTGCACGCCGCGATGACCGCAATCATCACATTCAACAATTTCTTCATGTTCCTGCTCCTTTTTAGTTCTTTATATAGTAATGTTATTTACTTGCGTATTTCTTGAAATTCTCCAAGGCTTTCTCGGCATTCACCTGCGTTTCATCAATGCCCTGGATGATGTCTTCAACGAACATGGACTCAGGATCGTCAATACCGCCAAGGGCGATGAAATTGTACATCATGATCGCATCGTCTTCCGTGATGACGCCATTCTCGTCATAGTCCAGGAAAGCAGCCAATGACTGCAACGTCGCCAAAGCGGCTTCCGCGTTGACCTGCGTTTCGTCAATACCCTGGATGATGTCTTCGACGAACATGGATTCAGGATCGTCAATACCGCCGAGGGCGATGAAATTGTACATCATGATCGCGTCATCTTCTGTGATGGCGCCATTTCCGTCGATGTCCATCGTGCCGCCGCTGACCAAAATGAACTGGACGGGCTCCAATTCAACGGTATTGTCGCCAATTGCAATCGTCGGCGTCACATAGCCAGGCTCGCACTTGTCCGTCAATGTCGCCTTTACCTTTAAATATATAGAGGACGCAGCGACATCATAGCTACCGGGCAGATCCGCATACTGGCCTTCACCGTCTTCCTCATTTGTGAAACAATACTGGACACTGTACGCTTCAGCAGTCGGAGCAAATTTCGGCGTGCTGACCGTGATATCCAGTTTTTTACCAGCAGACGCATCATCAAAATCAATCTTGTATGTCAAAATCGTGCCATCATATCCATCCACACCGGGATCAACCGCCACGACAGCGCCACCGATAAGATCGCCCGTCGCCGCATCCTGCTTCTTCACCAGAGTGGTCATCAGACCCTTCGTCACATCAACGATGACGACCGCCTTCTCCGTGCTATCCGTTCCTTTCTTAAACCAGTATTCGAACTGAATGCGGGCGACATTCGTCATATTCGTCATATTCAACGTCGCAGCCGCGGCGTTAAACGTACCGTAATTGCCGTCAAGTTCCGTGAAAACCGTATATTCACCAAGATCGTCTTCCTCCACTTCGGCCTTGAAAGCCTTTACAGCCGAATCAGCCGCCAAAGCATAGCCATCAGGAATGTCAAAATCAATGGGCAGGCTGTTCATGGCGCTGCTCATCTGGACTTTCTTGACAGGCGGGCAAGGCAGAGCTACTGTTGTGCTTGAGGTTTCGCGATAGTCAATCAAATAGGTCGTATCAGCCGTGGCGTTGACAACCGTTTCATTCACAATGTCAATGGCTTCATCTTCGCCGTCTTCCACGGAAAGCTTCAAATATGCACCGCTCGGAATATTGGCTGATTTGAATGTAATCTTCATGGCATTGCGGACATACAGCTTCCAGACGCCAGCTTTGGCATCTTCCTTGATGTAGGTGGAGAGCTTGCTGAAATCTTCGTCAATCTTCGCTTCCGTCACATCGCCGGGGCCTTCCAGCCAAACGACGTTCAGATTTGCAGGAGCCTGGAAGGGCGGCACACCGGCCAGTTCACGAGACGCTCCCATGCCAAACGTCAACGACTTGGCCACACCATTGTCCAAATACAAATCCACGGAGAATGTCTTGGCGACGGCCACAGTCGCCAATCCTGCCATCAAAAACGCAACCAGTAAAATCCTGTTCTTGCTCATACGTCCGTTCCTTTTTGTTATGCTTTATATTTGTTTGATTTACAATTTCTTTGTTTTCCTGCGGATAGGTGCGGACACCTTCCATCACATAAAAAACGACTATACTTATCCTACATTACAAAAACAATTAATTAAATATAGACGGCTTTTCCACTACTTGCAAACGAAATCAAGGGATTTTTTTCTTAGACACGCATTTTCTTGAAAAAGTTCAATTAATGCTGAAAACTAAAAGCAAATACACACTACAATTCTCTGCGCCCTGCGATAATTTCCTCTCCGCTACGCGAAGCGTCTTCAAAACGTCGCGCCGCCGAAGGCCATACCGATTCTCGGAGCATAAAGCATAAAGCAAACTCAAACACTTCAACGTCACGACCGACAACAGCTAGGCATTCCATGAAAGAAGCTGTCTAATCTGTACTACGATCATTCATTTTCTTGTTTTTTCGCAAAGATTTTCCTGCTGTCTAATCGTCTAACCGTCTTCCGTCTTATGTCTTATTGTCTGTCGTCTCAGCTCACGTCTCATGTCTCACGTCTCTCGTCTCACGCCCCCTCACCAAAAGCAATCCTGATTGCTTTTGCCCCCCGGCAGGAGGGCGCAATGGCGTCGCCATCACGCAGTTTGACATGAGACGCGAGACATGAGACGTGAACAAAGACGTAGGACGCCTAGACAAAGAGACCATATTGATCGTTTTGGTTGCGGCCAAAGGCCACGCCTGGTAATCTGTTGCTTCTAAGATATTGAATTTTCGCGTTTTAATGCCTTTTGTGGTTCCTAATCAACACTTTGATTGCGGCTTGACCGCTCCATGTCTTTAGTATAACGATTGAGTTTGCTTTAAGCTCTTATGGCACAAATATCCAATATCCCTTACCAAGCTCCAAATCATATTCGTCCACCGTCTTCTCAACACGCTCCATGACACCATCCTCCACGGCAAAGACCGACGACGCTCCCGATATTTCTCCCGCAACGCCTTTTCCCGCCAGATTCCACCCGCGCCTCAAAACAGCAACGGACATAGCGGAAAATTCGCCTCGACGCCCTCCATTACGCTTGCCTTTCTCACCGCCGGACAATTCCAATATGCAGTCGTTTTCGCAGAACATCCAGAAGCCCTGCCCCTGGGTAACGCTTTCCAGAAGGCCGAAACGACCGGCGGACCATCCCCAGAAGACACCTTGCGCCGATAACTTGGCGGCGCTGTCATTGTCCGGAATGAACGGAATTGAGCAAAGATTCCAGCCTTTCTTCAATTCCAGTTCCATCGACATATTGAACATAACCGTGACGTTTTCAGGAGCCGCCCATTCCTCCCATCCATGTCCATGCGTAACATGGAACACAACCGGCCTCGCAAACGGAAAGCCGCCATCCATGTTGAAGAACGGCACCTCTCCCGTAAACGTCACTTCGCTCAACTGGGAACAATTGGCAAATGCATTCTGCCCGATTTGTTCAACCGAAGCGGAAATCGTGACAGCCGTAAGGCCGTTGCAGCCGGCAAACGCTTCGGCACCAATTTCTTTCACTCCTTCAGAAATGTCAATCGATTCCAGCCCTGTGCAACCTTTGAAAGCCGAAGCCCCAATGCTCGTGACTCCAGCAGGAATGACGATGGACGAAAGCGACGTGCAGCCGGCAAACGCATTGTCGCCTAATGTGATAAGAGTAGAAGGCAACGTTACTTCAGTCAATGACGTGCAACCTGCAAATGCTTCCGGACCGATTTCCGTGACGCCTTCCGGAATGACAACAGACGTCAATCCCGTACACCCCTTAAATGTCGCAGTTCCAATGCTTTTGACTGTTGACGGAATGCTGATGGCCGCAAGCGATGTGCAGTTCATAAACGCCTTATCGCCAAGTTGAATTAATTTCGATGGCAGTGTCACGCTCGGCAGTGACGTGCAGCCCGCAAACGCCTCCGCGCCAATCTCCGTGACTGCCGATGGAATCGTGGCGGACGTCAATCCCGCGCAATCTTTAAATGTTGCCGTTCCAATGCTTTTGACTGTTGACGGAATACTGATGGTCGCAAGCGACGTGCAGTGCATGAACGCCTTGTCACCAAGTTGAGTCAATTTCGACGGCAATGTCACATTCGGCAACGATGTGCAACCAGAAAACGCCTCCGCGCCAATCTCCGTAACTGTTGAAGGAATCGTTGCCGACATCAGCTCCTCGCACCCCTTAAACGTCGCTGTTCCAATGCTTTTGACTGTTGATGGAATGCTGATGGTCGCAAGCGATGCGCAGTCCATAAATGCCTTCTCGCCAAGTGTGGACAGTTTCGACGGCAGCGTCACGCTCGACAGTGTTGTGCAACCCGAAAACGCCCCCGTGCCAATCTGCGTAACACCGGAAGGAATGGTAACCGACGACAATGCCGCGCAGTTTTTAAACGTCTCGGCCTCGATGATCTTGACCGCAGTCGGAATACTGATGGTCGCAAGCGACGTGCAACCGAAGAACGCCTTGCCGCCGATGCTGGAAATCGTGTCGGGAAGTGTCACTTCCGGCAATGCCGTGCAACCCGAAAACGCCTCGGGTCCAATCAGTTTGATGCCACTTGGAATGATGACCGTCGTCAATGCCGTATCCCCCTTGAAGATTCCCTCGGATATCCCCTCCTCCCTAAGTGACGATGACAGCGTGATGGATTCAAGCGACGTACAGTTCATGAATGCCCGCTTGCCCAAATAGGTGACCGTATTCGGAATCACCAACGATTCAAGCGACGTGCAACCAGCGAAGGTCTCCCTGCAAATCTCCTTGAGGTTTGCAGAAATGTTGAACGACTTCAATGATGTACAACCCTTAAATGCAAAATTCCACAATTCTTTGACTGAATTCGGGAACTCAATGGTCGTTAATGCTGTACAATCTTTAAATGTACTGTCATATATAATATTAATGGAATTTGGAAGGACAACGGACTCCAAGGATGTACAGCCTGAAAATGCGCCGCTCCACACTTTCTCGATACCTTCGGGGATGACGATGGATTTCAGGGACGTACAGCCTGAAAATGCGTCTTCCCGTATATCTGTGATGGAACTGGAAAGCTCGACATTTGAAAGGGATGTGCAATTCAAGAAAGCCTTCGGGTACAACTTGACCATACTGCCGGGAAGGACAATGGACTGGAGGGATGTGCACCCGGCAAACGCTTCGTTCCATATTTCATAGATGCCATTAGGTATGTTGATGGACTCAAGGGACGTGCAGCCTGAAAACGCCCGCTCCCCGATATAGATGTATCGAATAAATCCAGTATCATTATAGGCCATATTAGGAATGACGACAGTCTTCAAGACCGTGTTTCCCTTGAATGCGTCATTCGCAATACCGCGTATTTTATAGTTATAATAATGATCGTCCTCCTCATCATATATAACGAATTCAGGTATAAAGTACACATCTGTCGGAGTGCCGTTGGCCGCCAACCACTCTGGGTCGAACCCCGTCAGCCAGAACCCCTGAAACGGATTTTCCTTCACGACAATGTTTCCTGAATCCGGATCATAGACAGGCTCCACTATGTTAAAATCCAGAATCTTGAGTTCTCCATTCTCCAAATTTAACAAATAGGTAAAGGCATTGGTGAAAGGAGCCCACGGCTCATCCGCCCGCAGAATCGAAGCCGTCCCCAAAAGACAAAGGAACAAGAAGATACCAATATTGCGATTGATTCTCATGATGCGTATTTTTTCCATAAATTATTGAAAACTACAACAAACCGTCAATGCTGAATTGTATTGCTTACTTTATGACAAATATCTATTATAATTAAGATAACATATATCTCACATTTTTCCAATCATTCTATCGAAAAAAGAAACTACAGTAACCAGATTTGCCAGAAGTCTATTTGGTATTTAGCAGTGGTTGCAGCATTCCGAAGACTTCTTGGAAGGACTGCGGCCTGTCCTCCTGCTTCTGGGCGAGCATCTTGGCGAGAATCTTTGCAAGCGCGGGATTGATGCCATCCAGCTTGGACTCGACGGAAAGACGGATTTTCGAGAGATGTCGTTTGGCTAGGGAGTCGATTTCCGCCGCGTCGAAAAACGTCTTGCCCATGAGGGCCTGATACATGACCATGCCCAGAGAGTAAATTTCGGATGACGCGTCTTCGCCTGAACCTGTAAGCCTTTCAGGAGGAATGTAGTACGGAGAACCGGAGACATATTCTTCGTCAGGATGGAGTGCGTGTTCGCGCGTCATGCAAAGACCGAAGTCGATGAGAATGGCGTAGCCTCGTCCATTAATGATGATGTTTTCGGGCTTGAGGTCGCGGAAAAGGTAACCACAGTTATAGATATGCTGTTCAGCCGCAAGAACATGGAGCGCGATGACAATGACTTCTTGTTCGGGCAGTCTGTTCAGGCGGGTGATTCGCTTGTCAAGCCGTTCGCCTGAAACGAACGGCATGACGGTAAAATATTCATCGTTGTCATAGCCTGAATCGAGACAGGCGGCGAGATATTCGGAATCCTTGAAGCGGGATGAGATGCGCGCTTCATTAAGAATGGCAAGGATGTTAGACGGGTTGGAGCGTTCGTCCCGTGAGAGGATTTTCACTGCGAGAAGCCGTCCTTTGTATTTGGGAGAGACAGCCTTATAGACGGACCCCATGCCACCGCCGCCCGCAGGTTCGAAAAGATAGTAGTCCTTTATTTTCTGCGGGGCGAAAAAATTGGCATGGCATTTGGGGCACTCATTGAATTTCATGAGCGAGAGCGACCCCAGCGGCAGGGCATGACCGCATTCGGGACACGGAAGTTTGCCCTCCTGCCAATGTTTTTCAAGCTTTTGCGAATCAGGCAACTGGGAATTTATGTTCATTGCTAATATTCCATTGCGGCGAGAAATGACAGAACCTTCTAGATTTTCTAGAGTAGTTCAGTAACTCTAGAAAATCTAGCCCATCATCCCTTAAGCCTCTTTGAAAGAGGCACCTATGATCTCCAAGCCCGCGTCAATCTGCTCCGCCGTCACATTCAGCGGCGGCATCAGCCGCAGCACTGACTCACCAGCCGTTAGCACAAGCAGCCCTTTCGCCTTGCAGGCTGCGTAGATTTTCGACATGCGTTCCTTCGTGTCCATCTCGACGCCCACCATCAGACCATAGCCGCGGACATCGCGCACAAACTCATGCTGTTTTTGCAATTCGTTCAATCCGTTGAACAAACGCATGGATTGTGTCCGTACGTTTTCGATGATGTTTTCTTCCTGCATGATTTTGAAGACTTCGCAGGCCACCGCTGAAATCAATGGATTGCCGCCGAAAGTCGTACCGTGATTGCCTGGCTGGAGCACGTCGCCGTACTCCTGCCGCACTTCAAACACGCCCATCGGCAGACCATTTGCAATGGCTTTCGCCATCGACATCGCATCTGGCTTCACACCAAAGCGTTCGTAGGCGAAATACGTGCCCGTGCGGCCCATGCCACACTGCACTTCGTCCAAGAGAAGCAACAATTTCTTTTCATCGCACAACTTACGCAAGTCGCGGAAGAAATCGCGCTCAACGGGCAGCACGCCGCCCTCCCCTTGGACGGGCTCCAGCATCACAGCCACCGTCTTGTCGGTAATCAGCGCCTTTACAGAATCCAAATCGTTCAGATTCGCGAATGAAAAGCCCTGCATATCAGGGCCGAAACCTTCACGGTATTTGGAGCGGCCCGTTGCCGCCAACGTCCCTAATGTCCTACCATGGAACGAGTTGTCCATACAGATTATTTCATTGCGGCCGCCGTTCAGCCAGCCCCACTTGCGGGCGAATTTAATCATGCCTTCGTTCGCCTCCGCACCAGAATTGCCGAAGAAACAGCGACCGCCGAACGAATGTTCAGCAATCGTCTGCGCAAGCTTTGGCGTGTATTCGTTGATGAAATAATTGGAGCAATGCACGAGCTTCGCCGCCTGTTCGGCGATGACCTTTGTCAGCCGTGGATGGCAATGCCCTAGATTGCAGACAGATATGCCCGACGTGAAATCAAGGTACTTATTCCCGTCGCCGTCCCACACGTAAGAGCCTTCACCGCGTGTAACTACCATGTTGCGGTTATACGTATGAAGGACGTGAGCATTTTCCAATGCCAATAGATTCTCTGTCATTTTCTTACCTCATAATTCTTTATTTATTGATTTTATTGTACTTATGATTGATGATTTCCGCCAGTAACGGTGCGGACGACCCCTCGGTCGAAATAATTGACGGACATTCCTGCATCGACCACGATTGTCTGTGCGTTCACGCCGCTTGATCGCGGCGACAACAAAAATGCCACCACATTCGCCGGCTCCTCCGTCTCCAACGCCCGCTTTCGCGGAATTACCTGCTCTGCATAGAGATACGCATCGATGTAGCCTGGTATTCCAGCCGAAGACGACGTCTTCAACAGCCCTGGTCCGACAGCGTTGACACGAACAGATTCACGCCCTTCGCCATTCAGCGACTTCGCCAAAAACGCCACCGATGAATCCAACGCCGCCTTGATCGGCCCCATGTAGCCGTAGTTCTCTGACGCCATCCGCGTCGTCGATATGCTGATGGTAACAATCGAGGCATCTGGACTCAACAGTCCCTTCAATTGATTCGCCGTCTCAACCAGCGAGAAACACGATATTTGCACAGCCTGAAGGAAATCCTTCCGCAATGTTTCATGAAACGGCTTCATCCCTTCTGAATAGTTCGCAAACGCAATCGAATGGACATATCCATGTACGACGGGAAACACCGCCTGCACACGTTCGCCGAACGACTGCACGTCCGCTTCACTCTCCACATCGCAGACGATGGCGGGGGCCTCCGCACCGACCAAACTTCGGTTTCGGTCCATAAGTTCCTTGTCTTTGAACACATAGAGGATGTTCGCGCCGTTCTCGCGAAGGACTTTCGCGACTGCCCACGCCACGCTGCGGCGGTTTGCCACGCCCATCACCACGATGTTCCTATTTTCCAATTGCAGAAATGACATCAAAGCCCCGTCTTTGACCCGCTTCTCAACAGGCCATTATACAAAACCATCAACTTATCCGCCTGATTCGACAGACGGAAATCGTTTTTCATGAACTGCACACCGAACTCAGCCCGCTCCTTCGCCCACTGCGGATTGCCAATCGTCTTCTCAATCTCCTCCGCCAGCGTATCGACATCGCCCACCTCAAACGTCTGCAACGTCTGCCGCAAATCAGGCCGTGGCACATTCGCCAAAATGTCGCTCACCACGAGCGGCACGCCCGCCGCAAGACATTCCAGCAGAACGTATGAAAGCCCTTCATACAATGACGGCAGCACCGCCATGTCAAACGCATTCAGCAACGTCGATAGATTCGGCACGACGCCTGGAAAGCTCACACGCTCCGATACGCCGAGACTGGCGGCCAAAGCCACCAGCTCATCTTTCTGCGGACCGTCGCCACAGAACATCACACGCAATTGTCCGCCGTTTTCGCCATGGCAGCGCTCCAACGCCGCAAGGACTTGATGCAAGCCTTTCTGCGGCGCAAGACGGCATGGCACAACCGCCCACTTTTCGTCCGCCGCCAGCCCCAACTGCCGTCTCGCCTCATCCCTCGGCAGCAACATCCCGCAGTAGTCCTCCGACAAGCCGTTCTCAATCAAATGGAACTTTTCAGGCGGAAGGCACAGGATGTTCGCATCATTGATTTCCGAACGGCCGACGAAAACATACGCATTCGTCCGCTGCGCCCCCCACTGCTCGATGATGCGGACAATCACCCGCACACGCAGCGGCAGACTCGGATGCACCGCAAACGCATGGGGCGAATACACGACTTTCACGCCAGGCAATGCGCCGCACGCCAGCCGCCCGACAAGTCCCGCCACGCTCGAATGAAGGTGCATCGCCTGCGGCCGCACCTCCCGCAGGATGCGGCGAAGCTTTCTCACAGCCGCCCACGCCATACCAATGCCGCCGCCTTTTGTCGGCAATGACCACACCTTGCATCCAAGTGCCTTGAATTCATCGAGATCCGAAGGGAAATCGCGATCATAGCGAGCACCGAACGCAAACACGCCGCAACGCATCCCGCGCTTTACCAGCTCAGGCATGATCAGCTTCAAGTGGCGCCGCACACCGCCGCCGCACGCTTCCACTACGTGCAATATGTCTAATCCGAATTCTTCCATAAAACCTGTTCATCTCAATCCTCCCCGGCGAACCATTCCCAAACATTCCCTTGCCCTGACCTGCCCCGTCGCCTATCCTATTTCTTCTTCCTCTTGCGGACAGGCTTCTGACGCTGCCCCTGCTTTGTCATGTCCTTTCCACGGACCTTCTCCTTCGTCTTATCCGTCAACACGCCGCTGAAATCACGGTGCTGCCCTGCCACTGTCGCATCATTGACAAGCAGATCCGTCAACAGCACGCTCGGATGCACATCATACAAATCTTTCAGGGAGGCCAGTTCCTTGTTCACATATTCAATTTCATTCGGCGGAATATTTCCGCCAAAATGCGTTTTCAGTATTTGACGCATCCGCAGAAGGCTCAACATCTGCGTCGCCTGACCGCTCAAATCAAATCCAAAATCTTCCAGATGGTCGCGGAAGAAGCCAAGATAGAACATCGGGCGCGCCAACGCCGAAGCCGTCGCAAAGTCCATCCGCGCTTGACTTTGGAACACAAGATACGGCAGTGCGGAATGAAGCATCGCCTTCGCGCGGTCCGACTCGCCACGACTACCGAAACGGTCCGCCAGCGCAGCCAACACCCACGAATGCTCCGCAGCGGCCGTCATGCTCGGCCAGTCCTTCACGATTCCAAAATGGTCAACAAGAATCGGACGCGCCTCGCGGGCCGCATCCGCCGCGACCATAAGACGCGCCATTTCATCCATGTAGTCGCCACTGTTGCGGTAATGGCAGATCAGCGCCTCCGTCAACCAAGGGGACAACGGATATTGCAGGATGTCCGTTCGCTTCAACTCCGCAACCAAATAGTCCAGACTTTTGTCTGACAAGTCCATCCATACCATGTCCTTAAAGCGATTCGCCCCGCGATGGACCGCCAGCGTCGCCAAAGCCTCCGCCTCAAGACGTGACGTCAAATCCGCCAGGCTCGCCAATTTCACCTCCTCCGTGGGAATGATCCGCTGCTGCAAAAAACCGCCAAGCGGTTGTGCCTGTCTCGCAACATGTTCCGTCAGCAATCGTAAATCACGCAAGAACACCTTGTCCGCCGCTTCCCCCATGACTGTCGCCATTTCATCCATCGCCAAAGTCGCCAGCGCATTCGTCCGCAAATGGCTGATCTTGCGCGGAACCGCAAGAGAGCCTTCTGGAAGTTCTTCATCCTCGACGATTGTCAAACATTGACGTTCCTTTCCGTACCGCATGGCCGCAGCGGCAATCGGCTTGAACGCCAGTTTCGCCGCCTCCAGCCAGCCGCCGTCTCCGCTCTCCATAGCAAGACGGCAATAGGCGATCACCAATTCACATTGGCTGCCCAATTCCTCATGACCGTTCTCCCCTTCTGGAAACCAGTCGGGGAACGGTATTTTCAGCGTGCCGTCCGTCTTGTCCAAGCATGCAAGAATCGCTTTGCCACAATCTGTCGCCGCCGAAAGGCAATCATCAGATGACGGCAATTTCGGATATGGATGACCACGATACAACGGCGTAACCGTCTCACCGTCCGTAAAGTAACTGTCCAATTCAAAAAGGGATACGGCGTGCGGCCCCTTCATGGAGCACAGTTCCATCCAGTTCTTCAACGCAAGCAGATTCAGCGTGTCCGCAAGGAAATTGCCGACCTGCTGCAATGCAAGAAAACGCTCCTCCGTCAATAGGCAGCGCCCCGTCATCTGCGACGGCGTAAACGCAAAGCCCGACTTCACGCTGAACGCCAGCCCGACCAGGCTCCCCAACGCGATTTTCGTCCCGTCCATCTGGAAGCCTTCCGCAGGTTTCGCATATTGGACGACTTCCAATTTCAGCCATGTCCATGCGCCAGGGTCTTTGTCCCGCTCATACCAATCCTTTCCGATGACCGTCCTCTGTATCTCCTCCTGCGGCCTGGGCTTCCGCTTCTCGCGACGTGCCTTCTCCACCTCCCTGCGAAACTCCACTTCCTCTGCCCGGGCTTGCTCAATCATGGATTTCAACTGGTTATGCAAATCATCGATGCGAGCCTTCTCCGCGCGATACAGAAAATCCAACGCCTTCTCCAAGGCATCGCGCAACGAATACCCCGTCCCGATATACGACCTGCAAGGCCATTTGTCCTCGCCGATGGTGACGAACACGATACGCGGCGAGGCGTCTTCTGGAGCCAGCTCGGACAGCGTCCGCGCACTTTTCTTCTCCTTCAACCCCTTGTGCAAATCCTTGGTAAGCCGTGCAAAAGCCTCACGGCTCACACCGCTCGGCGCCTTGATCTGCTCAAACCAGACAGGCATCACCTCCTGGCCGCAGCATAACAGCATGGCCAGCATATACAAAACAGGAACCAGAAACGCTTTTTTCATCCGTTGCATTCCCCATGATGAAAGATGGAAAGAACTAAACTCCAGCTTATAATATACAGTAGTATAAAGAAATCACAAATGAACATATATCATTTCCATAAATGAACAGCATAATTCATCCATCTTTCATGAACACCTCCAATGACGGTTCAACAACGCATTGAAAACAATCAATAATTTTCAGAAGCCTCTGGAAAGAAACTTGACACTTACTGAAAATAGGTCTATATTATTTATTTACATTTAACATCCGTTATGGAGAAAACGGCAATCCCATATCAATTGGAGGTTTTGAATGAACGAACAATATCTGGCGCGCGCACGCGAAAAAGTCGATGATGTAAGACTCTTCATCAACGGTGTTTCAGCACGGGCTGCCCAATTGGCGAAAGGCGCCAAGCGGCTCGTCCCCTCGAAGCCGGATGACGAACGCTCCAATCTCGACATCGCCCTCCTCGAAGTCGCAGAAGGCAAGGTCATCATCTCCCGCGCTGACGGGGCCGATGAGAAAAAGCCCTGACGGAACATCTTCTAAAAAAACATTTAACTTATTCAACCAAAGGCAAATACAATGGCTGACATCTACGTCTTCATAGGCCCGCCAGGAGCTGGAAAGGGCACCATCGGTGAAATGTTCTGCGAAAAGACCGGAGCCGTCCACGTCTCCACTGGCGACATCCTCCGCCAGGAAATGGCCGCAGGAACAGACCTTGGCAACAAGGTCAAGGGTATCATCGCCGCCGGCGGACTCGTCTCGGATGACATCGTCGCCGAAATGGTCGAAAACAGGTTGAAGAAAGACGACATCGTCGCCAACGGCTGCCTTCTGGACGGATTCCCCCGCACGGTTCCACAGGCCGAAGCCCTCAAAGGCATCCTCCAGCGGACCGGCCATCGCATGGCCGCCGTCGTCCTCATTGAGGCTGACAACGATATGCTCATCACCCGCCTGACCTCCCGCCGCATGTGCACAAACAAAGAATGCGGCGCGATTTACAATATCATCGCCATGCCTCCCAAGAAAGAAGGCGTCTGCGACCGCTGTGGCGCAAAGCTCTATCAGCGTTCGGACGACACACGAGAAGCCGCACTCAACCGCCTGGACGTCTATGCAAAGCAGACCGCCCCGCTGGTCAGCTTCTATGAAGCCGAAGGCAGCCTTATCCGTACGACCTCCACCAACGAAACACCCGAAATCAATTTTGCCCGCCTCATGACGGTCCTCAAAAAGTAAACGGGCGGCCATCTCCGCCTTTTCCCGTCCTGCATGAAAATCAACATCTACAAAGGTTCTGACCTGGAGGGCGTCCGCACGGCCGCCCAGGCATCCGCATACGTCCTGCAACGGCTCTGCGAAGCCGTGACCCCCGGAATGTCCACGCTGGACGTGGACAGGCTCGCCGCCGAATTCATCAAGGAAACCGGTGGCAAGAGCGCCTTCCTCAACTACCACGGCTACCCTGGACAGATTTGCTGCTCCATCAACGAAGTCGTCGTCCACGGCATCGGAAGGGCGGACAAGATCATCAATCCAGGCGACATCGTCTCGCTGGACGTCGGCGTGACGGTCGGCGGCTTCACGGGGGACAATGCGCGCTCCGTCATTGCAGGCGGTCCCGCCGTCTCCACGCCGCTTAAAGACAGGCTTCTAGACGCGACCCGCCGGTCGCTGGAAGCTGGAATCGCCGCCGCAAGACCAGGCAACCGTGTCTGCGACATCGGCTCCGCCGTCGAAAAAGTCGTGAAGGAAGCTGGCTTCTCCGTCGTCCGCGACATGGTCGGCCACGGCTGCGGCAGGAAGATGCACGAAGACCCGCAGGTTCCGAACTACAAGTTGCCTGGCTTCTCGCCAGAGCTGAAGCCGGGCATGATCCTCGCCATCGAGCCGATGGTCAACGTCGGCACGTGGAAGATTACAATAGACAAAGAAGACGGCTGGACCGTCCGCACGCAAGATGGTTCGCTATCAGCTCATTTTGAACATCAGATATTGATCACGCAGAAAGACGCGGAGGTGCTGACATGGCCAAAGAATGCATAAAAGTGGAGGGCGTCGTCAAGGAACTGCTCCCCAATACACAGTTTGTCGTGACACTTGAGAACGGACATGAAGTCATCGCACACATCTCAGGGAAGATGCGAATGCATTTCATCCGCATCCTGCCTGGAGACCAGGTGTCCGTCGAACTTTCCCCCTACGACCTCACCAAAGGCAGGATTTCCTACAGGAAACGCTGACAACTGAAGGTCCCCTCCCCGACAGAGGAAAATTCCTTTTTATGGTTCAAGATGAAGATTTTTGACGCCATTTACTGGAATTTTCCCATTGGGGCATTATATTTTTGTCTTGCATTTGTATCATAACCATAAAACGCATTCCGCCGCACCCATGGAAACATGGGAAACCAATCAGAGAAGGAAAACGTCATGAAGGTCAGGGCATCCGTAAAGCGTATCTGCAACAACTGCCGCGTCATTCGGCGCGCGGGCGTCGTTCGTATCATATGCACAAATCCAAAACACAAGCAGAGACAGGGTTAACTAACAGGAAAACAACAATTAACAATAGATAACACAGGACACGGACATGCCACGTATTCTAGGTATTGACATCCCAAACAACAAACACATCAACATTTCGCTGCGCTATATCTACGGCATCGGGCCGCATATCGCGGACGAAATCTGCCGCATGGCCAACATCGATCCGATGACCAAGGCAGGGGACCTCACGGAAGCGAATATCACCGCAATCCTCCAGATCCTCCAGGAACACTACACTGTCGAAGGTGACCTCAGGCGCCAAATCGCCCAGAACATCCGCCGACTCATGGCCATCAATTCCTACAGAGGCACGCGCCACCGCAAAAACCTCCCCGTCCATGGACAGCGCACCAAGACGAACGCCCGTACCCGCAAGGGCGGCAAGAAGACCGTCGGCGCCATCCGCGACCGTACCGAGAGAAAGCAGGCCAACGCAAAGTAATCATCCATTATTTAATTTAGGAAAGGAAATATGGCAGAAGAGCAAGTCACCACTCAGGAAACGACCACCGCTGCAGCGCCAGCCGAAAGCAAGAAAAAAGGCAAAGGCGGCAGACAGGTCCTCCAGGGTATCGTCCACGTCGATTCAACTTTCAACAACACCCGCGTCGCCATTTCGGATATGCAGGGCAACATCCTTTCATGGTCCACTGGCGGCAAGCTCGGTTACAAAGGCTCCCGTAAATCGACCGCATACGTCGCCCAGCTCATCGCGACAGACGCCGCGAAGAAGGCGATGGCCACCTACGGCCTCAAGGAAGTCGAAATCGAAATCAAGGGCCCAGGCGCAGGACGCGAATCCGCCGTCCGTGGCATTGCCGCCGCTGGTCTGGACATCACAGCTCTCAGAGACGTCACCCCGCTACCGCACAACGGGTGCAGACCGCCGAAAAGACGCCGCGTCTAAATCCCATCTTGGACTGCTGTTCCATTACCGTCTTTTCAACAGTTCGGCTCCGCCTCTGACATAAGTCACGCCCCCGAACATCTGCAACGTCTTACACGAAGGAGAACAACATGCCAGGCATTGAAGGAATCGAACCTACCAAAACTATTAATATTGATTGTTTTGACTTAGATGAGCGTGGCGTCCCCCATAAGGTCAAAATAACCACAGAGCCTTGGGCTCATGGATTCGGCAACACACTCGGCAACGCGCTCCGTCGGGTTCTGCTCTCCTCCATGGAGGGAGTTGCCGTCTCCAGCATCTACATTCCGAAGGTCGCCCATGAGTTCAGCTCCATTCCTGACGTTCTCGAAGATGTCATGGACATCGTTCTCAACGTCAAAAAACTGAAATTCACGTGCAGTGGCGATCTGCCGCACACCGTTGAATTGTATGCAGATAAAGCAGGTCCTGTCACAGGAGCAAACATCCGTGAAGACGGAATTGTCGAAGTCCTCAATAAAGACCAACTCATCTGCACGCTGGACACGGATCGCATATTCGAGATGCACCTCGAACTGGACAAAGGCAAAGGCTATCGTCCGTCCGAACTGAATAAACGGGACGACCAGCCCATCGGCACAATCCCCGTGGACTGCCTCTTCTCCCCTATCGAACGCGTTTCGTATGACGTCCAGGCTTGCCGCGTCGGTTCCAACACCGACTACGACCGCCTTGAACTCACCGTCTGGGCGGATGGCCGTATCGACCCGCGCGACGCCGTCAAGAAGGCCGCCAGAATCCTGACCGATCACCTCTCCTTCTTCATCGGAGATTCGAAGGATTCCGCACAGGGCGCCCCCGCCGTCGAAATCCCTGATTTTGACGAAGAAAGCCTTGAAAAGATCAGCAAGCTCTGCCAGAGCGTCGATACGCTGGAGTTCTCGGTCCGCGCCGTGAACGTCCTCGAAGCCCTCCAGATTAAGCATATCTTCGAACTGGTCGAAAAGCCCGAATCCGAACTGCTGAAGCATCGTAACTGCGGTAAGAAGACCGTCCAGGAAATCAAGCAGAAGCTGTTGGACATCAACCTCAGCATCGGAATGCAGTTGCCCGAAGATATCAAAAATGAAGTGACTCGCCGTCTTGCGGCCGAGCAAATACCGAACAAAGAGGAATGACCTAGATGAGACATCGCAAGCACACCTTTAAGATCGGCCGCAAGTCCGGTCATCGCAAATCCTTGCTGGCCAACGCCGTTTGCAGCTTGATCGAGCATGGACGCATCACCACCACGCTGGTCAAGGCGAAGGAAATCCGCCGCGTGGCCGAAAAGATGGTGACCTTTGGGAAAATTGGAACCCTCCACGCCCGCAGGCTGGCCATCGCCACCATCCATCAAGTGGACAAAGTGCACACCCTGTTCGAGACCATCGCTCCTGGGTTCGCAAAACGCCCGGGTGGATATACGCGCATTATGAAGCTCGGTCCGCGCATCGGTGACGCCGCTGAAATGGCCATCATCGAATTCGTCGAAAACGACGAAACGGTCGCCGCTCGCAAATCCGTAGCGGTGGTCGAAGAGGCAGCCAAGACAGAAGAAGCTCCGAAGGCGGAAGAAGCCCCGAAAGCCGAGAACTAACGCTTTGAAAATCATGGCCTTTTAGCCAAGGATAAGCCGACAGCGCTTGCCGTTGTCGGCTTGTTTTGTTTCATTTTGGAGCGCTAGTTTTCTAGAAATTCCAATCTTTACAGATTATTTTCGTGTCATGTTTAAATCCATCTCCACCACAACCATCGCACCGCTTGGCATAACTGCCAAGCGGTTCCGTCATTCCTGCGGAATGGAGGCGGTTTCACTGGAATGTGATGATACGGAAAACCTCTGCGCATTCGGATTTACCACCATCCCGACGGACAGTTCAGGCATTCAACACGTCATCGAACATTGCGTCTGCGAAGGATCGCTCCATTTTCCCGTCAAGTCGCCCTTCTCCGAACTTGAACGGACAAGCATGGCAACGCTTCTCAACGCCTTCACCTACAACGACCACACCGTCTTCCCCTTCGCATCCGTCAATCCAACTGATTTCTTCAATATCTTCGAGGTTTATTGGGACTGCGTTTTCCAGCCCACGCTCACCCGCGAAATCTTCCAGCAGGAAGGATGGCATCTCGCCTTCAAATCTCCAGGCCGACTCAATTCAAAACTCATTGAAAACGGAATCGTTCTCAATGAAATGAACGCCGCCATGTCGGAACTGGACACTCTCATCGAAAACGAACTTCTCTCAAGACTTCTTCCGGAATTTCCGCTCTCCCAAAACTCCGGCGGCAATCCAGACCAAATCGTCAATCTCTCCTACGAAGATTTTCTAGACTACTACCGCAGCCACTACACGCCAGCTAATACCAAGATTCTCCTGTACGGAAACATTCCTACGGAAAAGAAACTCGCTTTTCTCGAAAAGCATCTCGCATCACTGCCCCGCCCCTTCCCCAAAGCCCCCAAACAATCCCGTATCCATCCGACCAAATGGCACGCCCCCAAGCATGGCACCGTCATGGTCGCCTCACGTCCAGACCAATCCCCCGATGAACAGGTTGCATGGGCCTGTGCATGGCTCGTCAAAGCGCATTCTACACCAAAGGAACGGCTCATCGCAGACCTTCTCGACTCCATCCTCTTTGACAACGAAGGCGCCCCCCTCAAGAAAACCATCCTCGAATTTGACAACGCCAACGACATTTACAGTAATTCAGGCTTTGACACCGAAACACCGCAAATCGTTTTCTCCATCGGCGCAACTGGCGTCGTTCCAACCTATATCCTTGCACTGCAACAAAAAATTCACGACACGCTTCAAACTTTTGTCGTAAACGGCCCCACGCCAAATCAACTTAACGCCGCTTTCAAACAACTTAAAATCGAGAAACGCGAAATCGACTCCGCGTTCCTCTATAATCTCATCGACGACGTTTTCGATGGGTGGATTCACGATGATGATCCTCTCATCATGCTGGACAACATACGCATGCTTGATGAACTCGAAGCCGAAGTCCATGCAAATCCGAAACTACTGACCGATTTCGTTCGCGATGGCATCCTTCGGAACAACCGTTATGTCAGCCTGTGGTTCAAGCCAAGCACCACCTTGCCTGCCAGAAAAAAACAAGCGAAGGAGCAGCGTTTGAAAACACTCAAGGCCAGTATGTCACACGATGAGCTGAAAGCCATCGCCGAACAACAGAAACGCCTTCTTCTCCGCCAGACGACTCCAGACACGCCGGAAGCCCTTGCCACCCTGCCCCATCTAGCACGAAAAGACATCTCCCCCTTCCCGCTTCCCTTCAATCCAGACCGCCTGACAACTGCTTCGCAAGTCCCTATTCTGTCGGAAGATGTCCAAACTAACGGCCTCCATTATCTGAAAATCGCCTTCCCGCTGGACATCTTTTCAGAAGAAGACATGGGCGCCCTCCCCCTTTTTGTCTCCATGCTCAACCATCTCGGCACGGCAAAGCACGACTATGCGGCTTTCGACGACTTGCTTGCCGCCGCAGGAGCTTACATAGAATTCGACTATTCCATCGAACCATCCGTCTCGCCCGCCAAATCTTCTGTCGGCATCCTTTCATGCAGATTCAGTTCGCTGGACGAAACATTGCCGATCGCCTTGGATTTCCTCCACGAACGCCTTACACAAACCGTTTTCACAGAAAAGAAAAGAATCACCGAACTCCTCCGACAACGCTACAGCAAATTCAGCCTGGCCATTCAAGAGGACTCCCACCTTTTTACACGCCTTCGGGCAGGTGCGGGACTCACGCCGTCGGCGACGTGTCTTGAACATTGGCAAGGACTTGCGCATTACAGAGAATGTCGCCAAAACGCACGAACGCCAGTTTCCGGGCTACCGTCCATGATTGAACGCCTTGAACGAATGATGTCCAAACTTGTCGCGGCGACTCCACTCGCCGTCGTCCATGTCGGCCCTTCAACGGGACGTGCCCAACTTCTCGGACGTTTTCAAACACCCTGCCTTGACCACGCCACGCCATTTCGTCTGCCCACCGACTGGACATTCGGAGACAACGGACGGCGCGAAGCATATCCCATCACCTGCGATGTCGGCGCAACAGCTTTGTACCATCGCGCTCCTGGATATTCATCTTCCGATTGTGCAGCACTTTGCGTTTATGCAGAGCTTCTCGGCAGTGGCCCCGTATGGGAGCAGATTCGCATCCAGCGTGGAGCATACGGCGCAACCTGCCGTTACCTCCCCTTCGAAGAACTGTGGTACATCGGCTCCGCGCGAGACCCAAGTCCGACTGCGACCATGGACATCATCGCCTCTCTGGACGATTCCATTCCCAAATGGACGGAACACGAGCTCGAAGGAGCCGTCATCTCCCAGCTCAAGGATTCGCCGCCGCGCCCTCCAAGACGTTGCGACTCCATCATGTTCGCTGAACTCACGGGACTTACATACGAACAACGTCTGCATCTCCGCCAGCAAATCCTGCAATTGACCATGGCCGATGTCCGCCAAGCAGCCGAACGGCTGCAGGATACCTTCAGTAAAGAACGCAACATCTGCATCGCAGCTTCCCGCGCCATGCTTCGGAAATCATCCCTAGACCTTATACCTTTATAAATAACAATGCCACTCCTGAACCATCTAGTATATCTTCCCGCAAGCGAAGCGGATTTCATGGCGGAAGATGCCGTGCCAATTCTCAATCATCTGTCAAAGGCAGAACTGGACGAATGGATTCCACGGCTCATCCGCGCCAAGCGGTCGTTTGCCATTGATTCAGTGGAACTTCTTCCACCAGAATCACTTAATCGTCTTGCAGAAACAACGAGGCGTCGCAAGCTCGCCGTTGCCATCCTGCATTCCTACAGACTACTGCCTATCTTCGCACGGTTGAAGGAATTGCTCGCTTCCAACTGCCTTGGAACGCTTCGTGATATGCAAATCTCCATCCCGCAGCAAGCCTCCCTCCTCCTCTGCATGGACCTTGCCGCATGGCTCTGTCAAAACCAACTCGAACCATCGCCGTCAGCGACAGACAACAACCGCATCACCCTTCACACCACCTCCGATAATGGTTTCGCAACTGCTTGGTTTGACGTAACATCCAATTCATCCGAACTCACTGTCCAGCTATGCGGAACCACCCGCACCGTCACCATCCCGTATGCGGAACCAATCCTTGCGGAAAAGGACATTCTCGCCAATACAATCCCCTACAAGCACAGATGGCCGTTGCTCATGCACGCCCAAGACACCGTCAATGCCATGAGCCGTCTGCCTCACTTTATGCCAGAATAACAAAAATATAGTCAGAATTACTTGAAATGCCGACATGAAGAATTACATTAATAGTTCTTTGTAAATTTCCAATCACATTCAATATAACAGTCAGGTAACATTCATGGAACAGAAGACCTTCCTTCCAAAAGTCAACGAAATCGAACGCAAGTGGCACGTCATCAACGCTGAAGGCTTGGTGCTCGGTCGTCTTGCCGTCAAAATCGCGAACATTCTCCGCGGCCGCAACAAACCAATCTACACGCCCCATCTGGATACTGGCGATTTCGTCATCGTCATCAACGCCGAAAAGGTCGTCCTCACAGGACGTAAAAATACGCGTAAAATCTATCAGGACTACTCCGGCTACATGGGCGGTCTCCGCGAGCAGACGGCGGACATCATTCGCCAGAAGCATCCAGAGCGCATGATTCTGGACGCGGTGTGGGGCATGATGCCGAAAGGCAGACTTGGCCGTGCACAGTTCAAGAAACTCAAAGTTTATGCTGGCGCCGAACATCCCCATGTCGCCCAGCAGGCCGATACAATCGAAGTCTGGGAAAAATACATCTAATTAATTATCAATCATTATATAGCTAGGAGCCAAGGAATAAGCATGTCCGAACCCAATGAAGTTTACATGGCAGTCGGCAGAAGAAAGACCGCCAGCGCCAGAGTCCGTCTCATCCCAGGCACGGGAAAAGTGACCGTCAACAAACGTGCGTTTGAAGATTATTTCCCCACCGAAGCCATGCGCGGCTACGCCATCCAGCCTCTCGTCATCACTGGCAAACAGGCTGATTTCGACGTCTTCGCCAACATCAGAGGCGGCGGCAACATCGGCCAGGCTGGTGCTCTCCGCCACGGCATTACAAGAGCCCTCATGAACTTCAATGCAGAATTTCGTCCCACCCTCAAGGCCGCCGGCATGGTGACCCGCGACTCCAGAGAGAAGGAACGTAAGAAGCCCGGTCGTCCCGGCGCCCGCAAACGCTTCCAGTTCTCCAAGCGTTAATTCATTTCTCCCCTATGGGCGGTGCTATACAAAGTACCGCCTATTTTTTTTCAAAACACCATTGGCAATCGTTGCTCATGGCGGTCGTATGACTTGCATATCTTCAAGTTTCTATTAATTTATTAATGTGTTATTCAAGGTATGCGGGAAATCCAAGCCCGCATCCATTTCTAGTGCCTTCAAGCCGCGCCACGTCTCGTGCAAATTCCTTATCTTCCTCGATTGGAGAATGTTATGAAACAAGCAAAACGTCAACGCAATCGCCTCGGCATGGTTTTCAGTCTCTTCCTTCTGGGCATCATCTGCGCTCATGCCGACATCATTGAAAAAATCGCCGTCGTCGCGGACTCGCAAGACGCCAATTTCATCCAGGAGGCTCTCGCTGACCGTGTTTACCATTTGATCAGAACAAACGCTGGACAGGAGTTCAGCGAAAAAGTCCTTGCGGATGACATCAAGGTGCTCATGCAATCCGGCTCCTTTGATGACGTGAAGGTCGAGCGTGTGTCACTCGGCCCAGGCAAGGTTGGCATCAATTTCATCGTCAAGCCCAAGCCCCCCGTCAATGAAATCATTATCAACGGCAACAAGCAGTACAAGACCAAAAAGCTTCGCAAGCTAGTGACATTGGAAACAGGCAAGACATTGAATGAACGCAAGTTGGCCGAATCACGCAAGGCCATTCTGGAAAAATACAACAACGCGGGATATTTCGGCACGATTGTGAACACAGTCCAGGAAAAGACTCCCAATGGCGGCGTGAACGTCGTCTTTAACATTACGGAAACAACTCGCAGCAAACTCAAAGGCGTCAGCTTCATCGGCAATGCCGCCTTCACGGAATCCGAACTGAAAGACGCCATTTATACAAAACGCCAATGGTGGCGCTACATCTTCCGTTTTGGCAACTACTACAATAAATTCCAACATGACCTCGACAAAGATGCCCTCCAAAAACTCTACCGCAACAAAGGATACCTTGATTTCCAGGTCACCGACATTATCGAAACAGACCTCGAAGACGGAAAATGGGTCGCGCTGACCTACAAGATTGAAGAAGGCGCACAATACAAAGTCAAGGCAATTACCATAAAGGGCGCGACGACGTTTACGCCAGAAGCACTTCTTGCCAGTACACTTCTAAAGGAAGGAAGCATATACAACGCTTCATTCGAACAAGCGGATACGGAACGTATGAAGGCCAGATACGACATCAAGGGCTTCATGGACCTCTCGCTCATTCCCAGGCATCAGGTTGATGCGGAAAAGCATGAAGTCTCCATCGAGTACCATATTACGGAAGGCAACGTCAGCCGCATCCGAGACCTGATCATCACAGGCAACGAATATACGCAGGATAAAGTCATCCGCCGTGAAATGACCATCTTCTCCGACGACCTCGGCGACAATACAAAAATCCGTACATCCAAGAATCGCCTTATGAACTTGGGCTATTTCTCGCGTGTCGATATCGTCCCCGCCGTCACGGAAACGCCTGACCTCCGCGACCTCCGCATCGAAGTCGAAGAAAAGCCGACCGGACAGCTCTCCCTCGGTGCGGGCTTCTCCACGGAAGATTCCGTCATAGGATTCGCGGAATTCAATGAAACGAATTTCGACATTTCCAAATTGCTTGGCCTCGAATGGCCGCCGAAAGGCGCAGGACAGCGCTTCCGCGCACGTGTTCAGGCAGGTTCCGAAGTGTCAAACGCCGTCATCTCCCTTACGGAACCGTGGTTCCTAGACAAACGACTCGAACTGCATACTGAAATCTTCTTCAACAACCGCTTCGAAGACGCCTACGACCAACGCTCCATCGGCATTGGCTCCACGCTCACATGGCCTATCAATTTCCGCATCCCCTTCACGGAGCATATCGAATTCTGGCGGATGAGCCTCGGCGCACGCTTCGAATACATCCGCATCAACAACGTCGAAAACGATGAGAAGGATTTCGAAGCACTTGATGACGACTGGCTCGAACGCTGGTACACCAATTCCGGAACCGTCAGAGGCCACAACATCTTCGACGATGAAGACTCCTTCTGGGCCAACCGTGTCATCTGGCGTGTCACACGAGACAGGCGAAACGCCTTCCGCTTCCCCAGCCGCGGATCCATCATCACCCTGCATACCGAATACATCACCGAAGCCCTCGGCAGTTATGAAAGCTACGGCAGAATCGATCTTTCCGCCGCTAACTACCATCCCGTCTTCCGCGATTACATCCTCAAGACCTCTATCAATGCCGGCAGCCTGACAAGCGAAAAAGCCGCCATCTTCGACCGCTATTTCGCAGGCGGCATCAGCACAATCCGCGGCTTCAAACGCCGTGTCGTCGCGCCAGTTGACGCCTTCGAAGACTCACTCGGCGGTAGCACGATCCTCACAGGCACGGTGGAACTACTCAAGCCTGTCAAAGATTTCATGTACCTCTGCACATTCGTCGATGCAGGTAACGTCTGGTGGGAATCTTACGATTTTGATGCGGATGACATCAACGTCTCCGTTGGCGTCGGCATCCAGTTCAAGGCCATCCCGCTCAACCTCTACTACGGCTATCCCGTCAGAACTGGCTATGAGCATCTTGACGGCAGCTCCGGCCGCTTCCATTTCAATATCGGTTACACGTTCTGACGAAAAATTCATTTCATAACACCATGTATGGGAGGGCCTTCCGCCCATACATGAGATATTTCAAAACTTGAAGACCATCACCTGCCACATCACGAGAAACATACTCGTCAGCACCTCCATCGCATTGGGGGTGCTGACGTTTGTCATGCTGTCAGGACATTTCTTCAGAGCCTTCGACCTCCTCTCAAAAGGCGTCGCGCCGTCGCTTCTCCTTAAATTTCTATTGCTGATGATACCGGACATGCTGCGATTCACGCTGCCACTGTCCATTCTCGTCGCCACCGTGCTGATTTTCGGCAGGATGTCGTCCGACAACGAAATCGTCGCACTGAAAGCGAGCGGCATCAACCTCTGGCAGATCATCGCACCAGGTCTCGCCATCTGCACAGGCTGCTCCATCCTCTGCCTTGCCATCTCACTGGTCATTTCGCCAGTTTGTCGTTACGAAGCGGACATTCTCCGCTGGTCCGCCCTTTCCAACGCTCCCTTCTCCCTTCTGGAGCCAGGCGTTTTCACAAAGCTGTCCAACAAATGCAGCATCCGTGTCATGAAACGCGAAGGCGACGATTTGGAGCACATCCACATCATCCTGCAAAACGGCGAAGATTCCATGCAGGACATCTCCGCAAAACGTGGCCGCATCCATCTTGACCCACAGACATTTTTCATCAATCTCGAATTGAACGACGCCATCATCTCGGATATCACCTTCGGCAGCGGATACGCCGTCGCCAAACGCCATCTCTCCGCCATGTCCATCAGTCTCCCATTCGACTACGGTGCCTCTCAATCCAAGAAGAAAATCACCCGCAAGCCTAAATTCATGGACGTGAAAATGCTCTATGGGCGAATGCGGCTTATGCAGGAAGCGGGCGAAGACATCACGCCGCTCATGCTGAATCTCCACCACCGCCTCTCCCTTTCCCTCTCCCCCTTCGCATTTCTTCTGCTCGGCATCCCCTTCGGAATCAGGGGGAAACGCTCCGAACTCTCTGTCGGACTTCTGATTTGCGTCATTCTCGCACTCGGTTTCTACGTGTTCCTCCTGCTGGCGGGAATGCTTGAAAAGAAACCGCATCTCCATCCGGAACTCATCGTCTGGCTACCCAACCTACTCTATCAGACAGGAGGGCTCATCGCCCTTCGAAAAATAGGAAGACATTGATTCATGACTGATCTCGCACACATCCGCAATTTCTGCATCGTCGCACACGTTGACCACGGAAAGTCAACGCTCGCAGACCGCTTCCTCCTCCATACCAAAACCATCGAAGAACGAACGTTCCACGACCAGATTCTCGACGCCATGGACCTTGAACAGGAGCGTGGCATCACCATCAAGTCACATCCCGTCCGTATGCGCTACACCGCCAACAACGGCGAAGTCTATGAATTTAATCTCATCGACACGCCCGGGCATGTCGATTTCAGCTATGAAGTCAGCCGCTCTCTCGCCGCCTGCGAAGGAGCCATTCTGCTCGTCGATGCCGCGCAGGGCGTCCAGGCCCAGACAATGGCCAACGTGAATCTTGCCATCAAGCAGGATCTCGCCATCATCCCCGCAATCAACAAAGTCGATCTGCCCGCCGCCAACCTCCCGATGTGCCTCGAGCAGTTCGAAGAGCTTCTCGCCATTCCTGCCGAAGAAGTCCTCAACGTTTCCGCCAAGACAGGTCTCGGCGTAAAGGAGCTTCTGGAAGCCGTCATCGAACGGATTCCGCCACCGAAACCAACTTCTGACCGACTCCAGGCTCTGATTTTCGATTCCGTCTATGACGTCTATCGCGGCGTCGTCACATACGTCCGCATCGTCAACGGATCCATCAAGCCTGGAGATCATATCAAATTTTTCGCGACATCGCTCGACACCGACGTAAAGGAAGTTGGATTCTTCTCGCCAACGATGAAGCCAGCCGAATCCCTCTCCGCCGGCGAAGTCGGCTACGTCATCACGGCCATCAAGACACCGACGGACATCTCCGTCGGCGATACGATCACCCACGTCATCAACCCAGCCGACGAGCCGCTCCCTGGCTTCCAAAAAATCAGTCCAATGGTCTTTTCTGGTGTCTATCCCATTGATACGGCGGATTATGAAGCCCTCAAGCTCAACATAGCGAAACTGCGACTCAACGACAGTGCATTCGTCGCGCAGCCAGAAAGCTCTATCGCACTCGGCGCAGGTTTCCGCTGCGGCTTCCTCGGCCTGCTGCACATGGACGTCGTGCAGGAACGCCTTACACGCGAATACAATATGGATTTGATTCTCACCTATCCGTCCGTCATCTACCACGTCTTCCTCAAGAACGGGACGATGAAGGAAATCGACAATCCGCTCTACATGCCCGATCCGAGCACTATCGACCATGTAGAGGAGCCCATGATCAAAGCTCAAATCATCTCGCCCTCAACCTACATGGGCAACATCATGAATCTTGTCATGGACAAACGTGGAGTTTGCCTCCGTACAGAAACTGTTGACAAGATGCACATTATGATTACCGCCAGAATGCCGCTCCACGAAATTGTCCTGGATTTCTACGATAAACTCAAGACTTGCACACGTGGCTACGGCTCAATGGATTACGATCCTGATGGCTACGAGCCCGCCCCCACCGTCAAGCTCGAAATTCTTGTCAACGGCGAACCTGTTGACGCCTTCGCATCCATCTGCCATGCGGACCGTGCCGTCGCTCGCGCCCGCATGATCTGCGAACGCCTCAGCGAAGCCATTCCGCCGCAGATGTTTAAAATCGCCATCCAGGGCGCCATCGGCGGTAAAATCATCGCCCGCGAAGATGTCCGCCAGCTCCGAAAGAACGTCCTTGCAAAATGTTATGGCGGCGACATAACCCGTAAACGCAAGCTGCTGGACAAGCAGCGCGAAGGCAAAAAGCGCATGAAGGAAATCGGCAACGTCAACATACCGCAGGAGGCGTTCGTCGCCGTGCTCCGCGCAAATGACGAAAACTAACTCCGCCATTGGCGGAGAGCTTAATGCTTAATGCTTAAAGCCAAACACCCAAAACAGAAAAAACATAATATATTAATTGTCAATATCTTGCAATAGCTTTCAGCTTTCAGCTTTCAGCTTTTACCCACTATGCCACTATACGTCCAAATCATCGTCGATCTCGCCGTCTTCTGGTTCTTCTTCGGAAACTACGTCCAGAAATACTGCCGCACACCGGAAGGGAAGCGCAGATACCAGCTCGCGCAAATCGAGAAATATCTCAAAAGCTATCTGCTCAGAGACCGCGACATTCTTGAAGTCCGCTATGTGACGAGACTTAAGGAAATCATTGACGAAATTCAAAACGCCCTTTCATCGAAAGACGACAAGCTCGTCTCACAGACTCTGTCCAAATATTCAGACAATATTTCAGGACTCCCCCCTGCGAAAAAAGGTGCAAAAATCTCCGACCAATTGGAGGTACTCATCGTCGCCCTCGGTCTAGCCTTCGGAGTCCGTTCGCTTTTCATCCAACCGTTCAAGATTCCGACTGGCAGCATGCAGCCCACCCTCTACGGAATTCATTTCACACCAGCCGAAAAACTGCCTTCCACAAAAATCGGCAAGTTCTTCTCTTTCCTTAACTTCTCACGTCAGAACATTGATGTCGTCGCCAAAAACGGCGGTCGTTTCGACTGGGATTCCATGCAGCCCGGCAAAAACTACCTCCCGTTCTTCCCATCGACGCAGTTTCTCATCGGCATGGACGCCTACCGCGTACCAGGCTCCGTCGCGGAAGTACAACGCGCAATCTACGAATACTATCAGGAAAAGGCCCGCAAGGGGCCACTCGTCTTCAAGCAGTCCGACCCGCTCATCGTCTATAACCTTGGCTCATATCCAATCTCTGTCCGCCAGGCCGGCGAACTCAGTTGGGACTCCTTGAAGCTTTCACCAAAATCCACGGCTGCTCACCCCCTTACCAACGTGACCATCGGTTCAGAAACATACGAACTGCCTGGCCTCCCAGAAGACGTCAAGCGGAACATCATCCGCATGTATCTCAATCCATCTACATCGCATTATTTCGACCTCGCGCCGGGCGACGTGCTCATCCGTGGCTATCTCGAATCAGGCGACCACCTCTTCGTCAACCGCCTCAGCCTCGCCTTCCGCGAACCCAAGCGTGGCGATGTCATGGTCTTCACGACAGATGGTCTCAACGACCCCGATGGCTCGGGCTTCGGCGGCCGCTACTATGTCAAACGGCTCGTCGGACTCCCTGGCGACACGTTGAAGATCATGGACAGGAAGCTCTACGTTAAACCACAAGGCGAAAATGACTTCCGCCTGCTGGATGCCAGCGACTCACGCGGCTTCGAACGAATCTATTCCGAAACGGGAGCCTACCACGGCTATGCGCACATGCCCATGCCTGCCTTATATCTCACGAGCAATTCCAGCGAAATGGAAATCCCTGAAGACCACTATGTTATGCTCGGAGACAACTCCGAAAACAGCAAAGACAGCCGCTACTGGGGCACTGTCCCGCGCAAGAATCTCGTCGGCAGACCAGGCGTCGTCTGGTGGCCGCTCAGCCGCCGTTGGGGATTCATCGACCGTTTGGAGCCCGATCCCGCCATCGGCCCGACGCCTGCCAACTATCCCGTCGTCCCATGAATCCACACTAAATCCATAATACCACCGCCATGACCATACGCGCAATCATCATAGGCCTGCTTGGTGCCGCACTCATCTGCGGTTGTAGCTATTTCAACGACCAGATTCTGCAACAGACCTATCTGGTCGGCAACAACATGCCCATAACGGTCTATGGCTTTTTGATTCTTTTCTGCTTGATTGTCAACCCTTTGCTGAAGAAACATGCTTTCAAGGGAAAAGAACTCGCATTGATCATCGCCATGACGCTCGCCGCCTGCTGCGTTCCTGGCGCGGGACTTCTGCGGACATTCTCGACCTCTCTCATCCTCCCGCATCACATCAACAAGACCGAGCCTGGCTGGAAATCCAATAACATCTTGGAAATCATCCCTGAACGAATGCTCGCGGATGTCTCGCAGGATGAAGACACATCGCTGATCGGCTTCATCCAGGGACTTGGCGGAGTCGATAAGAAATTCACGATTTTCGACGTCCCATGGCAAGCATGGTCCAGACCGTTTCTTTTCTGGATACCGCTTATCCTGACCGTCTGGCTGTCGATGATCGCATTGGCACCCATGTTCCACCGACAATGGGCGCAGCACGAACATCTCCCCTACCCTGTCGCCGCCTTCACCAACGCCCTGCTACCTACGGAAAAATCCAATCTCTCAGACGTTTTCAAAAACAGATTCTTCTGGATTTCAACGATTTTCGTCTTTCTCATCCATTTCAACAATTTCCTCTGTTCATGGTATCCCGAATACATGATACCATGCAAGACGTCCATCAATCTCGTGCCGATGGCCAAGCTCGTACCCGCTTTCCAACGCGGCAACGGAGCGGGCTTGCTCGCCCCCGTCATCTATTTCTCCATCGTCGGTCTGGCCTATTTCCTGTCATCCGACGTGGTTCTCTCTTGCAGCATCGGCCCCTACATCTGGTGCTACGTATGCGGCTGCTTCGCCGCCTACGGCATTTCACTGACCGAAACCATCGACGGCACATACTACCTTGGTCTGAACCTCCAGTCCATGCTGAATTTTGGGGCCTATTTCGGTATGTTCATCATTATCATCTACCTGGGAAGACGATATTACGCCAGTGCTTTCAAACGTGCGATTGGTCTAAAATCTGGCGACTACGTGGAGCCGCATGTCGTCAATGGCGTCCGCGTTTTTCTCGTTCTGCTTCCGCTGCTGTTCATCCAAATGCTTGCCGTCGGTCTCGAATGGCCGCTTGCAATCCTCTACATCGCCGTTCTGTTCCTTTTCTACATCATGATTTCACGCGTCATGTGCGAGACGGGCATCTTCTACATCCAGCCGTTCTTCATGCCGTCTGGCGTCGTCTGGGCGCTGTTCGGTTCGGGAACGCTTGGAACGAAGCAACTGATGATTCTGCTCATGTTCAGTCTCGTGCTCGTCGTCGATCCGCGCGAAACGCTCATGCCGTTCATTTCAGGCTCCTTGAAAGTCAACGACGACCAACAGTTGAAGCTCGGCAAATCGCTGTCGTGGTGTACTGTTGCACTCATTGTCGGCATGGCAATCGCAATTCCGATGACCATTTTCCTTCAATACAAATATGGCACGCCATGGGCCGATTCGTGGGCCAGCAAAGTCGTACCGCGCATGACTTGCGACAACGTCAACGCCGTCGCCCAAAAGCTCATGCAGCAGGACAAGCTTGAAACGACAGCCGCCTATTCCAGCCTGCAGCGAATCGCCGCCATCCGTCCTGAACCGTCCGCCATGCTGGCGGGCGTCATCGGTGTCGCGCTTGTGCTAGTATTTGCATTTGCGCGACTTCACATCACATGGTGGCCCATCCATCCCGTATTATTTTTGGTATGGGCGACAGAACCACAGCGACGCATGGCGGGAGCCTTCCTCATCGGCTGGATCATCAAGTCGCTCGTCTCCAAATACGGCGGTGCCAAGTGTTACCAGACAATGAAACCGACGATGTTCGGCCTAGTCGCGGGAGAAATTCTCGGTGCTTTGATTCCCTGCATCATCTGCGCCATCTACTACGCTGTCACGAAGGAAATCCCGCCGCGATTCATGGTACTGCCTTCGTAATCACTGTACGATTTTTGTGAAACGTATGTCGAGACGTGCGGACGCATGCAGATGACAAGACATTAGGCATGAGACAAAAAGACAATGAGAAGCGGTCTCCGTCCATCCGCCGTTGTCTCAGCTCATGTCTCACACGTATCCGCTTTTCCAGAGCGTTCCAAAGACAGAAAAGGGACCGTCGCCTGCCATAAAGTTTTTGCAACGATCCCTTTTTACTTTTTCAATCACGCAATCAGTATCCAACTCTGGCACGTGTCTTCACGAAACCGATTTGCTTCGTGAACTTCCACATCACGGAACCTGTCTTGATATCAATCATTTCCAAAACAAACGTACGCGTGACGTCTATTGTTCTCCCCTCCCTCACTTCGCTGGAAATGACTTTCGGACGAAGGGCGATGCGAGCGGCAACCAGCGTGCCACGTTGCGCAACGGTCTTCTGGTCGAAATTGTCATCGTCCTCCAAATCACGTGACCTTCCGATGGACGCATCCAAATCCGCCCCTTCAACTTTGCTTACATCGACAATGCCTGAATTAATCAAGGCCTCCTCCAAAAGATCTGTCAACTGCCCAATCTTCAAGTCAGGGTCATCCGTATCATTGCGAACAGCCGACAATTTCATGACGGGAATCGCGTTTGGATCATTCTTCTCCGCCTTGTAGGATGCAAGAAAAGCTTTAAATCTGGGATTTGTAAGCGCACCATTAATCGCTTCCCGTGCCACATCGCGCAGTTCTCCAGCAGAAACAGTCCCCCGAGCAACCATATCGGTTCTTTGAACAGCCGGATCATAAATGACCGTACCGCCAGTCGAAGCACACCCACTCAAGATAACAACAGCTGCAATTATTCCTGTCAACACAAATAATTTTTTCATATCCTTTTCCTTTTTTTACTATTTACCTATCATAAATCAAATTAATCTTGAAATCCGCGCAGTCGGGCTGAGGAGCCACACGGCGAATGTACAGCTTCTGACCAGGAACCAGCATCACTCTTTCCCAATCGGAAAGCACCGTGTTGACCTGCATGCCCTGCGCATCGAACCATGTGAACTGGTATTTGATATAAGCTGGTTTGTGGATGTAGTTTGCAGCTTCCAACTGCACTTCAAGCAAGTTGTTGGCATTACGCGCCGTATCAATCTGGAGCAACTGCACGTGCTTTGCCAGCACAGGGTCCATGACGAACCGAACGTCCATGATTGGCTGTGGCTGACCGACTTTCACGGCATTCTCAATGGAGTTCATGCTGTCATGACGGCAGCCTACCGCCATGAGACCAGCAGTAAAACATAATACAATCAATACCCATGTTTTTTTCATAATTTAAATTCTCCTTATTTTGATTTGATTGGAAGAACCTGACAGGTTACATTGTAGGCACTTGGCGCATTGATATACAAAATGGCGCTGCGGCAGCCAGCCGGGATTTCAACTGGCACGTCCTGTTGAAACTGTCCACGAAGCTGTAAGTTCACCTTGCGATTCGCGGGCATCGGGAACTGCGTCAGCAGAAATTCCTTCGGAAGGATTTCCCATGACCGCGTGTCAGCCGTATTCATCGCAATGCGATACGCAGTACCGCCAATGCCTACGGCCAATTGCGCCACCGCCCCGACCCCACTATCTGACCGATTAAGCGATTCCATAGTTGCATGATATGCCGCTTCCTTGATGAGCGTACTAGTAATGGTGCGAACCAGGATGCCCGGCAGACGTGTCATGAATTCCTGCGAATGAATCGCATCCATGTCCGCCAACGGCACCGCCTGGTATCCATGGCCATCTGCCTCAACGGATATGAAAGTGTACGGCGCAAGATAATACTCACAGACAGGAAAAGCAAACATGATCGGGAAATAAATGGCTATCTGGCGGAAGGCGGCCGTACGACCGTGCGCGACAATCACATAGACGCAGTCATGATCCAATGGAAAATCAAACGGCGCGACATTCTGGTATTCGCTTGGAACCGGACGGCCTGTCTTCTTCAAACTCGTCACATAATATTGCTTGAAGACGGGATTGTTGGGCATGGCTTTGCACAACCTTTCGAAATCAATGCGCGCATTCTCATAATTGTCGTCACGAACGGAGCCCAGCCCCGACAGGAAGATCGCGGCAGGATTCAGAAAATCGCCATAACCTTTATTACCGATAGCCTTCGCCTCATTCCATGCAACTGTAAACTCCTGATTTGCGCTGTTTTCCGCAATTGCTTCAGGAGTGGCAGTCTCGTTCACGCTTTTTGCAATATCATCATGGCCTTCCAACGTGGCGTCCATCTGCTTCTTTTCCGCCTCGAAATACTTGTCATAATCTTCCTTGACACGCTTCTGCTCATTGCGAAGGCGGTTCAGCTGCGCACGGAATGCGCTCTCGTCGCCCTTGCCCAGATAGGCAAGGGATTTAAAAATGGAAAGGGCGATTCGATCGCGGCATAAGCCACGATATGGCAAAGCGTTGAGATTCGTCAACGTCGTCGCCGCCTCTGAGCCCATGTCCCGGAGGCTGACGATTGCGCGTTCATCATAATCAGCGATGAGCTCCTCGGCACGCTTCATCTCGTCAATGCAAGCTTGATAATTGCCAAGGTTGAAATTAAGGCTGCCTGCTTCAAGCCGCCAGACCAGTTCATCCCCCGTATTGACGACAGATGAATTGTACCATTGGGGTTCCTTCAGCTTGCCACTGACAACTGACATTGCCTTCAAGTCGTTGCCCTCTAGATAGCTTTGCATCATCGGCGCTTTCTGGCTATGGCAGTTATGTATGGTGGAGCAACCAGTCATGACACAGATGACGACTGCTGAGAATAAAAGGATGGTATGATTTTTTTGCATGAAATGAATCCTAACAAACCAAGGTTATTCTGCTGCCGCATCCACCCGTGGCAAGTATTTGCGCAATTGTGGAACCTGCTGGGATATTGCCATCTGAAGCATATACTTATGATAGTCTTCCGGAGTCCAGGCCCTCATCATCTGGCGCAATTCAGGCTGCTGCCGGCCAAGCGCATAGAAATCAATCTTCATCCCAAGGGGAATGTTGCCGACAACATTTCCAGTCTGCGCGGAGATAATGCGCAAATTGCCGTCAATCGCACCAATATATTTGACGATCTGCCGCCCCGTCTCTTCTATATTCACGGTCAACATCTGCAGTTCAAATTTCGTAATTGTCGGCTTCATAAGCATTTCCACTTCCAGCAGCTTGCCGGCCTTGACATACATCTTCGGCTCCAGTTCATCCAAGGCATCCATTCCATTCCTCGCAAGAATCTTCGACACGGATTTCAGATTTTGAATCTGGAAACCATCTTCCAGCATATAGTTCTCCAATGTCGCCATGAAATCATCCGCTAAATTTCCAGGGACGATCTGCGCATTGATGGCGGGAGCCAGCAAGGCCGTGCTGTGCAACTGCTTGTCGTCTTCAAACAGCTTCTGTGCATATGATTCAATGACATCTCCAAGCTCGTCAAGGTCATTCACGCGTACGACAACCCGACGGTTGGGCACGACTTCACCCGTCGATGAATCAATAAGCCTCATCGTGCAACTGATTTTCGTACCGAGAGTTCCGACCTCTGAGATCAACAAGTACTTCACGCCTTCGAGCCTTCCCAGCTTCGCCCGCTGGTCAGTGTCCAAGTTGACCAAATCCATGCTAATCTCCAAGTCGATTTCCTCCATCATCTGCTTCAGACCAGCACGGGAAATCACTCTGTAATTCTTCACTTCGATTGATTCCAGAATGCTCCATATCATATCGATATCTTCGACCTTCAGGCGGCCTTTGTTGGCCGGCATCATAACGCCGAGTTTGTCGCGAACCTTTTGCTGAGCAGGTTTTCCCCCTCCGGCTACAGTAGCACGCGACTGCCAATTATCTTCACCAGCCATGGGCTGTACTTCAATCTCCACCTCTTCCACCACACCGGCCCGACGTCCGCCATGCTGCGGTTTGAATTTCTCATAAATCGCATCCGACGCTTTCTGAAGAGCGATCTTCAACAAATTGGTATAAATGGCATTGTCATATTTCACATTACTATGAGGACGACGCTCCGTATAATTTCCCGTATAGCTACCGCTGAAAACGGTGTACCCAAGTTCCAAGTCAACGACTTCAATATTTATATCCAATGAATAATCAACGGTCTTCTGCTTGATTCCAAATGCCTCGCCACCGAGTTCGCGGGTATAGATGTCCGACACCATTCCTTTGATAAGATGCGTCGTACCAGTCGCTTTTGAAACTTTATGCATGAAATCACGCGGAAAATCCGACTCCTGGCTGATTTTCATCATCGCCGTACCGACCAACGTATTATCCATGCAGGCAAATACATCGCTGTGCCCTCCCAGATAAGTGCGCAAGTAGTTCGCTCCCATCACAACAGGACGTGCCTCGCCTTGGACGGTCTTCCTGTAAATATCCAAAGCCTTGTCCCTTGCGAAAGCGTTATCTTCCACCTGGGCATCACGATTCGCTTGGTTCGTACGCGTATTATCCCATGCGTCAATCATCCGGACAAACCCCTGCATGACACTGTTCATCGTCTGATGATCTGCATCGTTCAGCGTATTCTGCGGAGGGACGACAATCCTCTTGTTCTCGACATCCTGAAAACGCTTTTGGCCTTCGATGTCAATGGTCGTGAACTCCAGAACGCAAACTTTCAAAGGTTTCCATTTTGTTTCTTCTCTCTCGACTTTTGTCTCTGTAACGACGGTCTTGGTAGTTGTGGTCGTAGTCGTCGTGGTTTCTTCTGCTTGCTGTGCCTTGCCAACATGGCTCATCAGGACACACAAAAGAATCCAAGATGCCAATGTCAAACGTTTTGCGATGTTCATTGTGTTCTCCGTAATAAAATATTTTGTTGGTATAAATTGATATCCTGTATCCACCTTGCAATGTCTCAACTGCGGGTGAATATCTTGACTGTTGCAAACTTATAGTGGAAAAGATTCTCGTTTTCTAATTTTTCTAAAAAAAATGATTACTTCCGAAAAAACGCCCGCGTCAAGTCGAAAGCAAATTTTAAGGCAACCATAATCATGGTTTTCTATAATATATTAGTATAATAAGAGAATACAATTATTTTCTCTTACGAAAAGCCTCGGCATACGTCTCCAGCAATTTGCCGAAATCAACATGCTGATACGGTTCGTCGCAGGCCAACGTCGAAACGCCTGCGTATGCAATATGCAGTTCGAGCGTCTGCGGCAGGAAAATCACGTCCTGCAAATTGGAGTCCATCGCGACGGGCGGCTTGATGAGCCGTTTCATCGTCTCCACGTCTATTTTGCCATAAAATTCATGCAGCCGTGCACGCAAGGCATCCTGCCGCGACGGACGCGTGTACCACGCGACATCTTCAAACGCCTCCGGCAGAAAGTCCCCCGTCTCCCCAGCCATGGCGATGCGTGGCGGCTTCCCGTATTCCGCCCAGACAGAAGCCAAGTTGCCTTTGGTGTCCGACAAGACATAGAAAAATTCACACGTCAGTTTTGCTGTCTTCAGAAGTTCCAGCGCAGCAGTGACATCCGAACATTCCTCCACGATTCGCCGCATGAGGTAGCTCATTGGAATACCCTCCCAATTGCCTTCGCCGCGACCACCTATCTCACCGATTGCCAACCCCTTGGCATTCATGGCGGTAATCGTCCCGTTCAAACCGCCAAAACCGACGGAAATCCATGGAATCATTCCGTCGGGCATGAATATCTGGATGGCAGCAAGTTTCTGCAAGTTGTAGTCCCGCATATAGTCCAATACGCGGACATGGACGACCTGCCCATGCGTCGTCGCCTTGCCCCGCGCCGCCACGCCTGAACAGTGGAAATATTCTGGAAAGCTCGCGATGCGACGACCGTTCTCACGGCTGATTCCAGCAACCGCCCCCATGGCGTACATTTCTGTCACATATCGTTCCGGAATATACGGAACCGCCTTATTCCAAAGCTCATCCAGCTCCTTGAAAAGGTTTTTCTTTTCCGTCACCATTTGCTGGACGGACGCCATCTGCAAGAAAGCGTTGAGCGAAATGATCTCCTCCTTCATCAACTCGCCGTGCTGCCGTCCGATCTCCTCAGGCGTACCCGCGAGAAAAACGACTGGAATCTCCCCCTCTTGGTCCAGCCGTAATCCTTTTCCACTCCAATGTTCAGTTCCCATCAATACCTCCACACAACATAAGAATAACAATAGCAAAATATTTCGCATGAAAATCACCCATCATTTCTTTGGGTTGCTGAATTTTTCCACCAGTTCGCCGAAATCCGCCAACAGGGCGTACTTGCGGCGCCACGACGTGTACATGATGCCCGTGCAGTTCTTTGTGTTGTTGCACGTCTCAAGCCAATTGCGGCAGGTGTCCAGATTGTCAGTGTCATAATACGCCGCACCTTGCGTCCTGAAGCCTAATCCTTCAAAGAACGGCATGCTCAGGTTGCGCCGTTCATGATACCAGCAGGAGATGATCAAATCTTTTGGAATATATTTCCAAGATTCCGCAAATGTCCCCTTGCAGTTGTAGTAGTTGTCATGGGCGTTGTGGTTGGGATCCAGCATGTCCGACCAGATATAGACATCCGCGTCAGGCCGCACTTCCTTGATGATCTGGTACTGTTTTGTGATGCAGTCGCCCAGAATATGCGCCATGTCCGTATGCCGCGCCTCGCAGGCCGCGCATGTGCCCCCCGCACGCACTTCGTCCATGCTGAGGAACCACTTTCGCGGATTCAACGCTTCCATGATGGCCTTCGCGGACGTACGAAATTCGTCATATAGAATCGGCTCTGACATACAGGTCGAATACTGCCATGTGCCAGCCCGCGCGGGCTGGTAGAAGCTGATGAGCAGATTGTCGCCGTCTTTGATGGCGGAGCCTTCGGGCAAATCTAAAACGAGGCTTTCCTTCTGGGCGTTCGACAGTCTCTTCAATCCTTCGACTTTCGCATAGTCTTTTCCTTCTTCATAGACTTGCCCTGTCGCCTCGTTTTTCACGGTGAACGGCGTGCCGGGGCGGCGGATGACATCCGAAACGCCGGCAACGCCGTCCGTCTCCAACGTGATGTCGTCAATCCACAGCTTGCCCTGCTTGCCGCCCCACATGCCCGTGTAGATGCGCCCCGCCGTCGAATCGCCGCTGAAGAATGTAAAGCTGTATTCCTTCCAATCCTGCGTCGGCTCGATGTCCGGCTCAATGGCGCCGACTTGCGATCCGTTCATGCGGTAGAACTGCATCTTGAACGCGCCTTTGTTCGGCACAAGTCCTTCGGATTTCGCGAAAAGTTTCATGCGATAACGGCGGTTCGGCCTCAACACCACTTCAATGCAGATGCGGCCATGCCCATGCTTGTCCGCCTCAAAATTCTCCAATCGGACGGAACATTCTCCGCCATGCTTGACTTCCGTGTCCGCGAACGACCGCTGGCCAGCCGCGTCCGTCCAGCCTTTTATCGCAAAGACGTTGCCGTCATGTTTTTCGAAATCACAATTTGCCGCATGCGCTCCCTTTTCCTCCAAAACATAGGCCTTGTTCCCTTTGACGACATACGGCATATCCTTGGTAAGAAGGCCTTCCACATAATTCGGATTGTGCGCGAGCATCGTGCCGTAACCAATCGACCAGATGATCGGGATGATCTCCACGCCGTTATCGTCACATGTCTTTTTCAGTTTCGCAAGGCGGGCTTTCCGTTCAGGGATCCATGTATCGTACCCCTCTACGCCACAGGAGAAAAGCATACCGTTCAGCTTCACTTTTCCTGCCGTCCGTACAAGCTCCTCCACATCCGCCAGCTCCTGGTCATTGTTCAGCATCCGTGACACATAGAACCATCGGTCTTCATACTGCTCGCCAAACACCGCCATGCACGCCACCATCAACACCGCCATCATCCATTTCAGTTTCATGCGTATCTCCAGTCTATTTTCAAGATTTGTTAATTTTCCAAGCATTTCATCGTATTCATGGAATATTTCAATATTATAATCACAGATATGAATCATGCAAGTGCAATGGACATTGCAGTTCAACTTGTCATTTGTGGCAAATCAGCCATTCGGCATTAAATTATATATGTCAGACAGTTCGAAAATCCATCCTGTCTTGGCGGGACATCCGTCTGCATAAACAAAACTAGGAGCATGACATCATGAGCAGAAGCAAAAAGGAGTTGGCGCAAATCGTCCAACTTGGAAATCATTCCACACATTATGATTACGACTACAATCCGGGCTTGCTGGAGCGTTTTTCAAACAAGCATCCAGACGACGACTACATGGTCATGCTCAACTGCCCTGAGTTCACCTCGCTCTGCCCGAAAACAGGCCAGCCCGATTTTGCGGAAATCCGCATCGCATACATTCCCGACCAGTATCTTGTCGAGTCCAAGTCGTTGAAACTGTATCTCTTCAGTTTCCGCAACCACGGTGATTTCCACGAAGACTGCTGCAATATCATCCGCAAGGATTTGACATCGCTTCTAGAACCACGCTACTTGGAAGTGATGGGAATCTTCACGCCCCGCGGTGGCATATCCATCTATCCATTCGCAAATTACGCCAAGCCCGGCAGCGGTTATGAAGACTATGCGAAGAAGCGCCTCTTCGCCGCCATTGACCGCCGTGAATGGAAATAACACGATGAGCAGAAAAGCTCTCGTTTTGTCAAGTGGTGGCATCGATTCCACAACCTGCCTGGCGCTGGCGGTTGCGGAACTCGGTACCGAAAACGTCGCCACTGTTTCGATTTACTACGGTCAGAAACATCGCGTGGAACTCCATGCGGCCCAGGCAATTGCAAAATATTATGGAATTCGCCAGTATGAGT
>JAGCSE010000089.1 GCA_017964325.1 Victivallales bacterium | reverse complement strand
TTCGCGAAAAGCGCGCCTATTAATGGCGTTACCAATACGATTTGGTCAAAGCAACCGCTCGGCCGGAACAGTGGATCGAAGTCCGTCTGGAAGATTTCGTCCTCAAGCAGGACGAGACGCTGGCCCGTTTGGAGGATTTCCTCGGATTCAAACTCGTGAAGATTCCCGTAAAGCCTGAAGCCGTCGGCCGTTACATTCTTGACGACCAGAATCCAGAAACGGGCACGAACTACTACGACTTCTTCGAGCCCGCCATGCACGAATACGGATACGAAATCCCATCGAAATAATCCGTCGCCATGCGCGTCTCCAAACTCGCCATCGTCTGCCCGTCGGCTCTTGTCATGGGACTCACGACCAGTTGCCTCAACTTCGCATTGGTCTTCTACTCCCATGACAAATTCGGTGCCGACACCTTCCAAGCCAGCCTCTTCGGCTCGCTCTACTCCCTTTCCTATCTGTTCTGTTGCAGTTTCGGAGGGAAGCTCCTCCAGAAGATTCCGCCGCTGAAAAGCATCATCGCCTCATTGTCCTGCTGCATTGTTGGAATCTTCCTGATGATCAATGCTCCGAGCCTCCATGTTGCCTACGTCATCGAAACGTTCATTGGAATCTTCGTTGCGTTCTATTGGCCACAGTTGATGGGATGGCTTTCACAAGGTCTTGAGGACAAACAACTTTCCCATGCAACCTCTTTTTTCAATTTCAGTTGGAGCACGGGAACCATCATCGCGCCGTTTCTTGCGGGATGCCTCAGCGACATCAACAGCGCATATCCAATCTACGCCTGCCTATGCGCCGCCATCGTCAACCTATTCTACGTGACCATCGCAAGCCGTGGTCTCGAACAAGACGCCGTGATGCCTTCCGCGAAGGAGGCAAACACAACCGCTGAAACGGAAGACCATAGTCCGCTGATCCGCTTCCCATCGTGGTACGGACTCATCTGCGCGTGGTTCGCCATTGGCTTCATCTACAACGCCTATCCGCTCATGGCGGAACAGGCTCTCAACTATTCCCGCCAAAGCATCGGCAACTTCATCCTCCTTCGTGCCCTGCTTGCGACCATCATGATGACGGGCATGGGCTTCTGCGCCTTCTGGCAGTTCCGTTACTGGCAGCTCGTGGCAGGGCACGCCTTGCTTGCCGTCAACATGCTCATGTTTGGCTATGCAAAGAGCCTCGTCGGAATCCTCCCGCTTATCGCGATTTCAGGCGTTCTCTGCGCACATTCCTATACAAACAGCATGTTCCACGGCATTTCCGGCTGCCAGAAACGGACGTTCCGAATGGCCGTCCATGAGGCATTGCTCTCCATCGGAACTGTCATCGGCGGTGCCCTCACGGGATGGTTGTTCGAAAAGACGCACAGCATCGCCATCTGCGGACAAGTAGTCGCCGCCGTCATCCTTTCCGCCGTCGTATGCGACATCATCTTCGCCGTCATGGCCGCAAGACATCGTAGACGTTAAGTTTAATCGTTAATTCATCGAAAACTACAGAAAAAGTAACAAAAATCATGTGAAAAAACGTGTTTATACCGTATTTTGGTATATATTATATATGGTTTTACCACAGCCCTACGTCAGCCCACTGACCGAGGGCTTTTCTTTAAAACAAGGGACACATCCATCGCATCTTAGCGTTAAACATTGTACTGCAAGATTTTATCAAAAACAAAATCGCCACAGTTGATGGACACAAACATGCGTACAGCCTTCCATATCGTCTTTTCAAGAGCCGCAGCCGCAATTCTCATGCTGATGGTTCTCGCCGTTTTTTCCACAGACGCGCATGAACTGGACGAACTTCTCAACGAAGCCGCACAGAACAATCCGGATCTTCTCGCCGCCAAATGGCGCGCGGAGCAGATGCTTCTCCGCCATCAGGAACTGCTGGAGTTCTATGATCCTGCCATCACCGTCGCTGCAGGACAAGCGGAACGGACGCGTTCCATACCGGGAGCCAGCGGATATTCCAGCCTCACCAACAACGCCACCGAACTGCAGGCAGGCATAGACATGGCCATGGAGCCTGGCTTCTACATCGCCTTCGGAGCGTCCGAACGCGTCTATAACGATCCGGACAAATACGACTATCTCGCCCAAACCCTCTTCGGTGTAAAAATCCGCGTACCGCTCCTCCGCAACCGCCGATTCAAAAACCTCTCTATCCAACGAGAAATGGCCCTTGCGGAGTACAATGCCGCCGTCAGTTCCCTACTGGATGTCGCGCAACGGCTCCGTCGGGATGTCACGCTCGCCTACATCGCCGCCTACGAATCCCTTTCCTCCTACAAAGTGACGCAGGAGGCAACCGTCCGTTTCGAACGGCTCGTCAACGAGGCAAAAGATCTCAACAAACTCAAAGTCATTCCTGAATATCAGATTTTCGATGCACAGATGGACTTGCAGCTCGGTCTTGAGAACGAAGAAATCGCACGGAACCGCTTCAATCTGAATCTCATCACGTTGTCATCGCTTATTGGCGGCCATCGGCAGGTCACACTGAAAAACGGACCAGAAATCCTGTTCCAAATCGCCTCCGAGACGAAGAAGCTTGAAGAAATCGCCATGGAGGAGGCTCTTGAAAACCGCGGCTCTTACCTGCAGGTCAAAAACAATCTTGAATACGCTCGTGCCCAGATCGCCTCCGCTTTAGAAGAGCAGAAGGACGACATTACATTCAACATGGGCCTCTCATGGCAGGGCGAAATGCACGACCACTTCGACGGTTCATTCAAGTATTCGACAGACCGTCATGTCGGAGCGGACGCGTCCATCATCTGGAAACGTACGCTGGACTACCGCGGCCCGCGCGCGCGGCAAGCCCGTTTTGATGCACGAATCCAGCAACTGAAGGAGAATCTCCGCGCCGCAGCCGTCGATATCGATGTACAACGGCAGAACGCCATCAACAATTTCCGCACCGCCCTTTCCCGCATCGACATCGTCTCAAAAGGCATTGAAGCCTCCCAGAAGACACTCGAAGCTGAACAGGAGCGGTTCCGCCTTGGAGAAGGTACCTCCTCCAACGTGACAGACGCGCAGAAGGAGCTCACCAGCCTCCAGCAACGTCGCACATCAGCCGCTGCGGATCTCCTGCGAGCTAAAACAAACTACCTCTTCGCCGTCGGATACAACGGCGGAGACTGACCACTGACCACTGACCACTGACCACTAATAATGAGGTGAGACCATGCCATTGATGGGTATTTTCGGAAGCAAGAAAAACGACGACAACGATCCAGTGAAACTCCCTGACAACAAGGAGCCAATCGCCACAAACGATCTTCTCCTCTCTGAGGAGCAGCGTGAAGCCCAAGAGCAGGATCTTGCGATTTTCGGCGAAGAGCACGAAGAGCATGAACAACATCTTCAGAAGGAGGCTGAGAAGGAAGTCCAGAAACAAGCGCAAGACTCCTTCATCAAACTCCAGAAAATCAAGCTTGGCCGCTGCCCTGAATGCGGTGGACATCTCCGCCACAACACGTATGCAAATATCTGCGAAGAATGCGGTTGGAATACTTACGACATCCCGAAATACGGCAAGATCATCATCCATCTGCATGGTAATGATGGTATTGTCGAAGGAGAACACGCATACCGCGGCAAGGACAATGAAATCATCGTCGCCAATGGTGAAGTCGTCATCGCCAAAATTCCCGCCAGCTCCTATTCATGGATTGAATACAAGTGGAGCGAAGACGAACTCAGCCAGCGCCGCCGCGTCATGAACGACCAAGTCAAAATCCCCTGCGGATGGTGCGGTAAGGATGCCGATGTCAACAAAGATGGCTTCCATCTCGTCCACATCGCCTTCGGCAACTCACAGGAACGCTACTGCTTCTGCAGCGACGAATGCTACGAGGCCTTCCGCAAGATGTATCCCGCCCGCGTCCATCGCAATTGCTATGAGACGAATTGCTATGAATGCAACCAGTGTGTCAAACGCTATGGCGACGAGGCGGAAGGCATCCGTACACTCGCCAAAGACTATCTCAAAATGAAGAAGCCTCAGCAATAATCTTCTAACCACGTAAAAAACGCCTCATCGCAACCATTTTGAAGAAAAGAACTTACCATGGG
>JAGCSE010000088.1 GCA_017964325.1 Victivallales bacterium | reverse complement strand
TCCACGGCTTCTGCCCGAAATAGGGCGTCAGCGTCAGGACGGGCGGCATCCGGTCGCCGGGGAGGACGCCGTCCAGCCACTGCTCCGGAGTCTTCAGCTCGCCGTTCCTCTCGTGCTCTGCTCTGACGCCGCGGCGCCAATGGTCCCAGTGGAGCGCGGACGACATCAGTTCGCGCCCCGGCATGACGCGGCTCACGTACGACTGGTTCTCCAACGCCACCGTCAGGCGGCGCGCCCTCCCGCGAAGCCTTCGGACGTCCATCTCCTTCACGACGTCGTGCACGGTCTTCCGATAGCGTCCGCCCGGCGTCCGGCCGATCGTCTCCGGATTCAGCTCCCGCATGGTTTCGCGGACGATCCTGTAGCCCTCCTCCTTCAGGAAGAAATCCACAAGGTCCGCGAACGGCCTGTCCAGTGCCATGAAGAGCTTGCCAGCCGCATCCATATCCTTCATATTATTTTTCATTTTTAATATATCTCCATTTCAAAATACAACAAGTCCCATTGCAGCAATTCATACAATAGCACCTGAACAATGAAATGCAAATTATATCTGAAAAATTCTGTTATTATCATTAACAATCATAGTGAAGCATGATAACTCATTGTAAATCATAAGAAATAATAAGAAGTCATAAGGAATCATAAGAAATCATAAAAGGAAAGGGGAGTGGCGCACGCGTCCCGCATGCGTCGGGGGGTGTGGCGCACGCATCCCGCCTGCGCCGTGGAGGTGGCGCACGCGTCCCGCCTGCGCAGAACGCCGTGGGGGAATAGGAGTGGAATATGGCTAGAAATCCAGACTGTCCGGATTCAGCAGGAAATCGAAAATGCTCATGGTGAGGATGCCGTGGTTGTCATAGAGCGGTGCAGGCGTGTGCAAGGTGACAACGATCTTTTTGAATGAATCATCGATTTTCCGCAATGGGCGGATTTCCTGCTCCCGTTTGTTCTCGTCGGGAATCATATAGGCCGACTGGATGTAATAGCGTTTTGAGCCTTTGTTGGCCACGAAATCCACTTCCAGTTGCTTGCGGCAATAGACGCCGTTCTCATTCTTCTCGTTGACAATCACCTGCCCGATATCCACATTGAATTTACGATGGCGCAGTTCATTGTAAACGATGTTTTCCATGCTGTGGCTTTCCTCCAGCTGCCGGAAATGAAGCCGTGCGTTGCGCAGTCCGATATCTGAATAGTAGTATTTCAACGGCGATTCCATGTAGGCATTGCCTTTTATGTCATACCGTTTGGCTTCCTCAAGCAAATAGGCGTCTTCAAGGAAGGAAATATATTTGGCAATTGTCGCGGAAGTTATGCTGGATTTCTTGACGCTATGGAAAATTTTCCGCAATCTGTCCGGATTGACCATGCTGCCGATATTGGATGAAAGAATATCAAGCAAATCCTCCAGTTCAGCGACTTTGCGAATCTTGTTCCTGCCGACGATATCCCGCAAATAAGTTTCCGTATAGAGGGAATTCAATATCGCCATCTTGTCCTCCACTTCAGTCGCCAATGCGACAGGCGGAAGACCTCCATAGAGCATATATTCCTGAAAGCGGCTGAATTTGTCATCGTTGAAGGCGGAAAGATATTCGGCAAAACTCAGCGGGGCTATATGAATCTCATCGCCTCTGCCGCGGAATTCGGTTATGATGTCTTTGGAAAGGAATCTGGCATTGCTGCCAGTCGCATAGATTTCCGCTTTGCGGGAAAGCAGTCCATTCAGGACGGATTCAAAATCATTCAATAATTGAATTTCATCTAACAGAAAGATGCAATCAGGATGCTCTTCAAGCTTCCTTTTGGAAAAATCATAAAACGTATCTGGATCACAGTATTCCTTGTTGTCGTGCTCATCAAATGCCATTTCCACAATCTGCTCTGGGAGAACGCCAATTGCCAAAAGATGATTTTTGAAAATGGTGCGCAAGAGATAGGATTTTCCACAACGGCGCAAGCCGGTAACGACTTTTACAAAGCCGTTGTTCCGTTTTCGGAGAAGTTCATTGAGATAAAACGGTCGCTGAATTTCCATATTGCCGCCATTTTATTATAGATTTTTGCAAGTTTTGCTGATTTTCTTAATTAGAATACACTGAAAAGAGAACATTTCAAGCTCCTATTATCGATTTTTGCAAGTTTTGTTGATTTTCTGATGTAGCGACGGCGTCCCGCCGTCGGCCCTCCCATCCTGCAGGCGCAACCATCAATGGCGGGACGCCGTCGCTACATTCGGCGGGACGCCGCGCGGGACCCCCTTGCCCGTAGGCGAGGACACCGAGCGGGAACCCCTTGCCCGTAGGCGAGGACGCCGAGCGGGACCCCCTGAAACAAATGAAACAGATGTTTGCAAAATGCTTCTCCTATACCATATTATTTAGAAATGATTTCGTATGGCGGGAGTCCCTTCCGCCGAGTTACCGACAGGAGATTTGCCAGAAGAAACAATGACAAAAGAAATCGGTTGATTCCATCGCCATGGCCGGAAGGACACGGCGTCTGTGCTTGGCGATCATTCGAAACTACCACCTTCAAAATAGCTCCTAGGCAACAAATCGGCACCCCGCAACATGGGTGTTGTCTGTTTGTGCTTGGGAGCAGGATGTGGTAGTCCTCGAATGATCACAAATCAGGCAACACCCTTTTTTATGCATTCATTCTGTCAGAAGGACAAATAATACATAATTACCGAAAATATAAAGTAATAGAAAAGAGAATAATAAATGGTGATAAAACCAATGAAAAAGAAAAATCGGCTGTTTTTTTTAATCGGTATTACCTTCTGGCTGCTTGCCGCCTCATTCCTGCAGGCGGATGTGAAGGTGACGGATGTTTCCGTAAAGCCGCGTTATCCGTGGAACGGGTTGATTGACATCACCTATAGCATCCAATGCGGGGAGACGATTGACAACAAGCCAATTGAATTGGCAGTCTCCTTCATGGGATATGATACAGTATTGGAAAAGGAATTTCCCATGATTAGCGTAACAGGGCAGGGGGTGACTTCGCTGGTCACGACTGGCGGCCCCTATACTGTGACATGGGATGCGTCAAAGGATTATCCAACGCTCAATTCTTCTTCCTTCCAGGTGAGAATCCATGTGTCCAAGAATTTCTACATGGTTGTTGATCTGTCGGCTGGGCCCGATGCCACGCATTATCCAGTCCGTTATTCCGGTACTCCCCCTGATTTGAATGATGACGCCTGCCGTACGACACAACTTTGGCTGCGTCATATCAATGCCGGAAAATTCATCATGGGGTCACCATACGAAGAGAAAGGGCGTAATGAGTTAGACATGGCTCAACACGAAGTGACGATTACCAAGGCATTTTACATCGGAGTTTTCGAATGCACTCAACGGCAGTGGGAACTGGTCATGGGTGCAGAAAACAATCCATCTGGATACAAGTCAATAGAGGGCTTTCGTCCTATGGAAAATATTAATTATATCATGATTCGTGGCTCATCAGAAGTGATCGGAGGCGATTGGCCACAATACGGCCACACAGTGGAAGCCTCATCCTTCATAGGAAGACTTCAGGTGAAGACTGCACTGACTTTCGATTTGCCGACAGAGGCGCAATGGGAGTATGCCTGTCGTGCGGGAACTACGACCGCGCTCAATTCAGGAAAGGATTGGACAGATACAAAGGAAGTTGCAAGATACATTGAAAATAATTCTGATGGTAAGGGGGGATATTCGCAGCATACAAAAGTCGGCTGCTATCTGCCAAATGTCTGGGGACTGTATGATATGCATGGAAATGTTTGGGAATGGTGTTTAGATCGTTGGGGGACTAGTACGCAGTCAACATTTCCTGTGGAGGATCCAACAGGCCCAAACGAGGGAGGAACGGTTGCTCGGGGCGGTAGTTGGCGTTCCTTACCTTACATTACTCAGCTGCGTTCAGCTTCTCGTATAAGGAGCACCTTTGAGAGTGTGGCAGATGATATAGGCTTCCGTATTGCCTGCCACTTGGATAACCCGTAGTATTTCAAATGGATTAGTGGAGGAATAGAAAAGCAATGAATAATATGTGTTTTATTATGAAAAAGAAATTGTTTCAGCTTTGTTGGTTGTTGACGTTTTTACTGGTCTCGATATCATTTGCGGACGTGCAGGTGCGGGACGTATCAGTCAAGCCGCATTACCCATGGAACGGATTGATTGACATCACCTACAGCATCCTGTGCGGAGAAACATATGATGACGGAGAACCAGTTGATATTTCAGTTAGTTTTAAAGGTTATGATACTGTTTGTGAGAAGGAGTTCCCAATGACCAGCTTGACAGGCAAAGGGGGAATGGAACTAGTTAAGACAGGCGGCCCCTATATGGTAACATGGAATGCCGCAAAGGACTATCCGACGCTTAATTCCTCTGCTTTTTCTATAAGGATACATGCAACTTATGGTTTGTACATGGTCATTAATTTGTCAGAAGGCCCCACTGCCACCCATTATCCAATTCGTTACTCTGCAAAAGGTCCTGATCTTGACAAGGATACCTGCCGTACGACTGAATTGTGGCTTCGGCGCATTTCCGCCGGAAAATTCATCATGGGATCGCCTTCCGGCGAAGTGGGACGTCACAGCTATGACATGACACAACACGAAGTGACACTTACACAGGCCTTCTATATAGGTGTCTTTGAATGCACACAAAGGCAATGGGAGCTAGTTATGGGAAACAATCCGTCAGGAAAAACGGGGGAATGTCGCCCTGTGAATTGCGTCTCCTATGTTACAATTCGTGGAAATGATATTGAAGGTTCCATAGGTTGGCCGCAATATGGTCATGCCGTGGATCCATCTTCTTTCATGGGTAAGTTACAGGCAAAGACTGGACTGACTTTCGATATGCCGACAGAGGCACAGTGGGAGTATGCTTGTCGTGCGGGCACGACCACCGCTCTTAATTCAGGCAAGGATTGGTCAGAGGAGAATATGAAGGAAGTTGAAAGATGCGCAATTGACGAAGGCGATGGGAAAGGTGGATATAATAGCGGCCCAACCAAAGTCGGCAGCTATTTACCAAATGCATGGGGGCTGTACGATATGCTTGGAAATGTCTGGGAACGTTGCTTGGATCGTTGGGAAGCCAATATGACATCAATGTTACCGGTGGAGGATTCGGTTGGCCCTGAAAAGGGCAATGACTTTGTAATACGTGGAGGAAGTTACAATAGCCAAGATGGTTGGGGACCTTATCGATGGGCGAGCTGGAATCGTTCAGCTTCACGTTTAAATAACTCGCCAACTGTGTTTGATGACGGTACAGGCTTCCGTATTGCCTGCCACTTGGATAACCCATAGTATTTCAAATGGATTAGTGAAGAAATAGAAAAGCAATGAATAATATGTGTTTTATTATGAAAAAGAAACTGTTTCTGCATTGTTGGTTGTTGACGTTTTTACTGGTCTCGATATCATTTGCGGACGTGCAGGTGCGGGATGTGTCGGTGAAGCCGCATTATCCGTGGAACGGGCTGGTCGATATCACCTACAGTATCCTGTGCGGCGAGACGGATGACAAGGGGGAACAACTCGATGTTTATGTTGCTTTCATGGGCTATGACACTGTTCTGAAGAAGAACGTTTCCATGACCAGCCTGACGGGACAAGGCGCAACGGCGCCGCTCAAGACAGGAGGCCCCTATACCGTGACATGGAACGCCGCCAAGGACTATCCGACGCTCAATTCCTCTGGTTTCCAAGTGAAAATCCATGCTACTGTCAATACATACATGGTCGTTGATTTGTCGGGCGGTCCTAATGCCGAAAAGTATCCTGTTCGATATACGAAAACGCCTCCCGATCTGGACGACGACACCTGCCGTACGACGGAATTGTGGCTTCGTCGGATTCCCGCCGGAACGTTTCTCATGGGGTCTCCGGAAGACGAATTGGGACGTAAAATTGATGAAGTTTTGCATGAAGTGACCTTGACTGACATGTATTTTATTGGTATTTTTGAACTCACACAGAAACAGTATGAAATAATAATGGGAACTAATCCTTCTTATCACCGTGGCGATTGCCGCCCGGTGGATATGGTCTCATACGATATGATTCGCGGGACGGGAACTAAGGCGGGGGCTGGCTGGCCGAAGTACGGTCATACTGTCGATGAGTCATCCTTCATGGGGATTCTTCAGGCGAAGACCGGACTGACATTCGATCTTCCGACAGAAGCGCAGTGGGAGTATGCCTGTCGCGCAGGCACGACAACCGCCGTCAATTCGGGAAAAAATTTGGAATCGATTTCATCCGATGCAAATATGGCTGAAGTGGCACGGTATGGCTATAACAATGCTGGAAGACCACACTATGCTCCTGGTGATGGAAAAGGCGGATACAGCTCCCAATCTACGAAAGTCGGCAGTTATCTTTCAAACGTCTGGGGGATTTATGACATGCATGGAAATGTATATGAATGGTGCTTGGACTGGTACGCCAGTTATGGCACGGAAGCGGTTGTGAATCCTGTCGGTCCAATACAACCTGGACCTGTGAGGATTGCACGAGGTGGCAGTTGGTATGATGAAGCGCACCAATGCCGTGCGGCGAATCGCGATGATGATATTGTAAATTTCAACGGCCCTCCATCTGCTCGCTATGATAATCTTGGTTTTCGTATTGTCTGCCTGCCAAAGTTTGATGATTTATTGAAATGATTTTCAACATGTAATGAAATCATCATGGTTCAATATCGTAAGTTGAAGTTGTAAATAACTTAAAAAAGAAATATCATGAAAAGTAAGATTCTGCTTGTTTTGCTTGTAGTAGGAATTGTATCCTGTTTATTTGCCGGAGAAGATGAAGACCTTGTGACGACCGATGCCTTCCGCATTGATGTCCGCACGACCATCGGCGGGCGATTGCTTCATGGCACGGAAAGGATTTCGCCTGTTGCGGAAAATGAAACCACTGGCGCGAAGCTGACGGTGGATCAGAAGACCGCCGCTGGCTGGACCGTCGCCAACCCACTGTACAATTCCACAAAGCTTGCAGACGGCTGGCATGACTTTGCCCTGAAGGAAGGCACGTCCAGTTTCGATTCCAGAATGTTGATCATCAATACTTCCGACATCGTCATTCACGAGGGTGCTTTATCACAAAATGAGACATGGGCGGCAAACAAACTGCATATCGTCCGCCACTGGGTGCGGATTCCCGAAAACATCACGTTGACGATTGCGCCGCAGGCCGTTGTGAAATTCTGCGAAGATACTGGATTGCAGGTCGATGGCAAGTTGAACGCAGATGGTTCCGTGTTCACTGTCATCGCCGACAACGCCGTCGGACGCGTGGTTGATCTTGATGGCGCATCGTTCAGCCTCGGCTTCACGACTTACCAAATCATCGGCGACGGCGCGATTTCCATGGAAGGCTGCGACAACCGGTACGAATCCAAAGCGGGGGAGGCGGAAGTGACATTCACAACTGATATATTCCGTTTTGACGTCCGTTCATCCGTCGGCGGGCGGATGCTGGTCGGCGAAGAGTATATTTCTCCTGTGGCGGAGGAGAAGAACGTCAATGCAAAATTGACGGTTGACGGTGCCGAATTTGCAGGTTGGAATGCGGATTTACCATTGATTGATTCCACGAAACTTGCAAATAACCAGTGGCATGTCTTTGCCCTTAATGAAGGGGCGAAGACCGCAGAAGCGGACATGTTGCCCATGAACCGAAACGATGTCGTCGTACATGAAGGCGTTTTGGAAGAGAATCAGACATGGGAGGCTGAGAAGTTGCATATCGTCCGCCACTGGGTGCGCGTGCCGAAGGATATCACGCTGACAGTTGAGGCAAAAGCGGTTGTAAAATTCTGCGAAGATACAGGTATTCTTGTGGATGAAGGCGGTAAGTTGGTTGGCGGCGCGAAGGCCGTATTCACGTCCGTCATGGACGACAGCGACGGTGACGACACGGATGTGAACGGACGTTCCGTCGCCATGGGCTACGGCTTCTATGACATCACTGGTGATGGGACGATTGAACTGACGGGCTGCGACAACCGCGGTCTGGCGAGCCTTGTCGAGGACACCGTATGGAAGACGGGTGATGTCGTTCATATCATTGGTCAGTTGAAAGTACCGAACGGCTTGTCGTTGACGATCCAGCGGGGGGCCGTCGTGAAATTCGCGACCGGCGCATCACTGGTCGATGATGGCGGCGTTATCAGCGCCGAAGGCGCGTTGTTTACGCATCTTGCTGATGACAGCGATGAGGCCGGCGGCGATACAAACGGCGACGGTGACGCCACGGCCCCCGTCCATGACGCTTATACGCTGCCCGAAGGTTTCGAGCCTAACAGTGATGGTTTGGACGCTAACGGCAACGAGATTCGTTATATCACACCACTGCCCTTCAATGGCGGGACTATCGGCAATGGTGTTACAAAAACATTGGCGGGCAACCGCGTCCATCAGGTGACAGGCGACATCGTCGTCGCTTCTGGCGGCAAATTAGTCATCCAGGCGGGGGCGGTTGTGAAGATGAAAGAGAATGGGCTGATTACCGTGAACGGCGGCGGAACACTGGAAGCTCTTGGCAATCGTGCCCAGCCTGTCATTATTACCTCTATAAAAGACAATATCCACGGTGGAAATGAGAACGCGACAGATGCGCAGCCGGGCGACTGGCAGGGTATCTATGTCAACGGGGGAACCGTCAACCTGCAATATACGCAGATATTCTACAGCGGCAACTACGGTTCTTCCACAAAGGATGTCATCTACATGAATTCTGGCACTATGACGCTGGATGGTTGCATTGTTGCACATTCCGTGCAATATGTGGCCGCCTTGGACGGTGGAATATGGACAATGCGGAACTCCGTGTTCTATGATTTCGACACTGCCTTCCGTCATTTTGGTAATAATTCAAATGTCAATTGCGTATTCTATGATTTTGGAAATCTAACGAACAATGGCTCCATGAATTTCACCAACTGCATTATTTCCAAGTATTCCAAGGCGTTGCTTTGGACAAGCTGGGGGAATGAATATAGTGACAACTCGACCTATAACAACTGCGTGATCTGGAATCCATCGGGGGTTGGGCCACAGGCCTCTGCCAAGACTGGTTCCAACGGCAATATTTGGGCTGACCCATTGTTCACGGATCCAGAGAACGGTGATTTCACGCTGAAGGTCGGCTCGCCGTGTATCGATGCGGGCGACGGAACAGCCGCCCCTGCAATGGATTATTGGGGAAGTCCGCGCATGAATGTGGCGAAGATCGCGGACAGCGGCGTCCCGAACGCGGACGGCGTCTGCCCGGACATCGGCATATACGAGATGCCGGGCGTCGGTGGCGGATCCATGCCTGATCTGTCTGTTTCAAATGTTGCCTTTGAAAGCAAGACCTATAAACAGGGCGACGTGATGACCGTGACATGGTCGGACGTGAACGCGGGCGACGCCGTTGCAGTTGGCCCGTGGCGGGATGTCGTGTCGCTTGTCAGAAAGGACGAGCAGGTGACGTACGTCGTGGAAGGCGACACGGTGACGGTGCCCGCGACGCTGAAGAGCGGTCGGACGCAGTCCCTTTCCACAAGATTCAGACTGTCTGCACTGCTGCCGGGCGAATGGCAGGTGCAGGTGGCGGCAAATCAATACCGCGACGTATTCGAAGGCGAAGGCGGCGAATCGAACATCGTGTTGTCCGAAGAGACGTTCACGGTGGAGATGGACGGGATCCCTGTTGGCAAGACGACGCTTTCCATTGACGGCGATGAATCGAAGACCGTCATGCTGGCTGGAGGCGCGATGGCTGGGGCCGTTCTGCGGTTGACGGTTGCTAACGGCGCGGACATCTCCGTCACCGCCTCGGCGGGGCGCATCCCAACGGAGGACGATTTCCATTGGCGTGGCGTGCAAGTCTCGGACGGACAGTGGATTGTGGAGATTCCGAAGGGGACGGCTGGCGACGTGTTCGTGACGGTCGCGAACAACGGCGACAGCAGTGCGAACGTGTCTATCCAGCGGAGCGGCGCCAACGCCGCCATATTCGGAACGGATATGAGCGAAGTGGCGAACGGCGGGCAGGCTTCCATCGTCATCTACGGGGCGGGGCTGGACAAGGCGGCTGCCGCCGAACTGGGTGCGGTTCCAGCGGCAAACATTCACGTGCTGTCGTCCATGGAGCTGGTGGCATCGTTTGATTTGACACACATGGCGATTGGCGACTATCAATTGACCGTCACGCTGGAGGGCGGCCGCGTCCTGATGATGGACGGTGCAATTATCGTTTCACAGGAAGCAATTGGTCCAAGGCTGATGGCGGGCTTCTCCATGCCCGAGACGCTGCGTCTGGGCAGATGGTATTCCGGAACCATCACGTATCGCAATGACGGCGACCGCGACGCGATCGCGCCGCTGCTCTATCTGACAGGCCATGACGTAACGTTCCTCGACACGGACGACGGCTTCACGGAGCATGCGGGCCACATCGTGCTGGCGGGGCTTGCCTCCGACGGCGATCCGTCGGTCATCCGTCCGGGCAAGACCTACACGGTGAACGTCAAGTTCAGGGGGACGAACGCCAACGCGTCATCGGTCGGCATCCATTTCACGTTCCTTGATCCGAACGAGGACCCGCTTGAATGGAAGATGCTGCTGGGCGGCGACGACGAGATGTTCGCGAAGCGCAAGGCGGATCTGGAGGCGGATTTCGGGATGCCGCTAAATCTGCTGAAGGCGGCGTACGATGTCTGCGGGCACTGCTCGCAGTACGGCCGCCCCATGCTGGACGTGCTGTCCGTCATGGAGAAGCTTGCCGCGAAGCCGGACGACGTGGAGTATGGCTATGTCAGCGGCGTGATGGTGTCCCGCGACGACGGGCAGGCGTTGGCGAACTGTAGCCTTGTCGTCGATGGCGGCGAGAACGACGTCTGCTATGTAAAGACGGACGCCGGCGGCCGCTTCTGCGCATGGGGCGTGCCCGTCGGGCGGACGGTGACGTTCGGCGGCCCGGAGGGGTTCTATTATTTTGCGGACGGGGAGGTTACACTGACTGTCCAACAAGTAGATGGCGTCTCTGTGTTAAGAGGGCATGATGAGCCAACAGAAGGCCATAACAGTCATAATATCGGTGAATACATATTATTGAATGATTCCATAAGCAATGACATTTGGATGGTTTGGAATGTCAACGGTGTTGTAAATGTTGCTCTGGCTCATGATATTGAAGACACACAGACAATTTTACCAAGTGACATAAAATGGAATGCCGTCAATGCAGTGGCGAAGAGTGATGGTGGGATTCAATTGTTCTTGAGGGCGGTGAAAGACACGGATGAGGAGACTGAGGAAATATATGAGCAGTTGTATTCTTGTACGGCGGAACTCAAAAATAGTCATGTGGAATTCGACATTGTGAAACTTCATGAATATGATTACAAGTGTGATGACTTGATCATTATGAACAACCTCCGGCAAGGGCAAATAGCCGCATGGCTGAATGATGTTGATGGACTGATGCTTTCACATTTGAATACTTTGGATGCCACTTGGAGTGATGTGTCAATCTATACACCAAAAGAAGAAACAAGAGGCGCAAGTCTGAGTGCCAATCTTGACAATATTCATCTAAATATTCCCAAGGTTGGAAGTGTTGATATTTCATTGAGTGGACAGATTGACGTTCCTGAAACTTACAACTGCTGTCAACTAAAAGGGACAACAAAAAGTGGTATTACTTTTAAAGTTGACTGCCCCGTGTGGGAGATTGAAGTTTCCGGTGAAGGGAACTTGACTAGGGAGATGAAGTGTGAGCATTATTTTAATTTTTTTACGACTGATAAAAAGAAGGAATGCAACGGAGACTTGTTGTTGTATGAACAAACTCGTAAATACGAGATTGACATTTCAGGAGGAAAAGAGTTGGATGCGGAAAAGGGCGTTGGCAAACTTGTGAAAACGGGAACTTCCAATTTGTCAAAGTTTCTGGAAGACAAGATACCCGTTGCCTTGTTTGATGCTTTGGAAGTGAAGGGTAAATTGACAGGCGGATTGTATTATAAAGATAAATATAAATATTATGCGTCTGACAATCAATTTCATGAATTTTCCTTTGGTTATCATGTCGGGGGAAGCATATCGGGAAAAATAATGATGGTGTGGGATGATTTTATAAAGAGAAAACTTGATGATACGGAACTGAAGATAAGTATCGGTTTGGATGCAGATTTGGATGTCCAAAAAAGCGGTGAAAATTGGAGTTCAAGTGGAACAACGACAGTCAGCATTGGGGGCACTTGCCCTTTGTTTGACATAAGCGGATATATGTCATTTACAAGTCCGGATGGATTTTGGCCTCCTGAATTTGACTGGAATTTTAAGTTAAAGGGGGATACAGATTTATCAACAAGAGGTGATGATTCATTGTCCTATTTCCTAGATGATTCATTTCCCATGGATAGGATTGATGATTTTTCCACGGCTAGCATGACTTGTGATATTGATCGAAATCAGATTTCATCTGGTATTGTCAATGTTATACAAAATAAAAAAATTGACGGTAAAGATATAAATGTCATTGGTCATAATTATGTGCAGTTATCAGATGATAGAATTGGTTGTTTTGTTGCACGGGAAGAATATGAAAGCGGACTGAAGGACAGCAGACTTTTATTCTTTGAAATTGACAGGAATGGCCATGTTGGGGATGTAGTAAAGCTTCATTCTGTTTCAGGTGATTATGTCAATTCACAAATTTCAGCAGTGGCACTAAGTAATGGTGATGTGGTTGTTGCCTATCTTGTTTCACATTTAAAATACGATGGAACCATTGGAGATTATCTTGCGTCATTGGGAAAGACTCAGTTGTATGTCTGCAAACGGGCAAATGGTGTTTGGGGCAAACCTGTAAAGGTGAATCAAAGCAATCATATTGTAAAAGAGTTTGTCATAACAGAAGACATGCAGGAGCATACAGCGTATGTTGCCTGGATGCAGAAAAATACAAACGGAGAATATTTATTATGCAGTACCAATATCATTTCCGATGGTGAAATCAACATTCAGACTGTAAGCAAAGCTAATAATTGTGAGTTTGGACGTCTTGCCATTGCGAATGATGTGAATGGGAAGCCTGTTTTAAGCTGGTTGTCGATTGGTAGTGAAGATATTAAGATTAACTTCATGGATTATACCAGTGAAGAGATTATAACTCATGATTTGCAAATTCTTGATTATTTTGAGAATGAAAATCAAACACGAGGTGCAATGGAAATAAATGATGACTTAAGAACAGGCAAAATTGACTGCATGACAAGAGGTCATTATGAAAATTATAGAGAGGTTTGCTCTTATTGTAAGCAACATGATAATCCCCAATGCAAATGCAGTTGTGGTGAAGAGAAGACAAGGTATGTTCCTGACACATGTAAATGCAATCAAAATCTCAACCACGATCATGTGTCTGGTGGTGCGTCGTCATCAGGGGGAACCCACACCGTCACGATTCCGGCGGACTGTGATGGAAAGCCAAAATGTTCAGATTGTAACTGCAAGGAGAAGGGGCGTGTCGTCACGTCCAGCGACCCGAACGAAATCGTCGGCGTGACGGGCATGGGCGATCCTTCGATGCAGCGGTTCGTGCGGCCCGGCGACTGGCTGGAATACACGGTCTATTTCGAGAACAAGGCGTCGGCGGACGTGCCAGCGCAGGAAATCTATATCGACATGGCGCTGAATCCGGCCATCGTCGATATGAAGTCGCTGACGTTCGGCGACGTCGTGTTCGGCAGCCAGACGGTGGACGCGCTGAACGGGCGGAAGTCGAACGGCACGTTCAGCGTGACGCAGAAGGGGACGCGATATCTGGTGAACGGCGAGGCGACACGTGACGTCCAGACGGGCGGAATCCGCTGGTACATGCGGAGCTACGACGCATCGGCGGAGGAGAACGGCTTCTTCCCGGAGGCGATCGAGGCGGGCTTCCTGCCGCCGAACGACGGCACACATCGCGGCGAAGGTCATGTCACGTTCCGCGTGAAGGTGAAGGACAACGCGCCGGACGGCGCGTTCATCAACGCGGAGGCCACCATCGTCTTCGACGCGAACGACCCGATCACGACGTCGCCCGCGTGGTTCAACTGGGTGACGACGGAGGAGAATCCCGTCGCGGACAACTCGACGCTGCGGTGGGACACGTCCGACGACGCGAACGGTACGGCGTATGTCGTCAACTACTGGTCCGGCGATCCTGATCCGACGGCCCCCGGAACGACGATTACATTTAATTCCGATACACTGACAACTGGCAGTTGGAAGATTGCCGACGGCCTTGCGGTCGGCAGATGGTATTGGAATGTCACGAAGACGAACGGCGACGAGTCGTCGAAGACCTCCACGTGGAGCTTCGACATCCTGGCCACCCATTCGCTGACGGTCAACGGCGGCATCGGCGGTGGCATGTACAGGACGAACACGCGTGTGACAGCGGAGGCCAACACAGTGGAAGGCAAGATCTTCACGGGATGGACGGCTGTCGGTCTCGACATGTCCGTGGAGGAGCTGTCAGAAAAACGGCTCGTGTTCTACATGCCTGACAACGACGTCACGCTGACGGCGAACTATGAAGAAGAAAGAGGAATCTTCCTTCTTCCGGGCTGGAATCTGGTTGCGACGCCGGGCGAGCTTTTGGAGGAAGACAATGCGGAGTTGTTCGAGGAATTGAAACCGTTTGTCTTGAGCAAGGAGAGCATGGCGTATATCCGTGCGTCGCTTCCGTTGCCTGCCGGTGAACCGTTATGGATCTATAGTCCAAAGCGGCAACAGGTTCCGTTTGTCTATGAAGACGCGAACGGTGTTGTTGGGGGATTGACGGATAAGGCTGGATGGCAATTGATAGGCGTTGGCGGAAAGGAGGCAATTACGCTGTACAATGTGATAGCCGCGTGGGAGTGGTCGGTTGGCGGATGGAGGCCGTTGGAAATCAACGGCGGAAAGGTGTCGCTGAAAGCGGGGTATGGGTATTTCATCTACAAGGAATAAGTGGCGCTTGCGTCCCGCCTGCGTCTGAAGAATTGCCCGCAGGCGGGACGCCGGGCGGGACCACCCACCCGCAGGCGGGACGCACCGCGGGACCACCCACCCGCAGGCGGGACGCACCGCGGGAC
>JAGCSE010000008.1 GCA_017964325.1 Victivallales bacterium | reverse complement strand
TCCCGCAGGAGCGGGCCCCTCCCATCCCCGGTCCCGCAGGAGCGGGCCCCTCCCAACTAACCACTAACCACTAACCACTGACCACTTTCATGGTCGTTTCCTCTGGAGGGCATTGATGGCGGCGAGCATGATGAAGGAGACGAGCAGCATGGCGGCGGCGAGAATCGCCGCGCCGTCGTAGTCGTAGCTTTCGAGGGCGTGGACGATGCGCAGCGGGAGGATTTCGGATTCGCCCGGAATGTTTCCCGCGATGAAGATGACGGAGCCGTATTCGCCGAGGCCACGTGCGAAGGCCATGGAGAAGCCTGTGAGAATCGCAGGCCGCAACGACGGGAGGATGACGCGGCGGAACGTATAGAACCGCGACGCGCCAAGGCAGGCTGCGGCCTCCTCTTCGGCCGTGTCGAGATTTTCGATGATGGGCTGCAACGTCCTGATGACGAAGGGGATGCCGACGAATACAAGCGCGATGAAAATGCCGTTGACGCTGTAGGCGACTTTGACGCCCAACGGCTCAAGGCAGGCTCCGATCCAGCCGCGGGGGCTGTAGAGGCCGCAGATGGCGATGCCCGCGACGGCGGTCGGCAGCGCGAACGGCAGGTCGATCCAAAGTTCCAAGAATTTGCGTCCAGGGAAGTTGTATCGCGCAAGAGCCCATGCTACGGGAAGGCCGACGATTGTGTTGAAAAGCGCCGCGAGAAACGCCTGCCCGAAACTGACCTTGAAGGCGGCGATGGTTTCGGCGGACGTCAGGACGCGGCGGAACTCCTGCGGCGACAGCTGCGCCGTCCTGATGGCGAGGGCGGCCATCGGCAGCAGGATCAGCATGCCGACGTAGGCCATGCCGATGCCGAAGAGAAGACTGTGCTTGCGCGTATCCACAGGCTGGAAAAGCGAAGAAAGGGATGAAAGGGACAGAAGGGATAAAAGCGATTAGCGTTTCATAATTTGGTCGAAGAGGGCGTCGGAGGCGAAATGTTTGGCGTGGGCTTTGGCCCAGCCGCCGAATTCGTCGCGGATGTTCACGAGCGTCAGCTCCTTGAACGGCGTTAGAAGCGCCGCGTCAATGGTTTGCGGACGGGAGGCGCGGTAGAAGTGCTTTGCGCAGATCGTCTGCGCGGCAGGCGTGTAGAGAAAGTCCAGATAATCTTTCGCAAGCTGTTGTGTGCCATGCTTTTCGACGTTTACATCCACGATGGCGACGGACGGTTCCGCCAAAATGCTGATGGACGGGCAGACGATTTCGAATTCCTCCTTCGGATAATCGCGGAGGGCGAGCAACGCTTCGTTCTCCCATGCGAGAAGGACGTCGCCTTTGGCGCGTTGCGCGAACGTGAGCGTCGCGCCGCGGGCGCCGGTGTCGAGCACGGGAACATGGCGGAAGAGCTGTTTCATGTAGTCGATGATTTTTGCTTCGTCGTGATTGAACTGCCTGTCCGCCCACGCCCATGCGGCGAGATAGTTCCAACGTGCTCCGCCTGAGGTCTTTGGATTCGGCGTGATGACTTCGACGCCTTCCTTCACGAGATCGCCCCAGTCATGGATCCCCTTCGGATTTCCTTTGCGGACAAGGAAGACGATCGTTGAATAGTAGGGCGTGCTGTGTTCGGGGAGGCGTTCCTGCCAGTCCGCCGGAAGAAGCTTCGCCTGCGTGGAGAGGATGTCGATGTCATAGCCCAGCGCGAGCGTGACGACATCCGCCTCCAGCCCGTCGATGACGGCTCGGGCCGGTTTGCCGGAGCCGCCGTGGGACTGTTCAAGATGGACGGGCTGGCCGTATTGCGCGGCGAAGGCCTTGTTGATCTCCTTGTAGAGTTCCCGCGTGGGATCGTAGGAGACGTTGAGGAGCGTCGGTGTCTTGTCGGTTGAATCCGAACAGGATACGAGAAGAATCAACAGCAGGGGGATGGTGGCGAGAAATCGTGTCTTCATGGCGCGTTGATGATGATGCGGTTGTTTCAGGGAAGCAGGTTAAACGCTTTGACGAGATCCGCAATCTCCTTGTCCGTAATGGGTTTCATGCCGCCGAGAGCTCTTGCGCTGATGGTGGCTTTTGCGGAGTATTCGGCGACTTCCATGCGGTCGTATGCCTGGAGCAGGCTGTTGCCGGTCGTGAGCAGGCAGTCGTTTTCGATGATGATGACGGGATAGCGCGGGGAGATTTTATCCGTGATGGCGTCGATATTGCGGAAATGTTCGCCGAAGGGGAAGGCGGGCATTTCGCGGAGGAGGATGTAGCTTTCGGGAATGACGCGCGGGTCGAAATGTTCGTGGGAGACGGCGTATCCCATGAGGTTGGGGGGATTTGAGATGATGAGGGAGTTGATCTGCGGCTGTTTGTCGAAAATGGCCTTGAAGAACCATGCGGCGGAGCTTGGCTGTTTGCTGTTTTCGTATGCAAGTCCTTTGATGAGAACAAGATCATCTGGTGTGAGCGTGCCTCTGTCCACGCCGGAGGGGGTGATGAGGAAGCTGTCTTTGTCGATTCTGACGGCAAACGAGCCTTCCGTGGAGGTGAAGAGTTGCTGGCGGTAGGCGCGGTGGATGAGCAGCGTCATCTGGTAGCGCATTTCCAGTTCGTCGCTGGAATGGAAATCCGGCATGAAGGGATGGAAATCGTTGTTCCGGTCAAGACCGTGGAATTCCAAGTCCGTTTCTGTCAAGTATTTGGGCTCTCCTGTCTGAATGGCGGAATTGATCAGGCGTGCGCAAAAATCCAATGTTTCAAAACGCTGGAAGGCTTGCAGCAGCGTGGCGCCGACGCAGCATGCGCCGTGGTTCTCCAGCAGGATGGTGCTGTGCCCCGCCGCAAACGCCGCGGCGACATTTTTTCCAAGAGCTTCGCTTCCAGGAACTTCGTATGGCGCATAGCCGACCGTGCCGCAGATGCGTTTGGCGGTCGGATGGACGTATGTGTTGGGGATTTTTCCCGCGACGGAGAAGGAGACGAGCGCTGGCGGATGGGCGTGGAGCAGGGCGCGGACGTCGCGGCGCATTTTATAGACGGCGCGATGGAAGGGGTATTCGGAGGAGGGCTTGTGGCGTCCGACGATGGTTCCGTCCGCCTTGACGCAGACGATGTCTTCTCGCTGGAGGGTGCCTTTGTCGATGCCGCCGGGGCTGATCCACATGTCGCCGTTGTCATCCAGGATGGATAGGTTGCCGCCGCTGGTGGTGGTCATGCCGTATCCGTAGATGCGTTTCATGAATTCGACAATTTGGTCTTTGGGGTGTTCGTAGTTGAGTTTTTCCATGATTGCCTCCTTGAAATTGGCATAAGACTGAAAACAAGTGCCAATAAATATAATATAAGTAAGGCGGTAATCAATCAAACATGGTCAATTTTGTCATGTTTTGTCTTGTTTGTTTTGCGCAAGGCGGAGCCTGCGGCATCTCCATGCCCTTGCGCAAGGCGGAGCTTGCGGCATCTCCATGCCCTTGCGCAAGGTGGAGCTTGTGGCATCTTCATGCGCTTGCGCGAGGCGGAGCTTGTGGCATCTCCATGCTCTTGCGCAGGGCGGAGCTTGCGGCATCTCCATGCCCTTGCGCAAGGCGGAGCTTTGCATTTTCATGCGCAAAAAAAGCCCCGCCCGGTTGAGGCGAGGCTTTTTTTGCGCAGGACAGAGCCTGCGGCATTTTCATGCTTAGTTGTCAAGCATCTTGGTGGTTGCTTCGTTCATCATTTCCTTCAGCTTTTCGGGAACGGCACTGCCGTTCTTGGAGTCCCACATGTTTCCGCCATTGCCGTATGTGTTATGCGGCTTCATGGCCTGGACATGGCCGTCGCAGAAGGCGAAATTGGTCATGTTGTTGTGGTTGATCATGGAGAAATGCTCGTTGGAGCCAGCGGTACCACCGACATCTGACCAGAAATACGGGTCTTGACGACGGTTGCATTCGCCGAAGGCGATGAGCATGGATGCGGCCTTGAAATCGGACTGCTTGGTCTTGTGGCCCGTGCTCCAGTGGGGAATCGGGAAGCGGGAGTTGGCGTTGCCGGTGAAATTTTCGATGGTGATGGCGCCGTGGGCGATGTAGGACTGCGGGATGTCCGTGTAGGGGGCAAATTCACCCGCTTCCCAGCCGGCGGTCTTGACGTTGGAGTTCTTCGGGCAGAGGAAGGGCTTCTTGTCGCCGACATACGGGCAGATCATCTGGAGCCAGTTGCCCCAGTGAGCGCCTTCCATGAGGGTGCCGATGGCGCGCGGCATGGCCAGGTCATGGTCGGCGGCATACATGTTTAGGGC
>JAGCSE010000087.1 GCA_017964325.1 Victivallales bacterium | reverse complement strand
CTAGAAGATCTAGAGAATATAGAAACGCTAGAGGCGCTTTCTTGATTATTTTGCCAAAAAGTGTATATTTAATTTTCGGCTTGTTCCATGATCGGCTGATTTTCACAGGCGTCATGGACAGGATGTAACAGTCTGCAACATTATTTTGAGGAACATTCATGCCGAAACGCGAAGACATTAAGAAAGTGATGATCATAGGCTCGGGTCCTATCATCATCGGACAGGCTTGTGAATTTGACTACAGCGGGACTCAGGCCTGCAAGGCTCTTCGACGTCTGGGCTACGAAATCATTCTTGTGAACTCCAATCCGGCCACCATCATGACGGATCCGGGCATGGCGGACACGACGTATATCGAGCCGTTGAACGCGGAGCGCATGGAGGAGATCATCGAAAAAGAGCGGCCGGACGCGTTGCTGCCGAATCTCGGCGGCCAGTCGGCCTTGAATCTCGCCAGCGAACTGTCGTTCAAAGGCATCCTTGATAAATATAATGTAAAGGTTATCGGTGTGCAGCTGGACGCCATCAAGCGCGGTGAAGACCGTCTCGCGTTCAAGGAGACGATGGATTCGCTGGGCATCGACATGGCGAAGAGCGAAACCGTTCATTCCGTGGAGGATGCGGAACGCGTTGCGAAGGAAATCGGTTTTCCTGTGGTCGTTCGTCCAGCCTACACGATGGGCGGTACCGGCGGTGGTTTCTGCTATAATTTGGAAGAGTTGCGGACAATAGCGGCCCGCGGCCTGCAGGCGAGTCTCGTCCATGAAGTGCTCATTGAAGAGTCGCTGAAGGGATGGGAAGAGCTTGAATTGGAAGTCATTCGCGACAGCAAAGGCAAGATGATCACGGTGTGCTTCATCGAAAACGTCGATCCCGTCGGCGTGCACACGGGCGACTCCTTCTGCACGGCGCCGATGCTGACGATCAGCCAGGAGCTTCAGGACGAAATGCAGCGACAGGCGTATCGGATTGTCGAAGGCATCGGCGTCATCGGCGGCACGAACGTCCAGTTCGCGCATAATCCGGAGACGGACCGCATCGTCGTGATTGAAATCAATCCGCGCACAAGTCGTTCATCCGCACTGGCTTCCAAGGCGACGGGCTTCCCGATTGCATACGTTTCCGCTTTGCTGGCGGCTGGTTTGACGCTGGACGAACTGCCGTATTGGCGCGACGGAAGCCTCGATAAATACACGCCGAGCGGCGACTACGTCGTCGTGAAATTCGCCCGCTGGGCGTTTGAGAAATTCAAAGGCGTTGAAGACGTTCTGGGCACGCAGATGCGCGCCGTCGGCGAAGTCATGAGTATCGGCAAGACGTATAAAGAGGCGTTTTTGAAGGCGATGCGTTCGTTGGAGAACGGCCAGCCGGGGCTTGGTTTCGCGAAGCATTACAACAGCATGTCGCTGCAGGAACTGATGGATCTCTTGAACAAGCCGACGAGCCAGCGGCAGTTCATCATGTACGAGGCGCTGCGCAAAGGCGCGACGGTGGAAGAACTCTTCAAGAAGACGGCCATCAAGCGGTGGTTCATCGAGCAGATGAAGGAGCTTGTGGAATTGGAAGAGAAGATTCTTGCCTACCAGGAGCAGATTCTTCCCGACGATTTGATGATTCAGGCCAAAAAGGACGGCTTCAGCGACATGTATCTGGCGAAACTGTTGAAGACGCCGGAGGCGCAGATTCGCCGCCAGCGGTTGTCGCTGGGCGTCACGGAAGCGTGGGACTACGTGCCCGTCAGCGGCGTCAACGACGCATGCTACTACTATTCAACGTACAACGGCGAAGACAAGATCAAGGCCTCGGACAACAAGAAGAAAGTCATGGTGTTGGGCGGTGGCCCGAACCGAATCGGGCAGGGCATCGAGTTCGACTACTGCTGCGTCCACGCCGCCTTGGCGTTGCGCGACATGGGCTATGAGACCATCATGGTCAACTGCAATCCAGAGACGGTCTCGACGGACTATGATACGTCCGACAAGCTTTATTTCGAACCGCTTACGCTGGAAGACGTGCTGAGCATCTATGAAAAAGAGAAACCGATGGGCGTCATCGTCCAGTTCGGCGGCCAAACGCCGCTGAATCTGGCGGACAAGCTGGAGAAGAACGGCGTGAACATCCTCGGCACGACGCCTGCGACGATCGACATGGCGGAAGACCGCGATTTGTTCCGCAAGATGATGGAGAAGCTTGGCATTCCAATGCCGCGTTCCGGCATGGCGAGCAATCTGCAGGAAGCCCGCACCATTGCTCATGAGATCGGCTATCCGCTGATGGTTCGTCCGTCCTTCGTGTTGGGCGGCCGCGGCATGGAAGTCGTCCGCGACGAAGACATGCTTGTGGAATATGTTGAAAAAGCGGAAGATGTGACGCCGGAACGGCCGATTCTCATTGATAAATTCTTGGAGCACGCAACGGAATGCGAGGCGGACGCCATTGCAGACGGTCATGATGCGTTTGTGCCGTCCATCATGGAGCATATCGAGCTGTGCGGCATCCATTCGGGGGATTCGGCCTGCGTGATTCCGCCGATCACGATTCCTGAAAAGCACATCAAAACGTTGCGCGAATATACGGCGCGGATCGCGAAGGAGATGCACGTCGTCGGTCTGATGAACATGCAGTACGCGATTTGCGACGATGTCGTCTATGTCATCGAAGCGAATCCGCGCGCGTCGCGCACGGTACCGCTGGTTTCGAAAGTTTGCGGCATCTCCATGGCGCGTGTTGCGACGGAGATGATGATGGGCAAGAAGTTGTCAGACTTGAACTTGCATACGAAATCCTTCCCGCATTTCGGCGTGAAGGAAGCCGTCTTCCCGTTCTCCATGCTGCCGGAAGTCGATCCCGTTCTTGGGCCGGAAATGCGTTCCACAGGCGAAGTGCTCGGCTTGGCGTCGTCGTTCGGTCTCGCGTTCTACAAGGCGGAAGAGGCGGCGAAGCCGCCGCTGCCGACAAAGGGCACCGTTCTGATTACCGTCAATCCGGAAGACCGTCCCGAAGCGTTGGAAGTTGCCCGCAAGTTCGCGATGATGGGCTTTGGCATCTATGCAACGGAAGGAACTGGCAACTACTTGCGCGAGAACGGCGTAGGCGCTCGCGTGATTGCGAAGATCAACGAAGGCCGTCCGGATGTTCTGGACATGATTAAGAACGGCGACGTCCAGCTTGTCATCAACACGCCGATTGGCAAGGCCAGTGCGCAGGATGATTCGTACATCCGCAAGAACGCCATCCGCCACGGCGTGCCGTACATCACGACGATGGCGGCCGCGAAGGCCGCCGCGAGCGGCATCGCCGAATACCAGAAGGGCGACGGCGGCGTAAAATCGCTGCAGGCGTACCATAAGGCGTTGAAGGACAACTGAGAATAGCTTTTTAGCTTGCGGACAGGCCGCTCAATGATTTGAGCGGCTTGTTTTTTGTAAGAAAGAGTTTGAATGAAGGGATGAAAAGGGATCGAAGGGTTTCCAGAGTAGCAGGGATAAGAGTGAAGAGATATGGTGAAACATAATCGAAACATCATGCGTACACTTGTATTGACATTTCTGCTCCTCCTATTTTGTGGTGGAATTTGGGCGGATTCGCCGATTTTGAAAATTATTGAGCCCCCGCGTATTATAAAAAATCAGGGGGGCTGCCATCCTCTCTGCAAGGCATGTTATTATAATGAAAAAACAGTTGAAATTTTGACGCGAATAGAAACACAAAAAGCGGAAAAACTTCAAGAATTTGAGTCTAATTTAGAGTCTTTACCTCAAATATATTACGAACGCGGCAGTTTGTTTTTGGCGGTAAAGGCACTAAAATTGATTGAAGAGAAAGAAAAATATTTGATAAATATTCAAAAAAAATCTGACTATATAAGAGAGAGTTATAAAAGGAATATGTCTAGAATTTTTTATAGTGACTATCTTAGACCGATTCCTATGCATGAATTGAATTCCAATCCCACGATGAGAGAATGGTATGAGAAAACATCTGGAGTACACATCAAGCATACCCCCCGGCCTGTACAACATATCCCACAGCCTGGACTAGATGTAAGAAGAGAAAGAGAAGAGGAATTTATAAAACGGCTAAAAGACGAAAAAATGTTGCCGAAACAAATGATAGAAGATCTTGAGAGAGAATTAAAAAAAACTAGAAAACAATAAAATGCCTTGGCATGAATTAGATGCAAATCCTGATATACTTAAATGAATGATTAGTAAACATGGCACATTTCATTTGACGTGGTGTCTCATATCTTTTTGTTGAGGTGACATCGGCGGCATTTTCTGAAAATGAACCACGCCTGCATTTCTTTTCTTGCAAGGCATGAAAAACAGCCTATAATATAAAGGGTTGTGATTCATGCATGAAAACGGAATAAAACAAAAGGAGTTTATGATGCGTCCGAAAGCGATGTTCATATTGAATGCAGGCAGCTACAGCCAGATCTACGGTCCGGAGGAAGTGGCGGACATTGAAAAAATGTGCGATGTGTTCTGCGAACCGCAGACGAAGGAAAGCATCATGGCGCATCCGGAACTGCTTGCAGAGACGGAAATCATCTTTTCCGGCTGGGGCGCTCCGAAATTGGACGCGGCGTTTTTGAAAAAGGCTCCGAAGCTGAAGGCCGTGTTCTATGGCGCGGGCTCCGTTCGTGGAATGGTGACGGATGAAATGTGGGACCGCGGCATTGTCGTGACGAGTTCGTGGGCGGCGAATGCGATTCCCGTTTCCGAATACACGTTGGCGGAAATTCTGTTTTCGCTTAAGCTCGGCTGGCGTTGGGCTTATCGCGCGAAGGCAGATCAGGCCTATCCGAAAAAAGACCAGACAGTTCCGGGCTGCTACGGCAGCACGATCGGACTGATTTCGCTCGGCATGATCGGCAAACTGGTCGCCAAACTGTTGAAGCAATTTAATCTAAAAGTCATTGCATACGATCCGTTTACGAAGCCTGAAACGGCGACGGAATTGGGCGTGACGATGAAGTCGCTGAATGACGTATTCGCGGAATCGGATGTCGTCTCGTGTCATACGCCGTGGCTGAAGGAGACGGAACGTATGATTCGCGGCGAGCATTTCAAATTGATGAAACCAAACGCGACGTTCATCAACACGGCGCGTGGCGCCGTCATCGCGGAGGAGGAGATGTTGGATGTGATGGAGGCGCGGCCTGATTTGACGGCTGTGCTCGATGTGACGTATCCCGAACCGCCGAAGCCCGGTTCGCGCATCTATACGTTGCCGAACGTGATTCTGACGCCGCATGTCGCGGGCTCCATGGCGGCGGAATGCCGCCGCATGGGCCGCTATGCCGTGGAAATGTGCCAATGCTATCTGGCGGGAAAGCCGATGAAATGGCAGTTGAACAAGAAAATGGCGGAGACCATGGCGTGATTTTAATTTTTGAACGCAGAGACGCGGAAATACAGAGGAAAACACATGGAAACACAAAAGAAACCGATTGTGACGGTTCCGTTGAAGACACGTATCGCCTGGGGCTTTGGTGGCTTGGCGGACAACTACATGTTCAACGTCTATAACGTCCTCTTCCTATACGTATATGTGGACTATTTTCACATGGATCCAGCGCTTGCGGGAATCGCGACGGCCATCCCGCGGTTCTTCGACGCCATCACTGACCCGATGGTCGGCAATTGGTCGGACAATTTCCGTAGCAAATGGGGCCGTCGCCGTCCATTGCTTGTCATCGGTACATTGTGTTGCGCACTGTTATTGCCGTTTTACTGGATGCCGCCCTTCCTCTCGTCTGTAAAGAATGTCTGGTACAGCAACGGGCCATTCCTGTTCGTGTCGATTCTCGGCTGCATCTATGCGTTGGCCTATACATTGTTTGTGGTGCCTTACACCGCTTTAGGTTTCGAGTTGACAGATGATTATGACGAAAAGACGCGTGTGTTGGCATGGCGCATGTATCTCGGTTTGGCGGGACAATGCATCGTGCCGTGGATTTACAAAGTGTCTGTCAACAAGAAATTGTTCGACAATATCCAGCAAGGTTCGATCGTCGTGACGATTGTCATGTCGCTGGTCATCATTGTCTGTGGTTTCCTGCCGGCGGTTTTCTGCAAGGAGAAATTGGAGCACAGCCAGGCGACGGAGAAGCTGAATCTGTGGAAGGCTACGAAGGCTACGTTCGGGAACAAGCCGTTCCTGATTGTGATCCTAGGGTTCTTCATTGTCTTAAGTGGTTCTCTTGCCGTTGGTTCCCTTGGCAGCTTCCTGAACTTGTATCTTGTCTGCAACGGCAATGAAAGCATGAACGGGAATCTTGGAGGATGGACGTTGACCGTCATGTCGCTGGTGAGTTACATCAGCATGTTCATGCTGACATTTGTGTCTCGTCTAAAAGGGAAACGCGAGGCGTTCATGGTCGGCATGGTGATTACGACCATCGGGCAGTTGTCATTGTGGTTCACGATCGACCCGCGTTGGCCGTATTTGCAATTGGTGTCGTTGGGTTTCTGGGCGTTGGCGATGCAGGGGTGCTGGCTGATGCTGGATTCGATGTTGTCCGACATCTGCGACGATGATGAACGCGAGACGGGTCATCGCCGCGAAGGCATGTTTGGAGCAGTCCGCGGCTTCATCCAGAAAGCCGCACAGGCTCTCATGGCGTTGATCAGCGGTTTCATGCTGAAATACACGGGATTCGATGCGGAAATTGCGAAGACAAGCGGATTGGATCCGGCCATTGCCTTCCGTATGAAGCTGTTGTATGTGTTGATTCCCGCTACGGGCTTTCTGCTTGGATTGATCGTGTTCTATTTCTATCCAATCAGCCGCGAACGCGCCGCCGAGACGCGGCGCATTCTGGATGAACGAATCGAAAAGCAAAAAGCCAAAAGCTAAAAGCATTGATATACAGGATGTTCTGGATATTCAGGAAAAAGCTAACTCCCTAATATCCAGAATATTCAGAAATAACGATTACAAAATGTCATCATCTGACGGCGTGGGAAACGGCGGCATTGGCGGCGGCGGTTGCGACGGTTGGACGGGAGCTTTGCTGAGAACGTAACGTTCAGGGCGGATGCTCAACGCCGTTCCAAGCGTTTTGTCGAATTCTTGCCTGGAGGTGTTGTCGTCTCGGTAAGTTCCTCTGCTCCTTTGGACAGCGATGAAGGAACTCTCCAATTTGGTGATGGAAATAGAACAGGCCTTGAGAAATTCTTCTTTGGAGAGGAAGTAGCGCAGGGCAACGTAGGCGGCGCGCATGTCGGTGATTTCCCGTGCGCCGTTGACGGGGCGGAGGATCATTCCGCCCGCGTTGCCATGGGCCTTGCATCGGGCGGTTAGTTCTTTGCGAGTGTCATCAAGGAGTTTTGAAATCATCCGTGACATTTCATAGATGTTCGCAAGCTCTTGGTCTGTCATTACTTTCGTTTGCGATGCGAGTGCGCGTGCCGCTCCGCAAAAGTTGATGACATGGTCTTGATTCGTCATGGCAGTTCTCCCTGTGTGGTGTTTTTTGAATGTTATGAAACGTAAAAACACCATAACATGGACTGCTTTTCTGAAATGTCAACTATCTTTCGGAAAAGTCATTCACTATCATAAAAGTCGTATGAAAGTGAATGACTTTTAGAACAGTTTCAGATGTCGATTTTGTTCTTGTGCTGCAAGGGAAGCCGTGCTTCATAGATGTGCGATAGGTCGTCCCACGAGAGGCAGCGCGGGAAGGTGAAGCCTGACTTGTGGTTTTCGAAATGGATGATGTTGATGCCTGAATGCGTGATGGAGAATGCACTCCAGAAGAGATGCGGCGGGATGCCGAGCAAGTAGGGGAACCAGCACATCGTGAAGCCTTCATGGCAGAATAGAGCGACACGTTGTTCGTTGGCGTTGATGATTTTATAGTAGTTTCCAGTCTTTTCGTAGCCAAGGCGGCGGAGGAAATCGTCGGATGCGGGGCCGATGCGGTCGTAGCATGTCTTGGGATTGTATTCGCCTTCGAGATTCTGGAGGCAGTCGCAGTCGCGCCAATCAGGATTGCGGTCATGGTCTTTCCCTTCATGGAAGCGGAAACCGGGGATGGAGAACAGCCAGCGTTTCTTCTTGTTGAATTCTGGATCGAGGAACGTAAATTCGCCCCACGCAAGATTTTCCGATGTCCAGTCTTCGGTTTCAATCGGAATGCCGAGCAGTTCGGAGGTCGGTCTGGCGGTGTCCTGCGCACGACCAAGAGGAGAGGAGAAGATGCGGTCGAGTCCATGGACGGAGAGGCGTCTGGCGACGGCTTCTGCCTGGCGTTTGCCTTTGGGTGTCAATGAATCCGGATTGTAGATGGGGTCGCCGTGGCGAATGACATAGAGAAGCATAGTTGTTTAATGATTAATGATTAATGACTAATGATTAATTTTTTTAATGTTTAATGCTAGAGGACGTCCCATGCGAAGATGTGGGCTTTGGGGGCGCCCCACGACTGGTCGAGAACGAAGCGGAGACGCGTCGTTGTGACGGATGGGAAGGAGAGGCGGAGCAGACGGTGGAAATTTTCCTTCGCCGTTGCAACGGTTTTCCATTCGCCGTTGATGAAGGCGTCGATGTGGAAATCTCGCGTGAGGACGGGCGGCATGGGCTTGTAGTCGGGCAAGGCTTCCAACTTGCGCATTCGTTTGCCTTGTGTGGAAAGCTCGGTATCGAAAATGAAACGGCAGGATGAAATAGCTTGTGGTGTATCCCATGTGTATTCAACGGCTTCCTGCGGTTCAAGCCAGCAGCCGTTGTCGTCGTTGTTCCAGAAACGGTCGATGCCGTTTTGAAGAGCAGGGCAAGTTGTTGCAGCGGAGGCGGTCATGGGGGAGACGGCGCGCCAGCGGCCCGGCAGCATGATATCGTCGTCTTCCAAAATCGTCTGCAGTTCGGCGATGTGTTTTTCATAGACGCCACGCGGCGTAGTGGCGTGATGGAGCGCGACGGCGGCGGCCGTGCCGACAGCTTGGCCGAGCAGCGCACATGTCGCCATGACGCGGGTGGCGCTCATGCCGAGATGCGTGCAGGAAATGTTGCGCCCCGCGAAGAGCAGATTGTCTATATTCTTGGAATAGAGGCATCTGTAGGGGATGTCGAAAGGTGACGGCGCTTTGTCATGGGTGCTGAGGAAGCCTTTGCGGAAGAAGGCGTCCGGATGGTGGTCGTCCAGCGTCCAGCCGCCGTAGGCGACGACATCCGGAAAATGGACGTTGTTCATGATATCGTTCTGCGACAGCATGTAATCGCCGACGAAACGCGTGCTTTCGCGTTTACCGGGGAGGCTACCGATCCAGTCGAGTTCGTAGTCTTTGCAGCGACTGTCCGGATGGTTTTTCATGTAGTCCCATACGCCGTAGGCGATGGCCTTCAGCTTCCGTTGGATGTCGCCTGCGTCTGCGATCGTATCGATGTTGCCGCCGTATTCGATCCACCAGAAGTTGTTGTTGTCCGGGTAGAGGCGTTTATAGGAATGGATGAGGCCGTCGTTCTTTTCGGATTCCGGAACGACGAAATCTTCATCCGTGAATTTCATCGCCCATGGCGGGGGGATGAATGGACGGTGCTCCGTGCAGCGGCGGAGCTGCAGAAGAATGGAATTGCCCATCGTCTTATCGTCGTTACCTTCGTGAAGACAATGCTCTCCGAATTCCTTCGCGTCTTCGCGGCCGATGCGGAATTCCGCTCCTGAGAGGCGGAGGATGCCGTCGCCCGAACAGTCGGCGAAGAGTTTTCCGCTGACGGTGTATTCGCAGTATTCGTTGCAGTTCCATGCCTTGACGGTGGTGATGGCGTTGTTATTCGTCAGAACTTCATGGACGGATGTGTTGAGGAGGAGCGTAATCTTCGGCTCGGCGATGACGAGATTGAGCATGGCATCATCCCATAACGTGTAGCGCATGAGGGGGTTGCGGTAGATGTTGTCCAACTGGACTTCTTCCAGCAGGCCCGTCTCCTTGTTGTTGTCGCCCTTGGCACCCATGATGCCCATGCGGCATTCACTGGAGGCGTTGCCGCCGAGCATGGGGCGGTCTTGAATGAGAATGACGCTGACGCCGTGCCGCGCGGCGGCGACGGCGGCGCATAGGCCGGACAGGCCGCCGCCGACGACGACGAAATCAGCCGAAAGGCTGCGCTCTGTGATGATTTTGGAATTTTGATTTGTTTTCATTGTTTTGATGATTTTTGAATGGTTTCCGCGGCATTCCTGCGGGAGCGTGACCCTCCCGTTTATTTTGCGGGGCAGCCGACGTTGTCTTTGAAGATGAAATCCGGGCCATGTTCGCCTTGGTCGATGACTAGCTTGTCCATGAAGCCACGGAAGAGGGAGTTGTTGGCGACGACGGAATAGGACATCTTCTTGATGATGAAACCGATCTGCGGCGTGAACTTGCCCTGTCCGCCGTCGTCGCGGCCAGCCGCGAACGTGTTGGCGCAGACGGAGATGCCATTGCAGTTTTCAAGGCGGACATGGCATGACTGTTCGCCTTCCGCAAGCTGATGGCTGTCCTTTCCGCAACGGCGGAAGAGGTTGCCCGTGACGGCGGTGGCGGACATGTTCAATGCGCAAAGCCCTGCGCCCCAGTTGCGATCGAAGCTATTGCCTGTCACGTTCCAAGCATCTCCGCCGCAGAGATATAAGCCGTAACCACGGTTCCATTCGACGCGGTTGGCGGTAAACATGACGGTGGCTCCGCAGTTTTCCGTTCCGAAACCGTGGCCGCCATTGCCAGAGAGCTGGTTGTCGGTGACAAAACCGTCCCACCCGAATATCTGGATGCCGCTGCCGTTGCAGCCCATGCATTGGCTGTGTCGGATGATAAACAGCCAGATGCGAAGGAGATAGATACCATGGCCGGAGAAATTCTGAACTTTCGTGTCATCGATGACAATTGTGTCTTCCTTCGGGCTGAATTTCGTCGGATTGTTGAGGAAGATGCCGTGGATTTTCTTCTGCGAACCTTTGAAACGACTGCCGTCGAGAAGGAGGCCGCGGACGTGGACGGCGAAGGCTCCTGTGATGTCCAGCAGGCAGTCGGATTCATCGGAATCAAGAATAAGAACGGCGCCTACCTGTTCCGTGTGGTAGATCCAGACGGGATCGGCGAGAAGCGTGATGTTCGGATACGCCTTCAGACCGTGGCAGAGGTACTTACCCGCTGGGAACCAGACGGTGCCGTTGACTTTTGCGGCCGCGTCAATCGCCTTTTGGATGGCGGCCGAATCTGGCGTTACGCCATCGCCTTTGGCTCCGAAGTCTTTGACGTTGAAGCGCGAATCATCGTTTTTCACGGGAACGGGTGGTTCTGCGGCGCGTGCATTTGTCGCGAGACCGGCGGCACCGATCATGGCCATGGAGGCCAGAAAATCACGTTTGGAGAAATCCATGTCTTTTCCTTACTGTAAAATGGAACAATTGGGACGATTTATTTGGCAGCGAGTTCAGCGGCCCATGTGCGGAGGGATGCGTCGCGCGCCCCCATGATGAGAATGCAGGAGGATTTGCGGCTGGCGATGATTTCATTCGCCTTGTCGCGGTCAGTTGCGATGACATTGAGACCGTGTGCGCGGAGTTCGGCGGCGACTTCATCGGAAGTCGGTGAGAAACTGGCGGTTCCGCCTGCGTAGAAAACGGGCAGCATGATGAGCAGATCGTCTTTGGCGAGACTTTTTTCAAGCGATTTGACGAGTTCCTCCCGCATGAAACGGAGCGGCGTGAAGCCGTGCGGTTGGAAGGTGGCCGTCAACGGCGAGCCAAAGCGTTCGTGAGCGGCGGAAAGCGCCGCCGCAATCTTTTCTGGATTATGGGCGAAGTCGTTGACGACGGTGATTCCAGCGGAATTCTTGCCCATGATTTCAAAACGCTGGCGGATGCCTTTGAAGGAGGCGATTGCCGCGGCGATTTGTTCTGCGGGCAGACCGAGATTCAGTTGTTTGATGACGGCGAGAACGGCGCAGGCGTTGATGGCGCTGTGATAACCGTCCTGTGTTGTGATGATATGACCGAACTCTTTGGTGTCAAAGACGATGCCGTCTTGCTTTGTTTCGAAATTGGACGGCGCGATGCAAGCCGCGTTGTCGGAGAAGGATACGCCGCTGAAGCAGGAAATAGTTCCTGGGCAGAGGTTTGCAAGGTCTTTTAATTCGTTGAGAACGACGGCACCCTGGCTGCACTGGCCCAAAAAGTTGCGGAAGACTGCCATCAGTTCTTCCTGCCCATAATGGTCGTTGCCGATGTTCAGGAGGACGCCGAAATGCGGATGGAAGGCGGACAGCGAGCGGTCGGATTCATCGACTTCGACGACGATGTATTCCGGCTTGTCATCTGCGTAGAAATTGCCTGGGAAGCCAGGACGTTCCGCGTTGAGGGAGTAACCGCCATCGACCATGAGGACGCGTTTGCCCAACGCTTTCAGCGCGGCGGCGATCCAGCCTGTGACGGACGTTTTGCCGCAGGATCCTGCGACGGCGATTTGCGGTGCGTCGATGCGGTCCAAAGCCTGCGCGAGTGCGGTGGCGCGATGGATGACAGGGCAGTTTGGAAGTACTTGCAAATCCGGGTTGGTGGCTTCAACGGCGGTTGAAATGACGAGTGCGTCTGGTTGTTCGGCCTTCGGGCCGGAGCCGTCTTGCGGATAGAGGCGGATGCCCTGTGCGCGGAGGCCGTCGTAGAGATGCTCTTTGCCGTGGTCGTCGAGGCCGCGGTCGCTGCCGGCGACAGAATAGCCTTGATGAACAAGAAGTTGCGCAAGGCCGGAGACACCGATGCCGCCGATGCCGATGCAGAAAATTTTTGCTGGGGGAAGAGGTAAGTTCATTTTTAATGAGTAATGATTAATGAGTAATGCTTAATAATGAGTAATGAGTAATGAAAAGTGGAAGGGATATAATTCTAGAGCCGCTAGAGCTTCTAGAGCTTCTAGAGCCGCTAGAGCTTCTAGAGCCGCTAGAGCTTCTAGAGCCGCTAGAGCTTCTAGAGCCGCTAGAGCTTCTAGAGCCGCTAGAGCTTCTAGAGCCGCTAGAGCTTCTAGAGCCGCTAGT
>JAGCSE010000086.1 GCA_017964325.1 Victivallales bacterium | reverse complement strand
GAGCACGACATGCGACGGCGTGTCGCGTCACGCCATTTCCGTCCATCCGCCTTATCGCGACCATCCCGGCCAGATGTACGACTGCGGTCCCGTCTGCTGTGATTTTTGCGTCAAGTTGCCTGACCAGAAGCCTTTGTCGTTGACATTCCATCATGCGGAACGCATGAACCGCCCTGATGAAACGGCCAGCGACGGTGTGCTCTACCGTGTGTGGGCCACCGCCGACGGCGGCGAACCGAAATGCCTGTATTCCAATTTCACGGACAGCAAGAAGTGGGTGGCGGGGCAGGCCGATTTGTCCGAATTCGCTGGAAAGACGATTCTTCTGCGGCTGGAATCCCATCCAGGCCCGAACAAGAATGTTTATACGGACGGCAACTACTGGGGGGAGCCAGTCCTGCATGCAGGCGATGTGAAGACGGTGAAAAAGACAAACATTGCCGGCATGCTAGGCGACTGGAATACTGTATCGGAAAATGTTGCGTTCCACGGCTTTGAAATTGAAATAGATAAACTTTCACTAAATAGCGATGATTCGCAATTGTCCATTTCCAAATTCGAGGAATTACGAGAAGATAATATCCTTGTCCATCGCTATCATATTGCGGGAGAAGAGAAAACGGCTGTTTTGGACATTCGCCGCATTCCCGTGCATGACGGCATGAGATATCAATTGCATTGTGATAGCATGCGGATCTCACGAGTATGGCTTGGCGGTTGGCGCGACAGCGTCAAAACGCTTTATTACGGACATGGTTACGTCATCCGCAAGCCGGGCGATGTACGCCTCGGTTTCGGCGGCCACAATTTCGCGTCGTCGCATATCGGCATGGAATTCGGTGAAGGCCCTGCCGTATTGGTCGCAGTCGATAACCCGCCGTCCATCTTGCTGGTCAATCCAACTGAACATCATTGCACGCCAGTTACTTCCGACAACTGTACATTTACTGTCCTCTCCGCTCCGACGGCGTTTCAGGCGGCGATCCGCTATCAAGATCTGATGGACAAACAGGCCGCGCCGACATTCAAACGACTGGCCGGCCGCATGCTGTTCGACATCTGGGGCGGTTCGTTCGCCAGTATTTTGTCCAACATGAAAACAGCGGTCAAATACGGCCTAACAGACAGCGTCCTGACGATGCACAACTGGCAGCGGTGGGGCTACGACTACCGCCTTCCGGACATCTGGCCGCCGAATCCACGTGTCGGTAATGTTGCTGATTTGCAAGCGATTGGAAAGCTTTGCGACGACAACGGCATCCTCTGGGGGCTTCATGACAACTGTACGGATTTCTATCCGGACGCGGACGATTTCTCCATCAAACGCACATTCTTCTGGCAGAAGGACGGCGCTCCCGCCAAAGGATGGTACAACAAAGGGCGCGACGCGCAGGCGTTATGGTTCCGTCCGGACGCGACGCATCCCTTTGTCAGACGGAACTATACGGAGATGCGCAAGGCCATCCGGCCGACGCATGCGTTCGTCGATGTGCTCACGTCCGTCAGTTGCATCGAATATTACGACGATGAAGGCCATTTCCATTCGTCGTTGGACACGCGGCAGGCTTGGCGGGATATTTTCAATGAAATCCGCTCGATTCTCGGTGAAAACACGACGACGACCTCTGAAGCGGGATCGGACCAATTGATCGGTTATCTGGCGGGAGCGGATTGCCAATGGCTTGGCATCAATGGCAAAGGCGGATTCGTAAACCACTTCCCATGCGATAGTTGGGAGCGTGTTCCATGGAACGACGCCGTCAACCACAACCGTTTCGCATGGCAAGGCGTGGGTTATTCGACGCGATATCAGGCGTCTGGCTTCCTTACACGCGAAGAGCATGGCAGCGGTTCGGACGACTATCTCTCGGCAGTGCTGCTGTCGGGGCACAGCCTGATGGTCGATGTCGGTGACTGGGGTTTCCAAGCCGTTCGTACTTATTGGCTTGGGCAAGAATTCATCCGCTTCATCGCGGGGCGCCGGATGACGCGTCATGAATTCGTCGGCGGCGACATCCATCGGCAGTTTGTCGAATGGGACAATGGCGCGCGGATTTGGGTGAATCGTGGCGAAACAAACTGGATGATCAATGGCCACACGTTGCCGCAATACGGCTACTACGCGGAGTTCGGCGATGGCGGCGTGGTGGCGTTGGAAATTGTGGATGGGTTGTTCCGCGAATATTCGAAAACGGCCACAAGTCTCTACTGCAACGTGCGTTCTGAATACATGAACATCAAATCTGATCTATTCGCGGATGCACTGCCCATGCTCGGCGGCCTGACGCTGACGCAAAATGGTCGTTTGGCTTACGAGCTTCATTGGAAGGTCAAATCACCGACGACGGACAATTGGCGGACATACGTCCATTTCCGCAATGCGAAGGGCGACATCGCCTTCCAGGACGACCATACGTCGCATATCCTTCCGACGCAATGGCCTGCGAATGGCGAAGTCGTTGAGAAACGCACCATCAGCCCTGCTGACGACAAGCTGACGGAGGAAAAGTATGAAATGAACGTCGGCCTCTACACACGCGAATTGCGGCTGATTCCCATGAGGCTGAATGACCGCGTCGCGACGACCGCCCATGTGGGAACGCTGTATGTGGAGCGTGCAGCGGACGGCAAGCTGAAGGAGCTTCGTCTGGAGCCTGTGATGTTGCCGCCGCCATTGAAGATCCATGTGAATCCTGCGCGGACGGCGTTGGATTTCGGACTAGTGAAAACGGACGGCATCTGCCGTCTGCACAAGCTGGAAGACGGATGGGAAGTTGTTCCTGCTCCGAGTCTTCCGCCGTTTGACATCGATGTGGATTTGGTCAAAGTGTTTGGTGGAAGGAAGGTTGTTTCCGTGTCTGCGGAAATGCAGAATGGCGAAACGAAGCCCATGACGGATGTGACAAACGGCCGCATCACGCTGAAAGCCAACAAAGACATCTTCCGATTTGTCTTAAAATGAACAGCCATATTTTTTTTGAACCACGAAAGGCACGAAAGACACGAAAATTGGAAACCACAGATTACCTGGCGCGGCCTTTGGCCGCAACCAAAACGATCAATATGGTCTCTTTGTCTAGGCGTCCTACGTCTTTGTTCACGTCTCATGTCTCGCGTCTCATGTCAAACTGCGTGATGGCGACGCCATTGCGCCCTCCTGCCGGGGGGCAAAGGCAATCAGGAT
>JAGCSE010000085.1 GCA_017964325.1 Victivallales bacterium | reverse complement strand
TTCTCCGTTTGAAAAGACCGCCGACTTTTCCCCTAACTCAGCATCATTCCACCTCAAAACGCCGATATTCTCCGCTTTTTCTTGAATAGCGTTGGATGGATGTCAAGAGAAAACATATCAAAATCTTCTCCGCAGAAGAACAGCCGATGATTTTGAGGTGCAGTCGGAGAAGATTTCAAACCTCAAATACGAGATATGAGATGCGAAAAACGACCTTTTACAAATCGGCGGTTTGGGCAAAAAAGAGCCATCTGACCTCACGTCTAACGACCTGTTCAGCGAAAAAACTACCAGACCTCCTCAATTCCGTGCCACGCGGTTGAAAACCGCCGTTGGAGGTTATATTAGATGAGTGACGAAAACGACAACGCACATACCTGCCAACATAAGGTTAACACAACACCATGAAGCCCCTCCTCCGCAAAATCTTCTTCTGGGACGAACCCGCGCAAGGCGCGTTCCTTCACGCGACGCTGATGTGGGCGGTGCCTTGGTGCATTTCCGCTTTTCTGTGCTTCTGGCTGGCGTTTCTCCTGACGCGCGAACCTTCTGATGTCTTGGTGAAGGTTTTCGGAATGTGGCTTGTCCTGATACCGTTTGTCGCAATGCCAGTTGTCGCTGGAATCGAGGCGGTTGCGGTGGTCGTCTGTCTGACGCGCCTGTTTGTCCTGTGCCGTGAAAATCGGCAGGACGGGCGTTCGCGCGGATGGTTGGTGGTCTGCCTGGGCGTGCTGTCAGTACTGCTTTGCCTTGCCGCAACCGCCGTTGTTGTGGCACACGCTCAGGCCTGGACGGTGTATGTCGTTCTCGCCCTGACTGTTGCATTGTGCGGATATGTCTGTTTGGGATGCTGGCTGAAGCACTTCCAAAGCGGCGTCATCGGCAAGGGCGTCGTGGTTTTATGGTCGGTTGTTGCCGTGATTTGGATTGTGTCGCTGTGCATCGCCATACCTGCAAAATCCGCGGCGAACAGGCATTGCGCCGAACTGGAACAGCGGTTTGGACGTTCGCCGACACGCGAGGCGAGGGACGCACGGATTGCGCAGGAGTGCCGTATCAACGTGGATTTTTGGCGGAAGATCCACGAAATTCTTGCGCGTCGCGCAGAGCCTGAAACTGGTTATGTGGATGATGATTCCAATTTATACGTGTATGATATTTTGGAGCATATCCCTGATTTCAAGAAACTTACCCAAACTGAGCTCGACCGCTATCGGCGTCAGATGGCGGACTTCACGGAATTGCCGGCGCTTGAGACGATGTTCAGCGAACCGCCGCCGTTGCTTCTTCACGAGGATTACAACAGGTTGCAGGTTGCCGATACCATACGCAAGGTTTTCAGGGTAGAGTTGTGGCGTCTGCATTTTGCGCTGGTTGACAAAGAGATGGAGACGGTTATGGAGACCATTCACAGGGTGGACAACATTCTGGAATGCGAGACGCTGATGGCAACGTATTCCTTTGGGAATAGCTTTGTAAGTGACCTAAACCTGTTCTTCTTTTTTCTTGAAAAACTAGTATCCTCGCCGCTGCTGACGGATAGGCAACTTGCCATGTTGAAAGAACTTCTGGAGAAACGTGAGCCCGCATACAGAAAGGCTTTGGATGGTATTGTGTATTCTATCAGCATCCGTTTTAACGAGCAATGTGAAATGAAAGATGATTTCTTGGCGGGGGAGGCACTGCCTGTGATTTATCCCGTATTTTATCTGCTTCATTCTGTAAATGGAGGCTATTGGGAAAAGCCGTCTTGGACAAGGCGGGTGGCAATCAACGCAGGGCGTCTTTTGCTGCCGCAGTTCTTTTGGTTTTCCGCAAACGACCAGCGCATCGTCTTCAAGGTGTTGAGGGAGTTCCCTGACACGATGCCTGCATACAACTGTGGCAGCCTTTTGACTGCGATGGATTTTCATTATGATTGGCTGAAATACGCTTATTACGGTTATCGAAAGGTCTTAGTACATAATAGGGCTTTGCGTTGCGCCATAGACGCCGTGCTGGAATACAGGAGGACGGGGGAATATCCCGCCTCTTTGCCATCGGCGGCAGAAGATCCATACACGGGCAAACCGCTGAAATACCGCGTTGGCGAGTGCTGGGACTTTGACTACGCCAAGCGGAAGGCAGTCCCGATTCAGGCTGTCCAGGTCTGGAGCGTCGGCCCCAACGAAGCCGATGATGAAGGTGTAAACTTCGACCTCCCGGGCGCCCCATGGCGAAAGGTATCCAGGCGCGATGACATTCGCATTCTGCTTCCACTTAAGCAAAGCAAGCCCTGACGCATCGCCCTCCCCCCAATCCCGCGCCGCGCGATTGCAAACCGCCGAAGGGAGTGTAGATTAAGGGGAGCGACGGGAAATAGAATGAGATGCATAACTATCAGATGGATAATACCATGCAAGCAAGACCAGTGAAAACCAGGGAGTTGGCACGTCGAGGCATATTGCACTTGATTTATGCCATTGGCTTGGCGCTCTCATTGTTTGGCTTCAGTGGTTGTGTCATTATTCCAGTGTCGTGGGAAACTGACTCGCGGGAAGTGATAGGAGCGCGTGCCGATTCGGAGGGCAAGGTCTGCGAGCAGATTGTGCATTATGACAAGAGATTGGTATTCGTTGCCATAGGCATTACGCCAACAGGTCTTGTAGGGAAGGGCGAGTTTGGCTATTCTCGCTATGCCGTCGTAACAAAAAAGTCCACTAAGTCAATATGGGCTATGGAACACTTTCCAAGTCTTGCCTGGACGCAAGTACACCTTGCCATCCCGATTCCAAACAGCGACAGGTGGATAACGAGTGAGGAATATGACCATGGCAGCTGGGAACAAATGTTCAACTCCGAGACCAAGAAGGGCGAGAAGGATATGTGCCTGATTGTCTTCTCCGTCAAGAAGGGCAAGATAATACGTCAACGGTTCAAGCACGTCATACCGTTTTCGCCTCGTGGTGTGAAGACAATCATACCTGGTTACATTGAGGGGAATGCCGACCGTAGCATCTTAAGGGTTCACGAAACAGACAAGATCACGCGTGTCAACACCCTCACGGGCGAAATTGCTGTCGAAACAGACGCTTCGCCGCCATTTATTTCTGTGGGAAATGATTGGCGCACGTATGAGAAACTTTTGGAGCAACCTATACTCAGAGAATGAACTATATGCTGTAAACGAGCTGGACTCTCCATACCAGGCAGCCGCCCATAGGCACGTGCAGCGCTGAACTAAAGTTCGGCGTTACCACTTTTTTAAAAGAAAACGGCTGGTTCAATTGGCAAAGCCGAAAAACGGCTGCACCAATTCCGCGCCACGCGATTGCAAATAGCCGAAGGGGCTGTAGATTAGGAGAGTGAAGGAAAATGTAGTGTAGTGTGCCTGCCCACTAACTCAATAATCCCAAAGAGAATGCTTATGATTCGAAATGAACACTTCATCTTTTTGCGCAGAATCGGGATATACGCTGTTCTGCTTTGCATTTGTTTGTGTGGCTGTGTTTCAGAAAAAAGAGATGATAGCTATCGATTTCGCTTTCCACATTTGGCCGATGAACAAGAAGTGACCGGCGATGGCGGCCTGATTACAGAAAAGTACAAGGGGAAAGTAATGTATTATTGTGAAAAACTCTATTCTGAGGACAAATCAATCTTAGTGTCAACTATGTATTGTGGTTATGGAACAGAGCGTCCTATGGTCAAGGTTCGAATCTATGCAGAACATAAAAATGTGGAGCATAAAGAAAGTGGCTATTCTTATTTTCAGGAAGAATATGTGAGTTTTCGGCAGGAAAGCCTTTTTTTCAATAGTCCTATGATTCTTATGCTGGAGACAAGAGGCAAGAATGGCGAGTTGGCAAAAAGTGGATACATTAGCCAGTGGGAATCCGCGGAATTCTACGAAAAGTTCGTTGCGAAGCATCATATCATTCATCGTTCGATTCCTGAAAAAACAATCATAAAGAAGGTCACTCCCAGAAATGTTTTGCCTGACGAATGAATCATTTGTTTTTCGCAAAGATCAGGTGAGTGACGAAATGGCAACAGCGAGTAGCAAATAAACTGGACACAATGAAGCACATCCTCCGCAAAATCTTCTTCTGGGACGAGCCCGCGCAGGGCGCGTTCTTCGGGATGACGCTTTTCTTTGTGTGCAGTGCACTGTGGTTCACGTTCTACCAGTTGCTGTGGCTGTCAAACTGCGGAATAGTCCAGTTGAATATCATGAGCGAGAGGATGGAGAGTGAGATTCTCGCATGGGCAGCGGGGCAGCTGCTGATAGCCGCATATTCCCTGGCTGTCTTCTGCCGTGCAATATGGCTTCTCGGCAAAAGTTGTCACCTGCTCCACAATTACCGTCCGTTGCTTTGCGTGCTTCCCTCCATAGTGCTATGTGTGTGCTGCCTCCTTTTCTGCCTGGTTCCGCTTGCTTTTTTGCTCAAAATTATATCCACTTATGGGAGTCCCTTCAGCACCCTTCCTAAATGGATGTCTCTGTTTTCCAATTTACCGCCTCAGAGCTGGGGAATCGCCTATCTGTTTGCCGTACTGCTTATGACTTTTGGCGGTTTTTCAATCGTGGCTGCCGTGGCGCGGGGGACTGCTGTCCCCTTGCGCCACTCCCTCTGCAAGCCAGGGATTGCGCTTTGGGGAGTGTTCTGGGTGGTCTATTGTCTGCTTTTGGCTCTGGCACTTATGCAAAGCGCAGCCCTTTCCCCAGTCAGTTCGATACTCCAGAAACGCTTCGGGTATCCTCTGACCGCCGAGGGACTGCGGGAATATTACCAGAATATGGGGTCTGCCGACACCGAATTCTGGAAAGTTTTCGAAGAAAAAACAGCGTTGCCGTCAACGCTCCCCATTGAGGACAGGACATTGGAGCATTGGGACGGACGCGTTCCCGAAGCGTTGCCCCCTGACGTCCTGACCGCCTTCGAGAACTACTGCAAGACCAATGAAGCGCCTCTTCGGGAAGCCGAGAAATGCTTCGATACCGTCCCGCCTTTGCCACAATACGACTTTCAGCCAGGCAATCTTGCTGTTGGGCTCATAACCTATTCCTCAATCAGGCGATTCCCACGCCTGGAGGCGAGCCGCCTGCGCATCTATCTGGAGAAAAAGGACAAACCGAGTGCCCTGCGTGCCTACCAGCGCATTTCCAATTGCACGGAACATCTGCGACGCAATCCATTTGTGATTGGAAGTCTTGTCTGGGTAGCAATGGAAAAAGACCGCCTGGAAGCGGTGGAAAGGCTGCTGGAATCACATCTGCTGACAGAGGAGGATTTGCGGGAACTTGCCTCGGATTTGACCACATTGGAGGAACGGATACCTGTGGTTCACAGGCACGCGATGTACACCGAGGCTGTTTTCGGACTGGATGCCTTCCGGGGAATGGAGACTGGAAAGTCGCCTGAAGCCGCCATTGCGTTTGCGCAACTTCGCTGGTTCTATCCGCAGTTGTGGCTGCAGGCCGCTCGCGACAAGCTGTATATTCTGCAACAATATGAGCGGGAGGATTTCACCCATTGGGACGCCGCACCTGTTCCGTTAGCATACATTTTCAGCAGTATGTTGCTTCCTGCGCTGAAACCGGCAGGAAACAAGTTCTACGCTTTGACTGCTCAGGTAAGGGCTATGCAGGCGTTGCTGCGAGCGGAGTCATATTGCCGCGAGCATGGCGATTATCCTCAAACGCTGCCTGATTTGCCAATTGACCCGTTCTCGGGCAAGCCGATGCTGTACCGCTATGGAACGGCGGAGATAACAAGATATGTGCTTCGAATCAAAGAAGTTCCCGCCTGGACGGAAGAAGAGAAAACCCGCGAAGAATACGAGTTGAAGCCGCAGGCAACGCAAGCGAAGGTCGTCCAAGTCTGGAGCGTCGGTCCAAATGGGCGGAACGAGGGCGGCGTTTCCAGCGTACACATTAACGGCAAGGACGACCCTTGTGCCAGAATACGAGTGAAATAGGGAGGATGAAGCTGCTCTCCAACAACATCTGATTGCATTGGCTATATTCCGTATAACTGCTTCGTCAATTCCGCGCCATGCGATTGCCAACGGAATCACTGCCAATGATCGTTCTGTTCCTCACTCGTCGTCCATTCTCCACGCGGATGGTCCATTCGCGCCAATCAAGGACGAAACGACCTTTCCCGGGGCTGTTTTCGAGGCGGGGGACAACGGTTTTCCGTTCTCTGGACGGCTGGCTTTCGAAAAGGTCGCGAGTTTGCGATTGGAGAACGCCGGAGAATGGTTCAGAAGGCCCCAGCTTGTCCGACCATTCATTTTCCACAAGGCACTTGGGTCTTTATCCGAGTGCCTTTCTTTTTGCTTTTCCTGCGTGAAATTACGCACGAGACGACGCGGTTTTCTCTCTGGAGAAGCGTTGATGGAGGCCCATCGGTAGACCTGGCGGAAATATCCGCTTTATCTTCTCCGTTTTAGAAAGGCCAGGGACTTTATACGCTGAAAAATGCTCTAATTATTCCTGTTTCAGGCACTTAACTTCTTTCAATTGCCGTCTCTTTGCGCCTACCTTCGCCATTTTGCATTCCGTAATGGCGAAGGGCAAATTCCCCTCTGATTTTCTGTCTCGGCAGCCTCCTACAGCAATCCTGGGACCTGGATGCCCCATTTACTGAATAATTTTAATGCCATAAATAGCATAATACTCACTCTGGATGGCAATATCTAATAATATCAATGAAAATTAAATATAGTTGAAATATATCTTATTGAATAATAAATATGGAAGAAAATAATTTAATAGAAGAGAAAGGCATTTTCTTAGAAAAAACTTTTTCTAAGTAAATTGACTTGAAAAGAAAATGAATGATGTTATTTTTTTATGTAGGAGTATATTCTATGCCACATCTATTAGTGGCAATCATGTATAGAATCATCCTATTATTATGATAATTTCAACTTGAAAATACTCACTCGCAAAGGAAGGCAAGTTTGCGACCGCCGACAACATCCGCGAGGGACTCGAAATCGCGTTCCTGAACCGCTCCGTCTTCAACTGCATCGAAAAGGCCGCGCCGCGGTTCCTCGCAAAACACGGCGGGGGCAACACCGTCAAGTTTGCCACCTTGACTCGGCAAGTGTGCCCGGAGCTGATCGCCGACCTCCGCGCGGTTCAGAGTACGGGGCCTAGTTCAAAATTTGCTAGTCCAGAAGGCCATTGCCCGGCAGAGGTTTGGCAGGTGCGGCGTCGGCGGAGGCCGTTGCCGCTAGGGCGTCGCGCACGGCGACGGCCACATAGGAGAAGGCGAGCAGATGCGCGGCAAGCATTTCGGCGTCCAGCCCCTCAAGGGGCAGCAGGGCGGAGAGAATCAGCCCCCGTCGAAGAGGCCGAGGAAATTGCCGTAAGTGCCCTCCCCATGGCAGGCAAGCGAGAGCGCCATGCGGAGCATCTCAGGCGGAAGATCCGTGTCCGGTTCCGTGACGGGGGCGAAAAGCACCACGTCGTCGCGTTCGCGGCGGTATTGTAGTGTGACGATGATGCCGTCGGTCTCAAGCGAGCAGGAGTCCTGCGCATCCACTTGAAGCGCAAGGCCTGACGCGGCGGCAAGTTCGGAGATGAGTGATTCAAACTGGGTCATTTGCATTGTTTCCTTTCCTATTGGGTTCAGTCCTGCACGTCCACATCGTAGTATGTCACGCAGCGCGCCGTGATTTTGTAATCTTCGGGGATCTTGTCATACATCTTGTCGATACGATTTTCATTCATCACTTTTTCGCCCACGGCAAGGAACTCCTCATTAGCCCCGGAGTCGTCATACGAGGCCAGATCAAGCTCGCTCAGCCGATTCATCTCTTTTGGGGCAATATTGTAATCGATGCCCGCCTTGATAGTGATGCCGCCCTTCGGTCGAATCATCTTACCAGCTTTGTCGGCCAAATATTCACGATGTTCGACAAGCTGCAGGTTCATGTACAGATGACCGTCTTTCCCGAGCCTAAGGTTGTACACCTTTTTGTCATTATCCTGTCTGCCGCCGAAGACGATCGCCGCCGTGTCACCCTTCGGGTCGAGGGCGTGGGCGCAGCCATCGACAACCGCCTTATCGCTTTCCTGTCCGAGGAAGCCGATCACAATCGCGGCTTTCCTTTTGGAGGCGTCATCGAGTGTTTTAAATTTGGCATCTTTCTTGCCCGTTACGAAACAGGCGATCTGATCAAGGGCTTTATTGAAATCCGTGGAGAGCGTGCCCACACCTTCGATCGTCACCTCCATGCGACGATCAACGTCCTTGAAGAGTATTGTGTCCTTGAGATCGCCGTCCATGACCATTTTCGCGATTCTCATGATATTGCGATTCGTCATCTTGCTCGCATTCCTAGTTATCTTGTTGAACACCACGTCGGCAGGATCGAACGGGGCTGGGCCAATCATGTCGGCGAAAAGGCCACGCATCTTCTCGGCCGCCTCGCCTTGCCCCTTAACTATTCGAGTATTCAGGAAAACCTTTCGCTTTTCCGCCACAACCTCGGCACTTTCATTTTGAACGCTCTCGAGAATGTTACCGAAATAGAAGGCATCTTCAGGAACCTTTTTCGCGTCTTCAATATTGATGAACTTTACCTCTTCGCGCCCAAGCGCCCTTTCCGCATATGCCTTTAATTGGTCTATAAAACTGCCGAGCATTCTGAACTGCTCCTTGACCTCCTCGTTCACGCCACGGGGCAGATTGTTTTTTGGCAACTTTAATTTCTCCGAACCGATAGCGCGGTAGGCCTGGGTGAGCTTTGCGGCAATCGGCGTCGAAAGAGCCGCTGAAATGCCGCGCAGAGATGCCTTCGGCAGACGCGAGATAATCGCGCATTCCACGAAGGCGAAGAAACACTGATGTTCGTCCGCCCCGTACAGCGCGTCAATTGCGCCTGCGTTTTTTATGACTTCGTTCACGGCCTTGTTGAGCGCCATCACCGCATTGTGGATGGTGATGTCAACGGATGTTTCATCAAGATTTTCGAATGGAGTAAGATCTACGGCCTTCGCCTCTTCGATCACTTTGGCGCACAAGTCCTTTGGGAGTACTACTCCCGCCAGACCAATCGACATCTCTTTCACGGCGTTGCGCATCGCGCGGTTGTTTTCCGCGACGGCAAACATTTCGCGCAAGGTGGATTTGTAGGCGGTGACGCGCTTTACAATGTCTTCCGGCGCGCGCAATTTCGAATCCCCTGTCACAAGAAAGCGCCTGGCGTTGCACTCGATGGCGTCGAGCATGTCGGGGTCTTCACCACATTCGTCGATGAGCTTGCGGACACGGGCCGCAAACACGTCCTCCGGAACACCTGGCGGACGAATCGTGATGACATTGGCCATCACCTTGTTGAAACGGCTATCCGCGACCAATTTCATCTTTATCGCGGAAACCTTCTCTTTATTGCGTTTACCATCTGGGCCGTAGAGCGTCGCGAACATATCGTCACGCACGGCGGCGTCGAAACGGGCGCGTCCGGTGGGGCCGGCCTTCGAAACATCGAAGATTGTTTGCACGGCATCGGCCAGTACCGTCTTCAACTGTTCCTTGAACGCATCTTCGTCGATGACTTGGCGGCCAGCCGAATCGGTCTTCATCGGAGGGTGGTCGATGAGGGGCTTAGCGGCGCGTTTCAGGACCTCCCTCACGTCGCCGCAGCTGCCCATCTCTAGTCGGAGGAGCGAGCACACTTCTTCGAGCGCCACATTAATCGGACGCTTCGCGATTTGCCCAGCCTGGTTCCGCGCGATATTCTCCGCGTTGGCGGCGGTGAAGTTCGCGGCCAGTTCAGTGACGGCGTGGCCTGAAATGGAGAAGAAATGCGAACGATTGTGGTTGAAATTCCGTATGCTGGTATCGAGATTCGTATCGGTGATCTTGTCCGAAGCCTCCAGCAACGCGCTCTTCACGGCGTTGACGAGTTTTGCGGCCTTCTCACGCCCGTCGCCGACACCGAAAAAACATTTGAATTTCTGCCAGCCGCCGGCCTCCTTGATTTCACCTGTGGAATTGGAGAGGTAATAGGTCTTGTTCGCGTTAAGCGAGCGGATTGTATCAAGATTGATAGGCATGTGTTTATTTGATTTTAGGTTGTTTTCTATTGACGTTTTTTGGTTGAAGCAGTCTCCAAGCTGTCTTTCCCCGCAGCTTGAAAAGGTGCGTTTGCGTGGACCTGTACGTGCCGTTGGACATGAGTAAAAAATAGCGTGGTTCACATCATGGTCTATATCATGGGTGGCGATTCGGCGTAATGAAGCATGATGAAATTGGCAATTGATTCAATGGAATTCCAATGGAGGATACTCCTGTTGAAATCGATTTTTTTTCTATCCAGTCATCGCTCAACGAACGATTATCGCCAGTTTGGTTCGCAGGCTTTCGGGGGGGGGTTGGGATGGATCCCAATATTTTTGCACGGTTCTAGTCATACGCAATCTCTCGATTAAAGCCAATTACTAAATTTCACAATATAATCCTCTCTTTGATTTTTCAAATCGGATTCGTCATTGATTTTCCAAAAACTTTGATTGCCCAAACTTCGTAGGAATGTTCAAAGACACGGAAAAAACGGACGAACAAAGCAATGATGGATAAAAAGCCATTCCCTAAACATCATCAAAATATATTATTTTGATTAAAATAATACAATATTATATTTCAAAAATATTGTTTGTCAGAATCTCGCCCCAAAAAATCAAGTCGCAATGTTGTGAGCACCATTGGAATCGATGAACTTGAAAGTGTAGCGTATAGAGATTATAGTAGTTTGTACTACAATACCATATATCAACAAAGGAGAATCCGATATGGAATTCAAGGAACTGCTCGCGGCATTCGCCGTGAAATATGGAATCGAAGGTCTTAACGACGCGGACGGCGTGGCGCTGCTTAAGGCAGATGACATCAGCGTGGAGTTGCTGGAAGACCAGCAGACGCGGAGCGTGCTCGTCTGCGCCGAGATTGGATTCCCGCCACCAGACGCAGACGGAGCGTTCGGCTCCATGATGCTGCAGGCCAATTTCCTGCTGCGCGGCACGGAGGGCGCGACGCTCTGCCAGAACCCCGAAACGGGCGCCTACGCACTCGTGCGCCCGTTCCCGCTAGCGCTTACGGATGTCGAATCGCTTGGTGCCGGCATCGAATCGCTCGTCAACCAGACGGAGAACTGGCGCAAGGCGCTCGTCGGCCTGCGCGTGGCCGAAGATGCGAGCTCGAAGGGCCTGGGAACGGACGTATCGCACCATGATATGATTGCAAACGGTTTTTTTCACGTATAATCAAACGCCATCATATGTAACCACACGCCATTTTGCGTGTATATAGAAGACCATCATGCCAGAAAAAATCAACTCAAACTATAGCACGAATTTCCAGCAGTTCGTGGATTTCGCAAACAAGGCCTACGCGGCGAACAAAGAGGACACCTTCGCCCGTTTCAAGGGGATGACGCAGGTGGACTACAAGGGCTCGTTCGCCTCATTCCTGCGTTCGTCTGAAATGAAGGCGGCGAACGACGAGGCGCGCGCCCTCTTCCTCAAGACGGTCGCGGACATGTTCGGCGGCGAGAAGTACATTCCAGATCTCGTGCGCGACAACATGAAGCTCGAGGACTTCGGCAAGGGCAAGCCCC
>JAGCSE010000084.1 GCA_017964325.1 Victivallales bacterium | reverse complement strand
CTCATGGACGGTACGTCCATTTTGGAGGAACGGATGAATCAAATCACGACCGATGATTTTGAAGACGGCACCGCCATCGGCGACGCCATCAAACTCGCCGTCCGCTCTCTGAAGACAGTTTCGAACGGCCCTAAGGCCATTCTCCTTTTCTCCGACGGAGTCGATCATTCAGAAGATGAAAAAGCCCCGCTGACCGCCGCGAAAGAAGCGGCACAGGAAAACATCGTCATCCATGCAGTCGGCATCGGCGGCAAACTCGCCTTCCATCCGGTTCCAATGGAAGCTGGTGTGGAATGGAAACCTCTCGGCGAAATGCTGAACGAAGCACAAATGACTGAAATATCCCGTCTTGCAAACGGACGATATTTTCAGGCGAACGATGCGGATTCACTTGCTCATGCCGTTAAGGCTCTTGCGGAGCACGTTTCCGCCCAGTCAAACGCCTACATGGAACGAACGTCAGTCCCCCTGACGCCGCATCTGATGTTGGTCGCCGCCCTGCTTGCCTGCATTTCCCTGCTCTCCCGTCTCATCCTCCATTCGTTTTTCTAAATACAACTCATTGAGACATAAGATGTTCCAAACATTTAACAATGATTTAGACTATCTCTGGAAGAAATTCAGCTCCTTCACCTGCCCGGCCGATACGGGAATGGACTACGATTCCGTAAAGAAACACGTTGCGGAAATGTCTGCTGATGCGGAACTTGGCGCATTGCCGCGCCCCGTCCACAAGGCGAAAATCTTCCAGTTCGTCACGCGAAATCTGCGAATCGACATCAATCCACATGACTTCTTCCCGACGTTCGACTGCTGGAATCGCAACGACCGTCCATTGACCTCCTTCGTCAATTTCTTCCAGCAGAAAATCCACCGCGAAAATCTGACACAAGCCGCCCTATGGGATAAAATGAACGCAAGCGGCGCGGCCAACTGCTGGATTGATTTCGACCACTCTGTTCCAGACTGGCTCGCCATTCTTCCGCTCGGCTTTTCAGGCATTCGCAGCCGTGCGCAGGAAGCACGCAAAACACTTGCCGCCAAGCAGCCGCTGACACCGAAGCAGGAAGCCTACTATGATGGCATCGACATCACGTATGACGCGATGTTGGAAATGCTTGCGCGTTTCCGCGACTACGCGAGAAGCCATGCAAACGGTTCGGAACGAGTCCTTTATGTCGCCGACGCATTGGAAAAGCTCCGCACGGCTGCGCCGTCCAACACCTACGAAGTCCTGCTGTTCATCTACATGTATTTCATGTTCAGCGAACACATCGACCGCTTCCAAGTCCGTTCGCTCGGCAATCTGGACAACATGCTGCTGCCATACGTCGAAAACGACCTAAAGAACGGCACGTTCACGGAAGAGCAGATCCGCGTCCTGTTCGACTACTTCCTCATGCAGTACGGCTCCATCAACAACTACTGGGGCCATCCGTTCTATCTGGGCGGCACCAATCCGGACGGATCCAGCCGTATCAACCGCCTCTCATACCTTATTTTAGAGGAATTCGACAAGCTCGCCATCCCCACGCCGAAAATCCAGCTGAAAATCGCCAAAACCACGCCGGACGAATTCATCGACACCGCCCTCCGCATGATCCGAAAAGGCCACAGCAGCCTCGTCTTCTGCGGCGAACAGGGCATGGGACGAATCATGAAATCCATGGGCGCGACGGATGAAGACGCCAGAAATTGCCTTATCAGCGGTTGTTACGAATTCGCGCCGTCCGGCCGATACAACGCCAACGGCACCTGCGGTGGCCACGTCAACATGCTCAAGCCATTTGAATGGATTTTCAATGACGGCTTCGATTCCCGCACGAAATCCACCATGGGCGACCAACAGATGAAATTGGAGGACATCCGTTCCTTCGATGATTTCTACCGCTGCTATCTCGCCAACCTAAAATGGAGCGTCAACTCCATCATCAACGTCGCCAACGACTTCGAGCAATACATCGCGGACATCAATCCCTCCAACGTCTTCAGCGCGACGATTTCGCTCAGCATCGAACGCGCTCTCGACGGTTTCTTCAACGGCTGCTACATCAATTCCACGTCGCTCCTCCAGACGGGCCTCGGAACCGCTGTCGATGCCTTGATGGCTATGAAGGATTTCGTCTTCGACAAACAGGAAATCTCCCTTGTAGAATTGCGCAACGCCTTGAACAGCAACTGGCAAGGCCATGAAAAGCTCCGCGAGAAAATCCTCCGCAGTCCACGCAAATACGGCAACGGCCTGCCGGACGTCGATCAATACGCCGTCCGTATTTCACAGTTTCTGGGCTATCTCATCAACGGCCGCCCGAACGCACGCGGCGGCAACTGGCGGGCCTCCGGCCATTGCGCGAAACAGTATTTCGTGCTCGGAGAAAAGACGATGGCCACGCCGGACGGTCGCCTCAACGGCGAAGAGATGTCGAAAAACCTCTCGCCGACAATGGGCATGGACCGCCGCGGCCTCACGGCTCTCATCCGCTCCGTCACGTCCATCGACTCGTTGCTCTATCCGGACGACTATCCGCTGGACGTCATGCTCCATCCCGCCACCGTACAAGGCGACGAAGGCCTTTCCGTCTGGCGGAATCTCTTGCGCATGTACTTGGACAGCAACGGTCTGGCCAT
>JAGCSE010000007.1 GCA_017964325.1 Victivallales bacterium | reverse complement strand
TGTCCGTGCCCTCCGGCGTCACGCTGACCATTCAGAAAGGCGCCATCATCAAATTCGCGACAGGGGCGGAACTGAAAGCGGACGGCGGCAACATCATTGCCGCCGGAGGCTTGTTCACCCACATCGCGGATGACTCCGAAGAGGCGGGCGGCGACACGAATGAGGACGGCATCGCTACGGTTCCCGTCTATGACGCCTACACGCTGACCGGTTTCAACCTCTCGGATGACTGTGACGTACGCTATGTCACAGGGACTTACAGTGGCGGATACATTAATGATGGGAAGACGGTGACGCTAGGAGGCAACCGCATCTACAAGATCACCCGTGATATCGTTGTCTATGGCGGCGGCAAACTGGTCATACAGCCCGGCGCGATTTTGAAGATGGAGGAGGGCACAGGAATCGTGGTGAGTAGTCGCGGCATACTCGAAGCCATTGGAACTCGTGCACAGCCCATCGTCATTACTTCCCTTAAAGACGATAGTTACGGCGGCGATACGAACGGCGACGGCGAGGATTCAACGCCTGGCGGCGGTGACTGGAATTACATTGACATTAATGGTACAGCCAATTTGGCATATTGCACGCTGATGTACGGTTCACCGAACGGTAGCGCAGGCAATGAAAAGGGAATTGTGTTTGTGCGTAATCCCGGTGTTCTGGAGATGGACTCCTGTGTCGTGGCCCATGCCGCATATGACGGCATCTGTAATTGGGGGGGAAGAGTCACGGTTCGCAACTCCGTCATCACGGATGTGGGGATGGGCGTGTTATCCTATTATTCAAGTCCGAAAAACGAATATATCAATTGCGTTTTCTATGCTAATCAATACATCACCATGTTTTGGGAGAATTTCGCAACAGAACATCTGGATTTCAAAAATTGCGTGTTCAAGAACATCGTCAATGACTGGCTTGAGACCAATGGATATACCGGGGCGTATGACCACCTCTCATTCCGGAATTGCCTCTTCCATAACGACAGCGGCTATGCCAACCAGTCTTTCCCGAAGGTCGGTTCCGACGGCAACATCTGGGCTGATCCGCTCTTTACGGACGCCGACAACGGCGATTTCACGCTGAAGGCGGGGTCTCCGTGCATCGACGCGGGCGACGGAACCGCCAATCCCGAGGGTACTCTCGTTCCCCCCGCAACGGATTATTGGGGCAAACCGCGCATGGATGTCCTGAAAGTGGCGGATACCGGCACACCAAATGAAGACGGCGCTTGTCCGGACATCGGCATCTACGAGATGCAAGGCGCCTACAACGGGGCATGCCCGAATCTGACGGTCACGGCGGTTTCCGCCCCGGCGGAAGCCATGTCCGGAAGCAACATCGTGGTTCGATGGACCGTCGCAAATGAAGGGGAAGACCAAGCCGTCGGTCCATGGCGGGATGTCATTGCCTTGCAAAGCGTTGACGAGGCACTTGGCGGCCAGATCGTCTCGTTGGGCGAAGTGGTTGTCAATGAGACGCTTGAACCGCAGGCCAGCGTCACTGTCGAACGGACGTTCCAACTGCCGCCGTTGAAGGCTGGCAATTGGCGAGTCGGTGTCACAACCAACGGCTATCGTGATGTTTATGAAGTTAAACGGGCGGACAACCAGTCGTTTGCGGAGGACGTGACGGCGGTGACGCTGCCGGTCTGGTCTTCCACCAATAATCAATTTGGTCTCATCGGCTACAGCGAGAAGGGCTTTGTGCTGCCGCCGTCCGCCGCCGCGAGAATCGTGACGGTGACTTTGCCGCCTAGCGCGAAGATGTCCGCCTACGGGGCGGACGGCTATCTGCCGTCCGCCTCGAGTTCGGATGTGAAGAGCGTCACGTTGTCCGATGGGACGGTGTTGCTCTATATCCCTGCGAATGAGTCGGAAACTTATGTGACGCTGGCGAACGAAGGCGTCGCGTCCGCGACAGCGACGGTCTCCGTGGAAGAGGCGGCGCTGTCGTTGCTGGAGGCGAAACCTGCCTATGTTTTGAACAAAGGGACTTCGACGATGCGCATCATCGGCACGGGGCTTTCCGCTAATAGCGTGTTCACGCTGACACACGGGGACACGGCGGTGACGGGCACGACGTTGGGCTTGGAGGACGGTCTCGTGGCGGTCGTTCAGTTAAACGTCGATGGCATTACCGAAGGCGAATACACGCTTTCCGTTGAAGAAGGCGGCAGGATGGCGTCAATGGCGGATAACATCATCGTGAGGCCGAGAGGAATTGGCCCGAAACTGGAGGCGTGGCTGGAGACGCCGCCGTCCGTCCGCGACGGGCGAATCTACACGGCGTGGCTCTGCTACAAGAATTCCGGCGACGCGGACATGACGATGCCGATTTTCAAAGTGGACTGCAGTACGACGACGCAGATTTCCTACACGGTGGACGGCGAGTTCGCTTCCCGGTCATTGCGCTATGCAGGAATTTCTCCAACGGCGCCTGCCGGTGTTTTGAAGGCTGGCGAAGAGAACCGCCTACCGATTTTCTTCTCGCTGGATGGCAGATACTTGATTCGGTTTGCGACGATTGAACAGAATGATAAAGCCAATTCCACGTTCGGCACGTGGGCGGACTACGGCGAGGCGATGGCGCGGGCGGCCACGCGGTTGAACGCGCGCGGAAAGGAGGAATACAGGGGGAGCGTGATCTACGAAGAGGCTTTTTCGGAGGCCTGCGGCACCTTGAAAAGCGCCATTTCCGGCCATCTGAAGGAGCTGAACACGGGCGTTCCGCTTGAAGGCGTCACCGTCCACTGCTATGGAGCGGACGACGAGGCGGGCACGACCACCGTGACGGATGCCGACGGCTGGTTTGTCTTTGACAATCTTGCATACGGCACGGAATACGAACTGGTTGCGGCAAGCGGCTTGCAGGAGGAGAATCTTGTTGTCGTCACGCCTGACACAGGCGAACTGACGGGAGTCGTCTTGTCCGTCAAAAAGCTGCCGACCATTCACGGCTGGGTGCTGACGGAGGCGGAGGACTTGCCGCTCGCAGGCATGGACGTCATACTGTACGCCAATGGCATGAGCGAACATGCGATGACGGATGACGAAGGCCATTTCTCATTCGAGAATGTCACGGCAGGTGAGTATTCGCTGCATGCGACTCCCGCCGAAGGATATGCAGGAGAAGAGCAGACCGTCACCGTCACAGAGGCGGACAGCGAGAAGGCGGTCTATCTGCGGCTTGAGAAAGGAAGCATCGTGTATGGCGTCGTGACGCTGGAAGACGGCGATCTGCCGCTGCCGGGCGTGACCGTCATGGCCATGTGCGCGGCCACGGGCGCGACCTATACCGCCGTGACGAATGACGACGGCGCTTATCAGCTCTCCGGGCTTCCCGCCGGGCAGAACTGGCTCGTTTTGGGCAGCGACGGCTACGAAGCGATCCAGCGCTACGCCGTCGATGTTCCGGAGGAGGAGATCACGGAGATCGAGCAGAACATCACGGCGGTCAAGGCGGCGCCGTTCACGGCATTGCCGTCGCAGGGTGCCGCGCCATTAACCGTCAAAATCTACGCTATGGAGAAGGATTTCTCCAACAAAGCCAGTGACTGGCGTTGGGACTTCGACGGCGACGGCCAGGTCGACTACCGCGGCGCGAATCCTTCCTGGACCTACACGACGCCTGGCAAGTATGACATAACCGTCTGGTATGTCGATGCGGAGGGCAACGAGGCCACCGCCGTCAAGCGTGAAGCGGTGGAAGTGCGCGAACCTCTTGAGACGATTGTCAAGGATGACATCATTGTGCTGACGGATTCCACGGATTACGACGTGGTTGCGTTCACCGAAAACACGGTGACGCTGAAACAGAAGGCCGCCGATCCGGCGAAGCCCGTATCCGTCGGAAGCGTTTTGCTGAGCAATGCGGATCGCGACCATGCCTTCTCGCGGAAAGTCGTGTCCATGACTCGTACAGGCGTCATATTGGAACTAATTACGGATCAGGCGAAGTTCGATGAAATATTCAAACAGTGCGATATTACGATTGTCGAAAAAATAACGGAAGACGATATTGTGGAGTCGTCCACGACGCGTGGAAAGACACGTGGTGATGGATGGGATGGGATCAATGTCGATTTGCAGTTCAACGATTTCGGCGTAGATATCGTCCCGTTTATAGAGACGCCGGTTTTGGAATTCAATTTTCGCTGTGAAGACGAAAAACTTGAGCAAATCCATATGGAACTGGTCTTTCCCCTAGGGGTTGAGTGGCAGGCGCATTATAGTTCGCAAGCGAGTATCAATACCAAGTGGACAAAGAATCTCTTTAAATTCAGAAAAGACCAGATCACGATGGCTGGTTATATTCCAATCTGGACATCGGAGACGCTTGACATCAATCTGTTCGTTGGACTTGAGATCGCGGGACAGGCATCGATTGAGATGTCCCAGAAGTTTACATGTACCATAAAGCGTGGGTTTGATATCTTCTTCAGGAAGAATGGCGGCTTTGTCCCGATCAATGACACGACAATCACGAAAGAGTTTACTGGACCGGAGATCAAATTCGATGGCAACATCAAACTTAGCGCAGGGATTGAGGCGGGGCTTGATTTGAAACTCTATGAAGGGCTGATCAAACTTGGACTCGGCGCCGAGGCGAGCCTCTGGCTGAAACTGGCCAATTCCCAGAATCATCCGGGCCGGCCGGCCATTTCCATTGGCCATACCTTGAAGGCATCCATTAAGGCCAGTGTGCTCTATTCGGATTCCGAGGTGTTCAAGTGGCTGAAAGTCAACGCATCGACGTTGAGCTTTACTCGTACACTTGGCTATTCTGAAGTCCCTTGGTATGAATGGATTTTCGCCAAGCCTGATTTCACCTACAGTCCGACAAGCGACATCCAGGTGGATACGCAAGTTAATTTTACCGACAAGTCCTTGAAAGGCGACGAAAGTTTCAAGGTTAAAAAATGGAAGTGGGATTTCGGTGACGGCCAGATATGCGAGTCCAGCTCGCAGGGGTCTCAGCTGCATTCTTATTTAGCCGAAGGATGCTATGTTGCCAAGTTGGAACTTGAATGCGAGCATCTTACTTTTTTAAGCAATCACAAGTAGAAAATCCACGTCGGGGATGACGACGATGACGACGATGATGAGAAACCGAAGATGGAAAGTCCATCCGACTATAGAACCGACATTTCCCGCCACTCCGTCGATCCGAACGAAATTTCGGGCATGATCGGATTGGGCGACAGCGGAACGCAACGGTTTGTGAAGCCCGGCGAATGGCTGGACTACACGGTGTATTTTGAAAACAAATCAACGGCGGCGTTTCCCGCGCAGGAGGTCACCGTGACGCATCAGTTGTCCAAGTGGCTGGACTGGAGTTCATTGGAGCTTGGTGAAATCGCCTTCAACAACCAGATCCAGCTTGAACTGAAGGGCAAGGCGCGCGGAACGGCGACCGTCCCGCAGAACGACACAAACTATCATGTCCAGATGACGGCGGCGACCGACGAGACGACGGGCGGCTTCACGCTCTACCTGCGCAGCTACGACAAGTCGCGGCAGGCCTACGGCTACTGGCCGGAAAGCGTCTATGCGGGCTTCC
>JAGCSE010000083.1 GCA_017964325.1 Victivallales bacterium | reverse complement strand
CTCGGCGTCTCCGGAATCTCCAGCGACATGCGCGACATCGAGGCCGCCCGCGACAACGGCGACAAGAACGCCAAGGACGCATACGACATGTTCATCCACCGCCTGACACACTACATCGGCGGCTACTATCTCCTCCTCGGCGGCTGCGACGCCATCTCCTTCACGGGCGGCATCGGCGAAAACGGCATCGCAACCCGCAAGATCATCGCCCAGAAGCTCGCCGTCCTCGGCGCCACATTCGACGAAGAGGCCAACAACTGCCGCGGCAAGCAGGTCGTCTTCTCCAAGCCCGACTCCAAGTTCAAGCTCGTCGTCACGCCGACGAACGAAGAGCTGATGATCGCCATGGAAACCGTCAAGCTCACCGCCAAATAATTGGTCTGAAAACGTTTTTTCCCTTTACATTAAATATATAAGACAATCACAAAGGAGATTTCACAATGTCCGGTTTGATGGAAAAACTTCTGCCGAAAGCGGCCGCCGCCAACCTCACCCTCGTCCTCCCCGAAGGCAATGACCCGCGCGTCATCAAAGCCGCCAAGATCATCACGGAGCGCAAGCTCGCCAAGGTGAAAATCCTCGCCACGCCCGATGAACTCAAGACGTCCGCCGAAGGCATCTGCTTCTGCGGAAACAACGACGTCGAAATCATCGACTGGACGAAGGCCCCCTATTTCAACGAACTGGCCGCAATCCTGCTCGAACGCCGCAAGGCGAAGGGCATGACGGAAGAGGAATCCCTCAAGAAGACCGCCAACCGCCTCTTCTTCGGCAACCTCATGGTCAACAAGGGCCTGGCCAACGGCATGGTCGCCGGCTCCATCGCCTCCACGGCCGACATGCTCCGCTCCGCCTTCAACTGCATCGGCACCGCCAAAGGCATCAAGACGGCTTCCAGCTGCTTCCTGATGGACCTCGCCACGCCCTCCCCCGCCGGCGACGACACGCTGATCTTCGCCGACTGCGGCGTCAATCCGAATCCGGATGCGGCCGGCCTCGTCGATATCGCCATCGCGACCATCAAATCCCACCAGGCCCTGATCGGCACGCAGCCCCGCCTTGCCTTCCTCTGCTACTCCACGAAGGGCAGCGCATCCGGCGAACTCGTTGACAAGATGGCACAGGCCACGGAAATGACGAAGGCCCGCATCGCCGAACTCGGCATCGACGCCATCGTCGATGGCGAACTGCAGGCGGACGCAGCCCTCGTTCCGAAAGTCGCCGCCCAGAAGGCCCCCGGCAGCCCCGTCGAAGGCAAGGCCAACATTTTGATCTTCCCCGACCTGAACTGCGGCAACATCTGCTACAAGATGACGCAGCGCCTTGCCAAGGCCGAAGCCTACGGTCCGATCCTGCAAGGTCTTGCGAAGCCTGTCAACGACCTGTCCCGCGGCTGCTCCGCCGAAGACATCGCCGGCGTCGCCACCATCACAGCCTGCCAGGCCCTCTGCTGCTAAACACGGCTGATTCATTTTTTAAACAAAGATACAAATGGAGGCACAGATTTTTTGTTCTGTGCCTCCGTATCTTTTTATTTCTTTATGTAAAACTCACATAATACCACAAATTTTATAATGGATGACCTAGAATGTAACCGCAAGACTCGCATATCCACGAAGGATGACTATATTAGTCCAGTTTCAAAAAATTCAAAAAATTGAAATTTTGAAAGTGGCAAGTATGAAAATCATTCCAAGACCCAGCTATACCAGACAAATCGAAGCCATCCGGCATACGCCTGAAGTGAAAATCATCACAGGAGTTCGCCGTGCAGGCAAGTCCTTGCTACTGGCCGATATTGCCGCGAAATTCGCACAAGATGACAATACGAACATCATCCAAATCGATCTGTCCAATCTGGAACACGAACATCTCAAAGAATATCACAACCTTTATGATCACATCCTTGCAAATACGGCACGAAATGCCGATAATGTGCTTCTAATCGACGAAGTCCAAGAATGCCAAGGTTTTGAAAAAACCATCAATAGTCTTTACAATACACATCAATACGACATATATCTGACCGGTTCCAATGCCTTTCTCCTCTCCAGCGACCTCGCAACATTTTTCACAGGACGACAGATTGAAATTCCAGTCCTACCGTTCTCATTTTCCGAATACGCCGTCTATTTCGACGATGAAATGGACAAAGAGATTCTTTTTGACCGATACGTCATCGATGGAGGTCTTGCCGGTTCATATCTCTATCCGACTCGGCAGGACAGAGCCAAATACATCAGAGAAGTGTTCAACACCATTCTCAACAGAGATCTTGTACAGAAATTCAAATTGACAGAACACGCCGTGCTACGACATCTGGCTGAATATCTGTTGGACAACGTCGGGAATCTGACATCCGCCAACAAGACATCCAACCAACTTGTGCAGAACAAGATATCAACAAATCACGTCACAGCGGCAAATTATCTGGAATATCTGACACAGGCGTTTCTGTTCTATCCAGTGAAACGATATGACATACGCGGCAAAAAGTACCTTGCAACCAACGAAAAGTACTTTGCCTGCGATGTTGGGTTCCGCTATGCCCTGCTGGGACAGCGCAACATGGACTATGGACATGTCTATGAAAACATTGTCTTCCTGGAATTGTTCCGAAGAGGGTATGAAACATACATTGGCAAACTCTACACTCTCGAGATTGATTTCATCGCATTGCGCGGCACTGAAAAAGTTTATATCCAAGTAAGCGATGACATTTCCTCGCAAGAAACACTTCAACGGGAACTGGAGCCTTTGAAAAAAATCCGCGACTCATATCCCAAATTGCTTATTGCCAGAACCAGACATCCGGAAATCGATCACGAGGGAATACGCATCATCAATCTAGTGGACTGGCTGCTGAATGCACCCAATCCATAAACAATCCTGTAAGAACGAACCGTTCCTATGCGTCAAATACAGCCAATTACCACGACATCTTCCCCCTTCAAGACGCGGCCAAATTCCGCTCTCCGCACGCCGGGCACCCAAATAATCGTGTCATCCGCACAGACAAGCGGCAGACGATGGCGTTTTTCGCGCGGTATTTTCGCGTCGGAAAAGATGTCCTGCAGTTTTTTTTCCTTCGTCTGGCCGAAGGGAACCATGCGGTCGCCAGACAGCCATGAACGGATTGTCAGCACATCCGGCAAAGACTTTGCGGCGAAACGCTCGCCGTTCGCGCCGCCGATTTTCAGCACATAACCGTTCCATGACAACGTTGGTTGTTCCCGCCAACGCCATTCCACGGCAGGCCGTTCCGTTTCAGACGATTCCTTCGCTTCGCCTTGCAACAGCTCCACGCCATTTTTGGACAAACGCAGCCGCCAGCCGCTTTCCGTCATGAATTCCACTGGATGGCCGCTGAAACGTTGAAGTTCCATAGCAAGCCGTTCAACCGTCGTACGGGCAGGCAGTTCATCTTTTCCCATTTTCGACTGAATCCAAATCCGCAACACACGCGGCAGCAGAGCCGACGGAATATTCCGCCAGCTTTCCAAATCCGTCAACCGCTTAAACGCATCCTCCGCCTGCGTTTCCAAATAGTCCGCATCCTGCCGCAAGACACGAAGCGACTGGCGGAGACCACCGTCGCCGTCGAAAATCCGCCGCATCAGCGGCAGCAATTCGTTGCGGACGGCGTTGCGGCGATAGGCGCTGTCATCGTTTGTCGCATCAAGCCGCCAATCATCAACACCTTGTGACCGAAGCCATTCCTCCAGTTGAGCCTTTCGAATCTCCAGAAATGGCCGCAGAAAACGCACGCCGTCGATAAGCCGTTCATCGCGTAGCCCCGTCAGCCCCGTACAGTTGCCGCCGCGCGCCAGCCGCAACAGCAAATCCTCCAACGCATCATCCGCATGATGCGCGAGAAACACGGCGTCGCCATCGGCATCCGCCAGACGGCGCCATGCCTCCAGCCGTAGGCGGCGG
>JAGCSE010000082.1 GCA_017964325.1 Victivallales bacterium | reverse complement strand
TGCGCGTCTCCTCCATCATGCGGACGGTGTTGCAGCCGTGGCCGCCTTCGTTGCCCATGGACCAGCAGATGATGCTGGCGTGGTTGCGGAAGGATTTCACCATGCGGACGGCGCGTTCGACGATCGGCTTCTCCCAATCGGGCCACTGCGACGGATTGTTGGGCGTCTGGTAGCCGAAGGCGTGCGTCTCAAAGTCCGCCTCCGCAACGAGATAGAGGCCGTATTCATCGCAGAGGTCGTAGAAGCGCGGATCATCCGTGTAGTGCGACGTGCGGACGGCGTTGATGTTGTGCTGCTTCATGACGAGAATGTCTTGCACCATGTTGTCGTAGCTGACGGCGCGGCCATTGTCCGGATTGATTTCATGGCGGTTGACGCCGCGGATCATGATGGCGACGCCGTTGACGAGCAGGTTGCCGTTCTTTATTTCAACGGTGCGGAAGCCGACACGTTGCGCAAGTGTCTGGACGACAACGCCTTTCGTGTCAACCAGCGAAACGAGCAGCGTGTAGAGATACGGCGTTTCGGCCGTCCAATGCTTTGGCGATTTGACGGCGCAGGTAAAATTGCATGCGCGGGAATCCTTTGAAGACGAAATCGTTACGGGAACGTCCACGGCGGGCATGGCGGCCTTCTGGTCGGCATCCAATAGTTCCGCATGGATTTTCAGGCCTTTCGCGGAAGATTTCATGATGTTGTCGATGAGCAGGTTGCAGGAAAGTTCGCCGTTCTTGTAGTTCTTGTCCAGCGTGGCGTCCACGTTGAGGTCGTAGATGCCTATGGACGGCAGAGCCATGAGGGAGACTTCGCGGAAGATGCCGCTGAGCCACCACATGTCCTGGTCTTCGAGATATGTCGCGTCGCTCCACTGCAGCACGCGGATCTCCAACGTGTTGTCTTCGATGACTTTGACGTATTGTGTGACATCGAATTCGGAGACGATTCGGCTTCCTTTGCTCATGCCGATGAATTTGCCGTTCAGCTTGATTTCGAAATAGGAGTCGACGCCGCGGAACGTCAGGATGATGCGTTTGCCGTCCCATTCGGGATCAACGGTGAACGTACGGCGATAGATGCCAGTCGGATTTTCGTTGGGCACGTATGGCGGATTCGGCGGGAATGGCAGGACGATGTTCGTGTACTGCGGTTTGCCGAAGCCGGCCATCTGCCAGTTGGACGGCACCTGCAGCGTGTTCCATGACTGGTCGTCTTCCGTGAATTCGCCTTCCTTCTGGTTGAAAAGGGCTTCTGAATCTTCCGGACAGTCAAAATATTGGAAAAGCCATTCGCCATTAAGTGTTTGGTAGAAAGGCGACAACGACTTTTCGTCCAACAACGCCGTCTCGCGGCTTGGATAAGGCGTCAGCAGAACACGTGCGGGCAGACGGTTGATTTCCGTGACATTCTGGTTTTCCCAATTGCGGGCCATCATGAACTCCTTTTTGTTGAAAAATCCATAAAAACAATGTCGAACTGATAAAATTTAATCGTTTGGCAGGAAAATCAAAAAACGCGGAGTATTTTTAAGTTATATTTTCATTGAAAACGACAAGGAAAACAAAGCTATGCATTACGTGGAAGTCAAATACCAGCCTGAACAATCGAAAAGCTACATCGGAAGCCCGAGCATCGTCCGTTTGCCGGACGGCGCGTTGGTCGCCAGCCATGACTATTTCGGCGCGTTGCGGACGTTGGAAGGCGAAAACGGCCTTACGAGCATCTATCGTTCGGAGGATAATGGGCAGACATGGATGAACGTGACGCATATCATCAACGCCTACTGGGGGACGATGATCTCCCTGCCGGACGCGCTGTATCATATTGGTGTTACAAGGGATTATGGCGACATGGTCATCCGTCGCAGCACGGATGGCGGCTTCACTTGGTCGATTCCGAAGGACGAAAAGAGCGGCATTTTGATGAAAGGCACGCCCATAGGCGAACCGCACCACTACCGCATCGAAACATCTGCGACGGAGCTTGTTCATAACAGCCGTATTTATAAGGCGTTTGAATGTCATGTCATCGAGCCGGGCGGCCCCGAATGGCGGGCGGACAAATTCGCGGCGGGCATCATCTCCGCAGATATCCACGATGACCTGCTGGATGCGTCGAACTGGACGATGACGAACAAAGTACAGTTCGACTATCGTCAATACAACAATCCGGACATCGCGGAGGAAGGCAACGGTTGGCTGGAAGGCACGCCTGTTCCTGCTCCGGACGGCTCGATCTGCGAACTGATCCGTATGCACTTGAAGAAGCCGAACAAGGCAGGAATATTGAAATTAAGTGATGATTGCAAGGAACTTACATTTGATTATAAAGATGGCATCATCGACTTTATCGGTGGCGCGTCCCGTTTCACGGTGCGGCGCGATCTGAAGACGGGCCTGTATGTGACGTTCTCCAACTATGTGACGGAGGGCGACAAGTATCCGACGTGCCGCAATCTGTTGTGCATGGCAGTGTCGGAAGACTTGCGCAACTGGCGTCGTGTCAAGGATGTGTTGAAAGACGAGTCTGGGCTGCCGCCTCAATATTCATGCAAGCTGACGGGATTCCAGTATCCTGCTTGGCAGTTTGACGGCGACGATGACATCATCCTCTTGTCACGCACGTCTTATCGCGGCGCACATACGTTCCATGACGCAAACCGCCTGACGTTCCATCGGTTTGAAAAATGGCGGAAATGGTTGTGATTGTCAGTGGTTAGTGGTTAGTGGTTAGTGGTTAGCGAATATGCAAACAGCAGAAACAAATGGCGGATGGAAGAAATACGAAGGCAATCCTGTGTTGGGAAGTGCTGAGATTGGCACGTGCTTCGATGTCAATGTCCTGAAGATAGACGGCGAGTTCAGGATGTATTTCTCATGGCGTCCGAAGGGGGCGCTGGCGGTCTGCCGCAGTGAGGACGGCATCCATTGGAGCGAACCGCAAATCGTTCTGCCGCTTGATGGAGGTAGTGGTTGGGAGGACATCGTGAATCGTAACTGTGTTGTTAAGGTCGGCGATGTCTATCATCTGTGGTACACAGGGCAGGCACGAGGCTACAGCAAGATTGGCTATGCGACGAGCAAGGATGGTTATCATTTTGAACGCCAGAGCCGTATGCCAGTCATGATTCCAGAATATCCGTGGGAGAACAAATCCGTGATGAATCCATACGTGCTTTTCGATGAATCTCGCAACATCTTCCGTATGTGGTATGCTGCTGGTGAGACATACGAACCGAATGCAATCGGTTACGCTGAAAGCACGGATGGAATGACATGGCGGAAATCTCCCTTGAATCCGATTTTTGTGCAAGGCCGTGAATTCTATGACAAAGACCGTATTGGCGGCTGCGAAATGAAACGACTTTCTGATGGACGATTCGCCATGTTCTACATCGGCTATGAAGACATCGACACGGCGCGTATCTGCGTCGCTGTTTCAGATGACGGCATTGTCGGCTGGCGACGGCTGGCGTCGAATCCCATCGTTTCGCCTGGCATGGGAAAATGGGACGGCGACGCCTGCTACAAACCGTCAGTCTATCGCGATGATGAGAACAAGCGTTGGCTTCTATGGTACAACGGGCGCTTGAAAAACAATGAATACATCGGCTTAGTCATACATCAAGGGCTTGAATTGGAATAAGTTCTATTTTTTCCATCGTTTTCCCTTTGTGCGTTGATATGGCATGGACAAATCGTCTCTTGGAGTTGAGACGAGGCTTTTCAACGTGTCGATGGCCGCCATTTCGATTTTGTTGAGCAAATCGTCGCCGATTTCTGGATTATGGGAGCAAAGCGTATAGGTGTTGGCGATGCGTTCCATGGCTTGAAATACTTGAATGGGAGTGCCTTGGGGATATTTCATGTTGCTAGAGACGAAAATGGCCTTGAGGTCTTCATCGAGATCGCCGTTGATGAAAGACTCAATCAACGGGCGGTGGCGCAGTTCGCATCGCCCTGTCTCACCGTTCTCCCATTTTCTGAAAGTTGACCAATTGATGGTAAAATATTGTGATATCGTATGATAGGGGAGTCCAAGTTCAAGACGTTTATCACGGATGAGCTTTCTGATCTGGTCTGTGAACTTGCCGTCGAAATGGATTCGTTTAATGTAAGTCGTGCGTTTACGGGGCATGCCTGTCTCCTTTTCATTGTTTTGAGAATATTTCCGGCGACACTCGCGCTGGAATGACAGAGACAAGATAAACAGAAAAGGAAAAATTGCAAGTATCTAGTAATACGAATCATAGAGAGTCATTCATTATCATATAAATCATCAGGAATCATAAAGAATCCATCATTTCCCGATGACAGATAATGAAGTTGTAACTATATAATAAATAATTAGTTGTATCTTTGAATGCTGGTTTTCTCATGTGCAGCGGCTTTTTGGGTTTGCTGTGAACATGAGGGGGCTTATGTTCATCGATTCATCGAAAAGAAAATGTGTTTGGATTGTTTTTTTTTTATTTAGATTGAAAAAAATATGCAAAGGCTTTTGACAAATCTAAAAATATCATTAATTTATTGAAAACAACTGATTCATTTTTATAAATGTGTTGTTAACCCACCCAACAAAACAAGGAACGACAGATGAAAAAAATCCTGAGATTCACGCTGATTGAACTATTGGTCGTCATCGCAATTATCGCGATTCTGGCCGCCATGCTGCTGCCCGCCTTGGCAAAAGCACGTGACAAAGCCCGCGCCATTTCCTGCACAAGCAATCTGAAGCAGGTTGGTTTGGCTGGCGTCATGTACATGAACGACTATAAGGATTATAACTGCTGGGATCATTTCTACGGTGCGGATTCCGCCAACCTGTGGTGGTGGGAAGATGCATTCTACAACTATACTGGCGAGCCCAAGAGCTTCCTGTGCCCTGGCACGACGCCGAACACCTCCGATTGGCGCCGTCCTGATTCTGGCGACACGAGCATCTGCCCGATTATCATGAAACCGATTAAGTGGAATTTCACTCGTCCCGACCGCCTCGCCGGCTATGCGAACAGGACGAACGCCTACTATATGTCCATGTTGACCGAGTTCCAATATCCGTCTGAAACCTGCCAGGCCATCGATTCCATCCAGATGGAACTTTGGAATACGGCGTCGTTCTTCGACATCAACCATACCGACTGTAAGATTGCGCGTCGCCACAACGATTTGGCCAACCTGTGCTATATGGATGGCCATGCCGGTAGCATCAAGCATTGGGAAGGTATGGAAACGGATATTCTGTGGAACAAGAAGAAATAATCTGATTGGATTTCTTGCTTGAAAAAAACGGCGGCTGATAATATTGGCCGCCGTTTTTTTGTGTGATGGAATATTTAGAAAAGCAAGTAAAAAATGCAGTGAGGCGATGTGTAAAGCATTATCGCCTCATTGCATGAAAGATATTGCGTATCAGCGTTTTACGCGGGCATTGCCGCCCCAGATGCTCCAGACTTGTTCTTCATCTGCGGGCTGCGCGTAGTCGGTCAGATGCGTCGTGGCGAGGGCGCCGGTCGCCCAACCGAACTGAATCCACTTTTCGGGCTCCCAGCCTTTCAGCATGGCGTAGAGGAAGCCGCCGACGAAGCCGTCGCCGCCGCCGATGCGGTCGAGCACGTGGATTTCGCGCGGTTCGACGACCGACCATTCTCCGCCGATGTTCGTGATGGCGCCCCAACGGTGGCAGTTGGTGTTAACAACTTCGCGCAGCGTCGTTGCGAACGCGTAGGCGTTCGGATAGGCCGCTTTGACGCGGTTCACCATTTCCTTGAAATTTTCGATTTTCGCGGAGATGTCCTTTCCGCCTGCTTCGGGGCCTTTGATGCCGAGGCAGAGCTGGAAATCTTCTTCGTTGCCGATCAACACGTCGGCCAAGCTGGCGATTTCGGAGAACGTGTCGTGCAATTCCTGTTCGCGGCCTTTCCAGAAGGATGCGCGGTAGTTGAGGTCGAAGGAAATCTTCGTGCCGTTCTTTTTCGCAGTACGGGCGATTTCGAGGCAGAACTTGCTTGTGCTTTCGGAAAGGGCGCCGACAAGACCGGAAAGATGGACGATTTTCACGCCTTCCTTGCCGAAGATGCGGTCCAAATCGAAATATTTGACATCGAGAATGCGGCCGACTTCACCTGCACGGTCGTTTTGGACGCGCGGGCCGCGTGAACCGAAGCCTGAATCTGCGAGATTGAACTGATGGCGGTAGCCCCATGGACCGCCCTGTTCGATTTCGGGGCCTTCATAATCCATGTGACGGCTGGCGAGATTGTCCTTGATCATGCGGGCGATGGGGCTGTCCTTTACGAAAGCCGTCAGAACTTTGACAGGCATGCCCAAGTAGGAGGGGATGCTGACAACGTTCGTTTCTGCGGAGGTCACCTGCAGTTTGAAGGTGTCCGCGCAATGGAACGGCTGACCGTCGGGCGGAGTGAGGCGGATTCCCATGCTGGTCGGAACGAGGGCGGCGTACTTCGCGTCGGCTTTGAATTCAAGGGCCATGGTGTTCTCCTTTTTTAATTGCAAGTGATATGAATGGAATGACAAATTGAGATGGGCGGCGGAATAATGTCCCGCCACCCATATAGTTAGGAGTCAGTCATCAGCCGACGGATGCTCCCGAGGCGATGTCGCCGTCGGTTGTGACAAGACGGAGCGTCTTGCCTTTCTTTGCGGCAAGCAACATGCCGTTGGACTCGATGCCGCGCAGAATGGCAGGTTTCAGGTTGGCGATGACGACAATTGTCTTGCCGACGAGTTCTTCCGGCTTGTAGTATTCGGCGATTCCTGAAACAATCTGCCGTTCTTCATCTCCGAGCTGAATCTTCAAGAGAAGCAGCTTGTCGGCATCTTTCACTTTTTCGGCGGAGGCGACGACTGCGGTTTTCAACTGGACTTTTCCGACTTCATCAATAGTGATGACGTTGGCGGCGGGCTGATTGTCCTTTTGCTTGCTTTTGGCGGCGGCATCGGCTGCCGCATCGTCTTCTTCCTTAATCGGTTCGACACGTGGGAAAAGGGGCGTGAAATCAAGAACGGCTGCGCCGTCCTGCAAGCCATTCCAGACGCTGAGCTTTTCGATGCTGGGGATAATATCGTCTTCTGCGACGCCGAGTGTCTTGCGGAGCTGTGACATCTTGCCGGGCATGACGGGATAGAGCAGGCCGGAGACGATGCGGAGGCATTCAGCCGTGTGGCGCAGCACCTTGCCGAGTTCGTCTGACTTGCCTTCCTTGGCGAGGGCCCACGGCTTCATCTTATCGAAATAACGGTTGCCTTCGCGGACGGCGTGGTTGATGATGGCAAGGCCTCTGTCCAATTGCATATTCTGGACGGCCGCGGCCATTTCCTTCACGGCTGTCATTGTGGAATCGACAAGTTCCTTCTCGTCGTCGCCTGGTTCGGAATAGGCGGGAATCTGTCCATTGACGTTGCGTTTGATCATGGAAATGACTCGGCTGGAGAGGTTTCCGAGGTCGTTTGCGAGTTCGGCGTTGTAGCGTTCGACAAAGAGTTTTTCCGTGAACGACGCGTCAAGCCCGAGATTCATGGCGGCCATCAGGAAATAGCGGAACGGATCGACTCCGTATTTGTCAACCATATCCATTGGATTGACGACGTTGTGGAGGGATTTGCTCATCTTGGTTGTGCCGACGAGCCACCAGCCATGGGCGAAAATCGTTTTTGGCATCGGCAGGCCCATGGCGTGGAGCATGGTGGGCCAGAAGACGGAGTGGGTGCGGAGGATGTCTTTGCCGATCAAATGGCAGGATGCGGGCCACCATGTTTCGAATTTCTCGTTGTCGGCAAGATAGCCGACAGCGGAGATGTAGTTGACTAAAGCATCGAACCATACGTAAGTTACGTAATCTGGATCAAACGGGAGTTCGATGCCCCATGCGAGACGGGCCTTCGGGCGGCTGATGCACAGGTCGCCGAGCTTTTCATTGCGCAGGAAGCCGAGGGTCTCCTGGCGGCGGTGTTCTGGCAGGATGAAAGTCGGATGGTTTTCGATGTAGTCGATGAGCCATTCCTGATATTGGCCCATTTTGAAGAAATAGCTTTTTTCCTCCAGTTGTTCGACTGGACGGCCGCAGTCTGGGCAGCATCCGTTCACGAGGTCTTTTTCCGTGAAATAGCGTTCATCGGGAACGCAGTACCATCCTTTATAGGTGGACGAGTAGATTAAATCGCGGTCGTAGAAATCCTGTAAAATCTTCTGGACGATTGTCTTGTGGCGTTGTTGCGTTGTGCGGATGAAATCGTCGTTGGTGATGCCGAGGCGTTTCCAAAGGTCTTGGAAGCGGACGACGAGCTTGTCACAGTGTTCGATAGGCGTACAGCCTGTCAGTTGGGCGGCGCGCTGCACCTTTTGGCCGTGTTCATCCGTACCCGTCAGGAAGAACGTCTTTTCACCGAGCAGACGGTGGTATTGCGCGAGTACGTCTGCGAGAATGGTCGTATAAGCATGCCCGATATGCGGGATGTCATTGACATAATAAATAGGTGTTGTGATGTAGAAATTGTGTTCGTTCATACTGTTGTCCTTCATATATGATAATTTATTGATTTATAGATATATGAAAACCGCCGACTCCGCCATGGCATTTTTCTGGCGGGCCGACGGCTCATATCGACTTGCAGGTGGCTTTGCAGCTATTCGACAATTTGCTTGCCGACTTCTCGGTCTCCGAAGAGGAAGATCGCGAAGAATATCAGGAGGATGACAAACAACGTGACATAGACGAAACCATATCCGACGTATGCCCAAGGAATAGCCTTTTTGATGGCCATGGCGTCCGCCATCCAGAAAAGTTGCCAGTTCGGTACGAGCGCGTATGCGAAGCTGGCCATATAGCTCCCGCCGCCAGGAATTGGCGACAGGAAATTCCCTCCAACCGGCGTGCGCGGTGGATTTCCCGACCGACGGAACACGTAGGCGTCATACGAATCTTCGATGTCCTTGGAATCGCGATTTACATTTTCTGCTTCGTTGGCAATTTTGATAACTGTCCAGTGTTTTGTTTCATTATCGGCGTCATATTGCGCCATATAGAGAATTTTGCCGGAGATGTCGTTGGGATCGACGGCCCAGCCTTGTCCGTTCTGCCATTGCTTCTGCGGATTGGCGCCGAGCTGCGGCAGGTCTTTCGGGTCTTCCTTTTCAAGAATCGAGGCGGATTTGTCTTCGGAGGACCAGACGGTGAACGGGAATGATTCGTCAATGGGAACAGGCCGCTCCCATTTGCCGATGTCCGCACGTTCCGTTGGTGCAAAGCGATATGTGGCCATCCAAAGCGGCTGCGTTCCTTTGGGGACGGAGTCGCTCCAGGGCTCGCGGGCTTTTCTTCCAAGGATATAATCCGACATCAGGCCGATGATGAAGAAGACAAGGCAGAGAAGGATGTTGGAGACTAGGCCGAACCGCGTCGAGAGGGTGGTCGCCAAAGCTCCCATCGCAAGCAGTGAGAACAGGATGAGCACGAGCGCGGGCACGATGTACCACGAGAGCCCCGTGACGACTTCCGCATCTTTATAAGGCTTGAACTGACCGACTAACGCGACGAGCGGCAGGATGATGGCCAGGCTGAAGACAGTGCTCATGCCGAACGATGCCTGATTGGCGTAGTTGAAGGCTCCCGCGATTGCGAAAGACAGCAGGATTGCGCCGAAATAGAGCGACATCATGGTCGTGTCAAATCTGAACTGGTCTTCTGCGACACGCAACGTGATGATGGTGGCGGTGGCGGTGAGGAACCAGAAGATGGTGACGGCGGCGAGGATGCCGATTATCTTGGCGATGATGAAGACAGGGCGTTGGACGGGCTTGGAGAGGAGCAGAAGGGCGGTGCCGTTGTCGATTTCACGCGAGACGGCATAGCTGGCGATTAACACGGCTACGCTCCAGCCCAGCACCATCATGGTCGTCATGGAGCTGTCGATGACCAGTTTTTCCTGTGCGCGGAAGACGAACATACTGCAAATTGGGAACAATCCAATCAGGCACAATGCGCTGATGAGCACCAGCAGATAGATGGGCTCACGCAATGCTTCGCGGAATGTGTTCTTTGATATTTGATATAGACAGGTGAACATGGTGTCTTCCGATGTATTCCACGCCGATGGAACGGTGGAGGTGATGTCTAACGGATGTTATTGCTTGTCTGGATTGTTGGTTTCATGCAGACGTTTGCGGTAGTCTTCGTAGAGTCTTGTGAGTTTCGGCTGTTTGAGGAGGTCACCGAGCGCGTCTGCGTTCTTTGACCAGTCCGAGCTGTTGAGGACGAACACGGTGTGCTTTTCACGCGCCTTGTCGATGAAGGTTTGCGGAACATAGTTGACGTCGCCGAGAATGACGATGCGGCGCGGGTTGATGAAATCCACGAGGCTGAGGAAATTGTCGCTTGGTTCAACGACGGCCTTGTCTCCAGGCGGCATGAAGAACAACTGGTAGTTTTGGAAGCCATCAGGCGAGAGGAGGATGATGGGCTGCTTGGTGCGGTGCTGCGCAAGTTCGGCAAGCAGGCGGGCATCTACGAAATTGCCTGTGACCATCAGGGTGTGGGCGCGCGTGCGGCCTTCCCGCTTGAAGGGGTTCATGCTCAAGGCATCCGCAGGTTTTGACAGCAGGATGGTGAAAATCGCCGTCAACAGAATCAAGCCAGTTTTCTTCATGTGTGAAGCTCCTTTTTATATGGAATATGTTATTGGAAATTTTTCTCAATCTATGTTACTGCAAATATAATACTATGCTTTATTTTGGCTGTATGTCAATGTTTTTTAGCCAAAAAATATCATTTTTCTTGTTTTAAGATGAAATATATTGTTTTTTAGCATAAAAAATTGGCATTTTAATTCGCATTTAGTGAAAACATGGTGTATTATCATTAGTTTAATTTTTTTTGATGGATGAGCAGAAGAGGGTATGGGGGGGCATCCACAGTGGATATTGAACAAAATTGAATATACGAAAGGAAAGACAAGGAGACGAAGAAATGGAAACGATCAAGCCACTTTTGCAAGAAGGAAGGCATAAACTGCCCCGCACCGCGATTTTTCTCAGCGGTTCGGGAAGCAACGCCGAACATCTTTTGATGACGCTTTCCAAACTGTCCACGCCCGTGCTGGACATGATGGCTTTGGTGACGGATGCGCCTGAGACGAGTCGCGCAAGGGAAATAGGAAAGGCTTTCGGAGTGCCGGTCATCGAGTCGGACATCCGCAAATTCTACAATTCGCACGGTGAGAGCCGTGTTTCGTTGGCGACTCCGCGCGGGCAGGAGCTTCGTCAGCAATGGACGGACGGTCTTCGGAAGAAATTGAAGAAGCTGGAGTTGGATTTCGCCGTGTTCGCGGGATTTGTGCCGCTGACGAATCTGACGAACGATTTCCCCTGCTTGAACGTGCATCCAGGCGATTTGACCTATACGGTTGCGGGGCAGCGCGTCTTGGTCGGCCTTCATACGCTGCCGATTGAACGTGCGATTCTGGCGGGACTTACGTTCCTGCGTAGCAGTGTCATCATCGCTCAAACCTATACAGGGAAAGGCGGCGAGATGGACAGTGGTCCCGTGCTCGGCATTTCAGGCGAAGTGCCCATTGATTTCATGGGATTTTCGGCCTCGCAACTGCTGGAAGACCAACGTCGCCGTCCGATGATCCGCCCGAAGGGCGGTTTTGGCGATGATTTGGAGACGGTCGCAAAAGCCAACCAGAATAATTTGAAGGAAAAGGGCGACTGGGTCGTCCTGCCGAAAGTCGTGATGGACTATGCGGAAGGCCGCTTCGGGACGGATGAAAACGGCGTGCTCTGCTACCGCATCGGCGAGACATGGAAGAAGGTGGAAACCGTTATTTATAATGCAAACGGGCAGAAAGAGCCAGTTTTTATCTGAGCGATGCTCAGATGAAAGCTAAAAGCTGAAAGCTAAAAGCAAATACATGAGATTCAAGGGATTAAGTGTGTCTAGAGCTTTGGGCTTTTGTCTTAAGTCTTCTGTCTTTTGCTTTTAAGTTTTGGGCTTTGCTTTATGCTTTAAGCTTTAGGCCTTTGCTTTTAGCTTTAAGCTTTAGGCTTTAAGCTTCTATAGAGTCATCATCTTGCGAGGCATCTTGCCGATTGCCTTCAATGACGATGACTGCTTCGCCTTTGACTTTTTTATCCTTGAAATCCGCAGCGAGCTGCGAGAGGGGAGCGCGGTGGACACGCTCAAACTGCTTCGTCAGCTCCAGGCAGACGGCGGCGTTGCGGTCGCCCAATATTTCCAACGCCTCCTCCAGTAGTTTTCCGATCCGAAACGGCGATTCATAGAAGACGAGCGTATGCCGTGAACTTTTTTCTTCTTCCAGAAAACGACGGCGATGGCCAGGCTTGCGCGGTGGAAATCCTTTGAACGTAAAGCTTGAGGCGGGCAGACCTGCCGTCATCAACGCCAGAATAGCGGCGTTGGGGCCAGGAATCGGAATGACGTCATGACCTGCTTCGATGGCCGCTCGGACGGCTGGATAGCCTGGATCGCTGATGACAGGGCAGCCTGCGTCGCTGCAAATGCCGACTGTCTTGCCCGCATCTAGATATTCGACGATGCGGGCGGCATTGCCGCGTTCATTGTGGTCGTGATTGGAAAGAATGATGGGGGGACGTGGTATGTCCAACAGCGACAACAAGTTGCCTGTATGGCGCGTGTCTTCGCAGAATAGCACGTCCAGGCTTTTGATGGTTTCAATGGCGCGTGGCGCCATGTCGCCAAGGTTGCCGATAGGGGTTGCGATGAGGTAGAGTTTCATAAGCTAAAAGCTGAAAGCTAAAAGCCGAAAGCGAAATGCGAAATGCAGGCTGCCTGCGAAGCCAAAAGCTATACAAAATAAATATCTTTCGTCTAGTATTTTGCTTTAAGCTTAAGGCTTATGGTATTTGCTTTAAGCTTTAAGCTTTAAGCTATTTTTTCTTGGAGATTTTGCGGATGCCAGTTGTGCGGCGATAGACGCGTTTTGGTCTGTCTGGCTTGTTTTTGCCTGGCTTGGCGGGTTTGGGCTGCTCTGTGGTTTCCTGTTGAGGCGTTTCTGCTGCAACTTCTTCAGTTGGAGTGGCTTCTGCATTTACAGGAGCTGTGTCGGCGACAGGCGTTGTCTCCTGGGATGGGACATCTTCCGTAGGCTGCGTTGTTTCCACGACTGGCTGGACTGGCTGTTGTTCGACGATTTGCTCGGGTGTTGATGCAGGTTGCTCGACGCTCGGTACGGTCGGCTGTTCGACTGACTGTTCTTGCTGGGTGGTTGCTGCGGCGACGGGTTGTGCTTCTTCCGCTGCGACGGGCTGTGCAGCTTCCGCAGCGACGGTCGGGACAACTTCCGTAGCAACGGGCTGGACGATTTCGGCTGCTGGCTGGGGCGTTTCATTCTGATCGTTCTTTATTTCTGGCTTATCTTGCGGTACAATAGGTTCTGATGGAACGATTTCCGCGACAGGAGCCACAATCGGCGGCTGGACAGGAGGTTTTTCCAGTCTGGATTCGGTGAAATCCTTATTGTCATTGTGGATGCGGTTGTTGCGAGAATGCTTTTTCGAGTTGTCGTACCGTTTGGCTTCGTGTGAATCGGCGGCAGGGCGGGCTTCCTGCTGGTTGTCGTTAGTTATATCAACAGGCTGTTGTTCAGGAACTTGCGGTTTCGGTGCGATGGGAATCTCATGGTTTGGTGCGGGACCAACTGGTTCGGGTTGGGGGGCGGGGACTCCGCCTTTGACTGTCCGATTGATGACATCATCGACATTGACGCCGCAGAAGACGGCGGCCGTCATCAAATCCGCTTCGGGCGGAGTCAGTTCGGACAATGCTTCGTCCTTTATGCGGGAAGCCAGTTCCAGTGCGATGGTCAGTGCGCTGGCCGTGTTGGCGACGAACTGCTTGCGGGCGATCACGTCGTTGGAGACCTTCACTTCCACGGGAGCCATCATGGAATCGAGTTCTACGACTCCCTGCCAGCCGATTTTTGAGAGAATCCACAACGTCTGGACGGTCTCCTTGAGATTGGCCGTGCCAAAAAGCGGCGGAAGCGGTCGATCCGCCAATTTCTGCGTTCCCGCGCCGATTTTCACGCTGGCGAGGCCGCCGCAGGCGGCGAGGTTGGCGATGGTGGCGGGAGCGGCGCTCCAGCCGGCCTGTTCGAGCTGGTAGGTGCTTGGGCTGATGCCCCAGAATTCAGGCGTGCGGAGATTGCCGTGAATTAGCGAAAGTGCGTCACCAACGTTATTTATGTAGCCGTATTGGAATGGAACGGCCTTGCGCGGAGCGAGGCAGGCGCCCATGTAGTTCTCAAATTTCTGCCCTTTGATGACATCTTCAATGTGGTTAAGGCCAGCTGTTAGATTCTTCAGGGCGGCCAGCCAGTCGATGGTGAACGGCGAATCGAAGCCTTCGGCGTCCGCATCAAACGTAAAGACGGCGGCGTTGAAGAAATGACCGATTGCGATGGCACGGTCGAGTTTCTTGATGGCGAGTTCACGGATGGCGGCGTCTTTGTTCGTCAAAGCACCGTATGTGAAGCAATCGTATGAGGCGAGTTCGCAGGACACGGAGAAGACCTCCACGCCGGCGGCGTCCAATTTAGCTTTTACGTCCGCTAAATGCTTCCAGAAAGAGGAGTTAGGGTCTTTGTAGAAATCGGCTGTCTGGGGGGACCAGGCCAATGCGACGTCATCGTCGTAGAAAGACGTGGATTCTGCGAGATTCTGGGTGACCGCCCAGGCGACGAGTTCAGCGTTCTGAAAAGGATTCAACTGATGCCGCCCATTTCCCTTGATGGAACGGAAAGGCAGGCAACGACTCGTGACGGGACCGATGCTAAAAGGAACAACTTTTGACATAAATCTTTGACTGTTGGTAACTACGATAAAACAATCGGTTGATTCAACCGACAGGTTGTTTTCTACACGCTATTACTATAAACGCTTGTAAGGCAAATGGCTAATATTGACGTGCAAAAAACGGCCGTCGGCGTGCATTTTACAGCATGGTGACACAGCCGTCGTAGGCGAATTCGACTGGATAGGGGAGGTGCGCCGTCATGGACAGCGCCTTCAGGCGGCCTTCCTCCGTCTGCCACGGGTTGTGGATGTGGTAGAATTTCAGCTTGCCGCAGCGCAGTTTTTCGAGCGTTGGAATGGCCTTTTCCAGCGGATAGTGGGTGATTTCGGAAAAGACTAGATCGCAGCCCTGCGCGGCGTCCAGCGGGAAATCTTCGAATGTGTGCGAAAGGTCGCCCGTAAACAGAACCTTCTTGCCTTCTGTTTCAATTTTCAATGCGTATGAAGCAGCGGATGGCTCATTGGGAATATTGATGTGGCGGGTGCGGGTGGCGGTGACGTGGATGAAGCCGTCATCGTAGCCGTTCTGTTCATCGTATGCACGCATGGCGATTTCTATTTGGCTGAAGCGCGCGTGGTTGGCCTGCAACCAGCCGTTCATCAACGGAATGGCGGCGGCTTCGGGAAAGTTGACGGTCAGCGAAACGTCCGGAAAACGGCTGCGGTATTTCTTGGCCTGTTCGCAGATGACGGGCAGGCTGCCCGTGTGGTCGATGTGCATGTGGGTGATGAAGATAGCCGAGACGCGTGATGCACAGAGGCCGTTGCGGACGAGCAGGGCGTTGGCTGGTTCTCCCGCATCAATCAGATAGTAGCGCCCTTGCGTTTCCAAAAGCGTTGAACTGCAAAAATGTTCGGGCGTGGGATCGCCGTGGCTTGTACCGAAATTGATGATTTTCATGGCCGAATAAAATGATATGTCAGGAAATGGCACATACGTCCCGCCTGCGTATTGGGCGGGACGTCGATGGCACACCGAACCGCCAACGGCGGGACGCCGATGGCACACCGAACCGCCAACGGCGGGACGCCGATGGCACTTCCTACAACTGTTCTGCGTTTTTGTCACGGAGGGCCACGACGACCTTGCGGACATCCTGCGCACGGTCTTTCGGCAGGATGAGAAGCGAGTCGCCGGAGACGACGACGATCATGTCCTTCAGCCCGACGGCTCCGACGGCGAGGGATTTCTGACCTGCCGCGTTATAGACGATGCAGTCTTGGCAGTCGATGAGAATCGGGTCGCCGACTTCCACGTTGCCGTTGAGGTCTTTGGGAATCGTCCTGTCGAGGGCGTCCCACGAACCGACGTCGTCCCACACGAACTTGCCTGGGATGACCATGACATGGGCTGCCTTTTCCATGAGGGCGTAGTCGATGGAAATGTTGGGCAGCGCATTGAAAATCTGTCCTGCACGGGCGGAATCCTGCTCCATGAGGGCGTCCGTCAAGTCTTCCAGCGTCTGTGCCATGACGGGATTCGCCTTGCCGAATTCGTTCTGGAAGGTGGACAGGCGCCAGAAGAACATGCCGGAGTTCCACAGGAAATTGCCTGATGCGATGTATTTGGCGGCATTTTCAGGCGTTGGTTTTTCGCGGAAGGAGGCGACTTTGTAGCAGGGAGTATCCGTGTCCTGCTTCTTGTTGTCCTCCGCGATTTCGATGTAGCCGTAGCCTGTTTCGGGGCGGACAGGCTGGATGCCGATTGTGACCAATGCGTTGTATTTTTCGGCGGCTTCCAGGGCGGCTTCGACGGTGTTGACGAACGGTCCCGTGTCCGGAATCCGCTGGTCAGCCGTCAGAACGCCGACCGTAAGTTCTTCAGGCGAAAGGTTATAGCGTGCAAGAATCGTGGCGGCGGCGAAAATCAGGCAGCCCGCCGTGTTGCGTTTGCAAGGCTCCGCGATGACGTTTTCGGGGGGGATGCCGAGATCGGCGTCCTGAATGGCCTTCTGCAGATTCTGCCCTGTGGCTATGTAGATGTTGGCTGGGGGCACGATGGCCATGGAGCGTTCGACGGACTCCTCCAGAAGGGATTGTCCGCTGCCCGTCAGTTTCAGCAACTGCTTCGGATGGTTGCCGCGGGAAAGGGGCCAGAAACGTTCGCCGGCGCCGCCGGCCATGATGACAATGACTTTCATTGATGAGTCTCCATGAGTTTGGGAACGGATGTTCCGATGGTTTGTCTAAAGATGGTTAGAAGATACATCATGCCAATGGAACTTGCAAATTTTTCCATTGAGATTGCAGAAATGGCCATAAAGAAATTCTTCTAGGAATTCTAGAGATTCTCAGAGATTCTAGGAGATGATTTGCTTTTAGATAAATTCCCATTATTATATGGTAATGGCATTAAAAATATACTCGCGAGAAAACAGGAGACAGTCCAATGACACACGGCAGAATTATTTTCACATTCGCGGCCATGATGGCCTGTGCAAGTTGCGTTTTCGGCGGAATCCAGGAGGAGCGCGAAGCTGCAATGAAATTGACGGCGGACGGTAATTTCAAGGAGGCATACGACGCGTTTGTCAAGCTGTTGGAAAATCCGCAGAACAAGGGGCAGCTCGCCGCCGGGGATTTCAATCAAGCGGTCAACTGCCTTGAAAATCTCAATCGTATTGGCGAATACGATGCGTTGTTGAAAAAGTCGCTGGACATCCGCAAGAACGACTGGCAGTTTATTATCTATTATGCTTATTTTATGCAAGATGGCTATGTTTTGGACGGAAAGTTCACGCGCGGTTGGAACCGTGGCGGGCAGGCCAGGCATATCAATGTCCGTCATGCCGATCTGCTTTTTAAAACCAAGCTAATGGTTCAGAATATGCCGCCCGTCACGGAGAATAACACGAGCTGCGCTACATTCTATACGAGCCTAGCGGGGATATTTTCCGGTAATTACGTTGGAGATGGGTTAAGCCACAGCATGATGGTTTTGACGGATTTGACACAGGAACCCGACTATCTGAATCCGTACGTCATGGGCAGCATGACGAACGGCACACCCGTCGATGCGGACGGCAATCCCGTCTTTTTCCGTTGCCCGAAAAGTTTTGAAGACGCGAAAAACGACGGAGAACGCGCCGTCTGGGCCTATCGTATGGCCATGAAATGCAACAATGATCCCAATACTCTCAAATACCTTGCATCGTTCTATGAACGTTTTTATGGAGTCGAAACGCTGCAAAACCGTAGAGGACTCTTTGGAAATGGCATGGACGAGAAGGCGTTTAACAATCATTTGCTGATGCTGGAAAGCCTTGAGGATGACGAGACCGTCGCGCAGTTGGCGACTGGCATCAAGCGTTTCAAAGTTCCAGACGAATGCAATCCGATTCTGCTTTTTAAAGAGGCCATTGAAATCGCCGAGAAGAAGGACATGTTCATAAGGTATCTATACGAGCATCTTGCACGTCTCTATCAAAACCGCAACCAGTATGACAAGGCGCTCGTCTGGTGGAATAGGATGCTGGAGGCCAACAAAAAGGCTGAGGAAAGAAGCAAGAATAAAGACCCCAGGGGGATTGAGCAGATACAGGCCGCCATCCATCATATTACGGGCAACTGGTGCCGTATCGACGACATCCGCAAGCAGCTTGCGGGCGAGCCTGCAAGCATGAGGCTCTGTTTCCGCAACGGCACGAAGGCGAATTGCACGTTGCAGCGCATCGACATGGACCAGATCGTGGCGGACTGCCAGGAGTACCTCTCCAATCTGAAAGCCCGCAGAAACGACTGGCAGCAACGGGATTTCACGAATCTCGCATGGCGGCTGTTCGAAATGGACGGCGGGGAAAAGAAATACCTTCAGGAAACGGTCGCCAAGTGGTCCATGGAGTTGACGCCCGCTGAAAAGCATAAGGACCGCACGATTCCGCTGTCGATTCCCGCGCAGAAAGGCGGCTGGTATCTTCTGACCTGTTCGCTGGAGAACGGCGCAAACGTTTCACGGGTTCCAGTCTATTTCATGGATACGGAAATCGTCGAGAAACATCTGCTGGACGGGAGGAAGATGTGGCAGGTGCTGGATGCGAAGAGCGGCCGGCCGCTGGCCAATGAAAAAGTCGAATTTTTCTGCTGGTCTGCGTGGTGGAACGACAAGACGAAAAAGCAGGAAAGCGACCATTCGCGTTTCGCGGAAATGACGGATAGCGAAGGGAAGATCGTTAAGAGCACCGCTGAGCTGTTTGAAGGGCATAAGGAGAAGAATGGCGAGATTCAGCTTGTCTTGAAAAACGACGCGGGGCGGCGTGCATGGTATTCGACTAACAGCTTCTACAACGGCAGGCTTTTCATGGAGAGCTTCCCGGAAAACCAGACTCGTGCGTTCTTCCTGACGGACCGTCCCGTCTATCGGCCTGGCCAGAAGGTGGAGTTCAAGTTCTGGATCGGGAAGTCCAAATATGAGTATGAAGGTAAAAGCGTGGCGGCGGGACTGAAATACGAAGTGGAAATCCGCGATCCTCGTGGCAACATCGTCAAGAAATACAATCTATTGGCGGATTCATACGGCGGCATCGCCGATACGTTCGAACTGCCTGAAGATGCGATGCTTGGGACGTATCATGTGAATATGCAGCATGGTTCGGGCATTTTCCGCGTGGAGGAATACAAGAAGCCTGAATTCGAAGTGACCGTCGATACGCCAAAGGAGGCTCCGAAGCTCGGCGACAAGTTCGAACTGACCGTCAAGGCGAAATATTATTTCGGCGCTCCAGTTTCGGAGGGGACGGTGAAAATCAAAATCATGCGTTCGACGCATGAAGCGAAATGGTGGCCCGTTCGCCCATGGGACTGGTACTATGGAAATGGCTACTGGTGGTTCTGGACGGACTATCCATGGTATCCAGGCTGGGCGAAATGGGGCTGCCGTGCGCCGCGTTGGAGTTGGTATCGAGGCGGTTTCAGCCATGAGGCTCCTGAAGTCGTCATGGATTTGGAACAGAAGCTGCAAGCCGATGGAACCGTGAAAGTTACAGTGGATACCGCCATGGCGAAGGAACTGCTTGGCGACCGCGACCACAAGTATGAGATCACGGCTTTCGTGGTGGATTCCAGCCGCCGCGAAATTCACGGGCAGGGCAGCGTGACGGTCGCTCGCGAGCCGTTCAAGGCGTATGTCTGGCTGGATCGCGGCTACGGTCTGGTCGGCGATGCGATGACGGCGACGATGCAGGCCCGCACATTGGACGGCGCTCCCGTCAGCGGGAAGGGCGTGTTGAAGCTGTATCGTGTCACCTATAATAAGGAAGGCGTCGCGGAGGAGACGGAAGAACGTAGCTGGTCGGTTGATGCGGATGCGCAAGGGCGCGGACAGCAGTTGTTTAGCGCATCTCGTGCTGGGCAGTATCGTCTCAGTTGGACGTTGACGGATGCGAAGGGGCGTTCCGTGGAAGGCGGCCAGCTGTTCAATATTCATGGGCCAGGCTATGATGGCCGCGATTTCCGCTATAGTGCGTTGGAACTGATTCCCGACAAAGCGGAATATGCGGAAGGTGAAACTGTCAAACTGATGGTCAATACGGAATTGAGCGACAGCGTCGTCATGCTCTTTGTCCGTGGAACGCAAGGGTTTCTGCCGTTGCCTAGGGTCATTCGCATGAAAGGCAAGAGCCAGATTGTGGATATCCCCATCGAGAAGAAAGACATGCCGAACATCTATGTGGAGGCCTATACGATGGCGAACGGCGTGCTGCATAATGTCATCCGCGAAATCATCGTACCGCCGGAGAAGAAGATGCTGGAAGTGACCGTCAAGCCTGAGGCGGAGCGGTCGAAGCCTGGTACATCGAACGGTGCGAAAATCGTGCTGAAGGATTTGCAGGGCAAGCCGTACAGGGGAAGCGTCGTCGTGTCCGTCTATGACAAGAGCCTTGAGTACATATCGGGCGGATCAAATATCGGCGACATCCGTAAGTTCTTCTGGCAGTGGCGACGGCATCATCATCTGAATGGTGGTTTGTTCAATCGCTGGCCATTGCATCAGCTGATGAAGCGAAGAGAGGCTTTCATGCAAACGATCGGTATGTTCGGAAAATATTTGACCGAAATGGAAGGCGATGCGTCAGTGACGTCCGCCCTTTTTGATGGTGGTGTGATGATGAATACGCGTGCACGTTCGGCGAAGCCTATGAAGGCAAAGATGCAACGGCTGGAAATGGCTCCTGCGGCGGCACCTATGGCTGAAGCGAAGGCTGCTGGCGGAATGGGCGGAGCCATGATGGGAATGCCTGTGTCGAATGCCGCCATGGATGTTGATGAAGCCGCCGAAGCGGAAGAGGCCGGCGGCATGGTCGAACCGACCGTTCGCTCCAATTTTGCGGACACGGCGTTGTGGATCGCCAGTCTGGAGACGGATGAAAACGGTGAGGCGGATATCGAAATACCGATGCCGGAAAATCTTAGCACTTGGAAGATCCGCGTGTGGGCCATGGGCAACGGCACACGTGTCGGCGAAGGAGCGACGGAAGTCATCACGACGACGGATCTGATCGTCCGCTTGGAGGCGCCGTGCTTCTTCGTGCAGTCGGACGAAGTG
>JAGCSE010000081.1 GCA_017964325.1 Victivallales bacterium | reverse complement strand
GGTGCGGGCATCGGGCTCCATGCCCATGAGGGGGAAGACGAAGTCTATATCGTAGTCAAAGGCACAGGAAAAGTCAATGATGCGGGAACCGTCACGGAACTCAACGTCGGCGACACCGTCCTCACGGGCCAAGGCAACTCCCATTCCGTCGAATGCGTCGGCGATGAAACACTCGAAATCATAGCCCTCGTAGTAACTTATTAATGATTAATGATTAATGATTAATGTTTCATTACTCATGACTCATTACTCATTACTCATTGAAAAAGCTGCACTCCAGGCGGCGATTCGCGAATCAAGCTTGTCGCCCGCCTGGATGCGTTCCTTTAAAAACACATCCAGTTCCGACAACGGAACCAATTTGACGTCTATTTCCTCGCCATCATCCAAATGCTGTTTCGGAGACTTGTTTTCCGGCAGCGTTTCGTCAATCGACATACGGAAGATCGTCACCATTTCGCTTGTCATACCCGCCGAACTGCACGTTGCACCGCTCTGCCATTCGACTTTTCCGACATAGCCTGTTTCCTCCATCAATTCACGTTCCGCAGCAACAACAGGTTCTTCACCGTCGTCGATCAGCCCTGCTGGGCATTCAATGCAATAAGCGTTGATTGGAACACGATACTGCCGTAGCACGACCAACCGATTGCTCGGCTTCAGAATCGCCAAAATATACACGGCCGCCTGCGCCTTCTGACGGTGCGCCGCCTCCCATTTCCGCAAAACGCCTTTGGAATCACGATATTCATGCAAATCCAGCCGCAGGAAACGCCCCGCCGCCAATTCCGTCGTCTTTACGATTTCTGGTTTCATATCAACATCCAACAAACATTATCTTTTTTGGAAAAACTATTTTCCTGTGCTTCTCAACTTTTGTATTTGCTTTAAGCTTTGAGCTCTAAAACGTCTTGAGCACATTCAAATCATCATCCAACAGCACGAACTCCGCCTTGTATCCAGATTCAATCCGTCCGATGTCGTGGATGCCTAATGACACGGCCTGGTTCAATGATGTCGTCCGAATCAACTCCTTCAACTCCAGACCGCTCACAGCAACCAACGTCTTAAGTCCTTCATTGAAAGGAATATCCGATGAACTTACAGTCATCATCAGCCTATCCAGCCCCTTCACCTTGAACATGAAGCGAATCAACGCCGACTTTTCCGCCGCCTTGTCTCCCGCAAATTCCAAGCTGAATCCATCTTCGCCCAACCCCGCCAATACGCCAGACAAACCAGCCTCCTCAAAGCCGCCGATGTCGCGCACGCCGTTTTGAAGTGCTTCGACCAGAACATCATAGTCAGTACAAACACCGCCGCAACACGGGACAATGCCTTCTTTCCGCAACTTCTGCGAGAAATCCATCGCACCCGCAAGCTCCACATCAAACGTAATCTTGCGAATGGTACAGAGCTGATAAAGCGATTTCACCTCCAGAAAATCTGTATTTCCGTATGGTCCAGCAAGATGCACACCAAATACACGCGCCCCGCAAGCCGCGTCCTTCTCCATGACTGCAGCCGTCTCACGGCAATATTGGGCAATGATGTCGTAGTCACCTTCCTCCACCGCAACGAGCAGATTCATGACACCCGCCTTCTTCGCCTGTCGCGCCATCTTTGCGACATCCTTCGGCTTCGCCGCACGAGCGTGGATGTCGAAAAAGCCAGGCACCAGCAAATGGCCGTCGCAGTCTATCGCCTCATCGAACGACGGCAGAGCCATGCTGGGCGGATATATCTGCACAACAACGCCTTCCTCCTCCAATACCGACGCATTGGACAAATCAACTCCAGGCGATATGATACGTGCGTTTGTATAAAGTCTTTTCATGTTTCTTCCCAAACTAATTGTTACGCAAATCCAAAAGACGTTTCATCATCTCCGCATGGTCGAAGCTCGTTCCCGCCACACCAAAGCTGTCATGCAATTCGCAATACAGCTTGTATAGTTCATCATATATCACCTTCGCGGAGGGCACAGGGCGGTAAATCTTGTCTTTGAACGCGCAAATCTTTGTTTGAGCGGATGTTACGTCTGGATATGCACCACTTGCCACCATGCCCATCATCGCCGCACCCAATGCACACGTCTGCGCAGACGACGAAATCAGCATCGGTCTCCCCAAAACATCCGCATAGATTTGCATGAACAACGGATTCTTCTCCGCAATTCCCCCGCAGGCAATGACTTCGCTCACTTCGACGCCGTATTCTTCCAGTCTGTCCAAAATACGCCGCGCCCCGAACGCAGTCGCCTCCAGAAGACAACGGTAAATCTCCGCCTGGGTCGTTTGCAACGTCAAGCCCATGATGAGCCCAGTCAGCCGTGCATCTGTCAGAATGCAACGGTTGCCATTCTCCCAATCCAAAGCCAGAAGTCCGCTCTGTCCAGGCCTCAATGCCGACGCCTCCTCCGTCAGTTTCCCAAAAAGCGTTGCATCGCCGCCACAGACTCGCCCGACGAACCAATTGAAGATGTCGCCGACCGCCGTCTGCCCCGCTTCAATGCCCTTGACGCCTGGAATCGCAGACCCTTCGACGATGCCACAAACGCCTGGAATATCGGGCACTACCGCATCCGGTTTCGCCAACAGAACATCGCAGACAGACGTTCCGATGATTTTCACCATGCGACCGTTGCCGACTCCCGCACCAACCGCGCCCAAATGCGCATCCAACGAGCCGACCGCCACAGGCAAGCCGCATGGAAGGCCGAGTTTAGCCGACCATTCGCCGCAGAGCCGCCCCGCCATTTGGTCAGCGGTATAAGCTTTCTGTGGCATACGTTTGCGCATTTCACCAAGTTCAGGAGCCAATGCAGAGAGGAATTCTGCGTCCGGATAGCCGCCCCATTCATCGCTGTACATCGCCTTGTGCCCTGCCGCGCAGATATTTACCTTCAAATCCACAACATTTTTCACACCACACAGCAATGCAGGAATGTAATCCGCCATCTCCAACCAAATATAAGATGCGTTAAATACTTCAGGATCAACATTTAGGCAATGCAGCATCTTCGAGAACAGCCATTCGGACGAATACGTCCCGCCGCATTTTTTCAGATACTGTGGACGCATCTCCCGCGCCTTTTTCGTGATGAAATCCGCCTCCTCGGCAGACGAATGGTCTTTCCACATCCACGCCTTCGCGTTCAGATTTTCTTTGAAACGCTCTTGGAAGGCCAACGGCTCCAAATTTTCGTCCAGCGGCAGCGGCGTCGAACCAGTGAAATCAACGCCGATTCCAACGACTTTTTCAACGGCAAAATCAGGCGTTGTCTCCAACGCCATCTTGATCGCAGCAGGAACGACCGTTGACAGTCCGTCGATGAAATCGCCTGGGCATTGGCGCGCTATATGTGGATTACCCGCAGCCAGATAGACTCCAGCCTCGCCGCCACGATAATTCCAGACGGAAACGCCTGCCTCGTGTCCTGTGAAACAGTCCACAATCAGACAACGCACCGAATTGCTGCCATAGTCAACGCCGATGGCGTAACGTTCGCCTGCCTGCATGCCTTTACTCCTTATATAATATCCTAGATTCGCTAGAAGCTCTAGACTCTCTAGATTTGCTAGAGGCTCTAGATATTCTAGAAACTCTAGACTCTCTAGAATATCTATTTTATCATCTACTGTAATGTATTTGCTTTTAGCTTTCAGCTTCCTTAGCTTTGGCTCTTCGCGAAATCCACGTCCGTCTTCACGGTCGATTTCTTCACAAACGTCGAGCTCTTGATGAGTTTCTTCAGATGGGCCTCGAATTTCTTCTCGTCCAGTGGAAGCTCGACACGCTTGCCGGTCATCATCGAATACAGCATCGCATTCGCCATTTCAACGGAATGCAACCCTTCCTCCGCCGGAGCGATCAGCTTCGCGCCGTCCAGAATCGCCGCTACAAAGTTCTTCTTGATGCCGACATGCTGTTCGCCGTTGCCACCGCCGACTGGAATGTCGATGTTCCACACAGGCGGAACGCCGAACGAACTGTTCGTCGTCTTAGAGAACTCATCCGCAGGCACTTCGTTACGGGTAAACGTCAGACGGCCGCCTTCGCAGACCAGTTTGCCGCGCGTGCCGACTATTTCCAAGCGATTCGTTCCAGGGGCTTCGCCAGTCGTCGTCACAAACACGCCCGTTGCGCCGTTTGGATATTCGTAAAGAGCTGTGATTTCGTCTTCTACTTCGATGTCGTGGTATTTTCCAATGCCGCCGATGGCGGTGACGGCTGACGGCATTCCGCACAGCCATTGGAACAAATCAAGATTATGGGGGCATTGGTTGAGCAGCACGCCGCCGCCTTCGCCCGCCCATGTCGCACGCCAGCCGCCAGAGCGATAGTAGGCTTCACTGCGGAACCACGCCGTGATGATCCAATTCGTCCGTTGGATCGTGCCAAGCTCACCCTTTTCGATAAGTTGCTTTATTTTAATGTAATGCGGATCTGTCCGCTGGTTGAACATCGCGGCGAACACTAGTTCGGGATGAGCCTCGTGGGCGGCAATCAGTCGCAGTGCATCCGCCTTATGGACGGAAATCGGCTTCTCCGTCAAGACGTGCAATCCGTTGTTCAAGGCGTCGATGCCGATCGTCGTATGGAAATAATGCGGAGTCGCAATCAACACGGCATCGACTTCGCCGCTGCGGATCATTTCGGCACTGTCCGTAAATCCCTTGATATCAGGATATTTCTTCAGTTTCGCAGCGTCGATGTCGCAGACAGCCGTCAATTCACAGCGCGGAATCTGGCCGCTCTTGATATGCTGGATATGGGCAGAACCCATGTTGCCCAGACCAATGATGCCCAAACGTACTTTGTCCATGTTTGCTCCTACAAAAAAAATTTGGCTTGTCTTTTTTCCCTTGGCACGATTGCCCTCTAACGGAAAATTTAACCTTCAACACATGATTTTCAATCCATCTCCTTTATTGTTGGCCTTCTTCGACAGTATCGTCCGGCTGGAGGACTTCTTCGACGGTATCTTCAGGAAGATAGGACATCACGTAACGGAAACCAACGTCCGACGGTGCCACGGCGGTATCGGAGGCGCGTTCCAACGGCAAATAGCGACTGGTAGTCGCACTAGACGCCCCCTTGATCTGCGGGAAGACGCCATCCCCTTCCGGAAAATCCGTAGCCGTCCATTCACGCACATTTCCAGCCATGTCAAAGACGCCATACGGCGACACATCGAAGGGAAACGAACCGGGCTTCGCCCACAGGCCGAACGTCTTGCGCGCCTCCGCGTTCTCATGCGTGAACGCAAATTCCTTCGCGAACGTGTTGCCCCATGGATACAGCCGCCCATCCGTCCCACGTGCCGCCTTCTCCCATTCCTCCACGGTCGGCAGACGACATGGCCGCTTGCGGACTTTGCCAAGCCACTCGCAATAGGCTTGCGCTGCCTCGCGTGAAATGCCCACGACAGGCTTGTCCAAATCGACTTCCGGTATCGCCTTCCCTGCTCTGTTCCACGCATTCTTCGGAAGGTTGCTTCCTCGTGACAGAATCACACGGCTCATGTACGCATTCAACAATTTCGCATCCTGCAACGTCAGCCAGAAGGCGATGTATTCGCGGTTCGTCACTTCATGGCGCGATATGTAAAATGGCGCCACTTCTATTTCGTAGTCACGCTTGTACGGCGACTGTTCGCCACCGACAACACACGTCCCACCAGGAATATACACCATTCCATCGGGAATCTCGGACGGTATGTCTATCATCACCCGTTTAACTTCTCCATATTTCAACGTGACGGGAAACGACAGGTCGGGCGCTCCATCCATCCGCATAGTCACATTGTATGTTCCCCGACTAAGCGGCATATTGTAGATAGGCGTGTAGAGCAAATCTTCATGAATGGCAATGCCAGGAGCCATTCTGCCGTTATCCGTCGTCTCCATGAAGGAAATGCTCACATCGGCACCCGAAGGATTGCTTTCCACCTGCAAATAGCAAGTTCCGCCCAACACCGTCTCCATTTCGCTGAGCAGGCGGCGCATTTTGCTGCTGTAGGCGTCCATGTCGTCCCCCAACGTCGCGGGCAAGATGGCACGCAACTTCTTCAATTCGTTGATCTTGCTATGCTTCATGCAAAACTCTATCTGCGCCGTCATGATTCGTTCACGCAACCTGTATATCTTGGACTGCTGACGGTGATGCAGCCCTCCAAGAGAATTCAGAAGGAGATTCGCCTCGTTGAAATAATTGTCGCATTCGTCGCGCATATCGTCATACCGCTCCTTGCTGAGCAGTAGCGGCATCTCGCCAAAAGCCTTGTTCTTTTCAGCCGCTTCATTCACCTTCAGAAGGTCGTCCAAATGCTTCAGCTTGTACTCCCCCGTACGAACGGAAATCTGGACCTGCCGAATCGTCTGGTCGAAATAATACGAATCCACGACAGATGAAATCCCAAGATACATGAAAATGGCCACCACGCAGCTTGCCAGAATGGTCACCTTGATCGGATTTCGCTTGCAGAATTTCACCAGCCGTACATGAGAAGGCGCATTGTAGGCGGATACGGGCAGCCCCTCCTGATGGGCCTGCAAGTCTTTGATGAGTTCCCCGACCGCTTGGTAGCGCTGCTCTTTGTTCAAAGCCATCGCCTTCAGACAAATCGCCTCCAATTCAGGCGATATCGAATATTTCCGTTCTGTCTGCCGCGGTTTTTGGTACAGCCCGCGCGGAACGGCATCGAATATCTCATCGTCTGTCAGCAGATTTTCGAAGGGATTTTTGAATGTCAGAAGCTCGTATAGGATGACCCCCAGCGCATAGATGTCCGAACGCGAGTCGATGTCACCCACGTCTCCCATGATCTGTTCGGGCGACATGAATCGCGGCGTCCCGTTCAACTGTCCGTTTTGTGTCAAATTGCCTGATGGCAGTGAAACAGATTCCTGCTTCACCGCTTCGCTCACGACCGACTGGCTCGCCTCAACTGGTGGGTGCGCCACCATGACTCTGCCCGAAGACGCCGTACCATTCGACGCCTCCGGATAGATGCCGACGACTTTGCGGCGGCCAGGCACGTGCGTGCTACGCTGAGCATCCATCTTCTTCACCAGCCCCCAGTCGATAATCGTCACTTCGCCGTAATTTCCGACCAGGATGTTCTCCGGTTTCAAGTCCCTATGAATGATGCCTTTACTGTGCGCATAATTGATGCCTTGGCAGATTTTCATGAAAATCGACATCCGAACGCTATGTGTATAGACCCGCGTATAGGCGGGATTGCGCAACGCCAACTGGTTCACGATGTGTCGCAGCGAATCACCACGCAAACGCTTCATCGTGAAATAGATACCCTTTGTCGGACTGACTCCCAGCGAATGGATTGGGATGATGTTCGGATGCTCCAATTGCGCCGCCGCCTTCGCCTCACGAAGAAGACGTTCGATTTGATCGACACAATACTGGTGCTTCGGGCGAAGCGTCTTCACCGCCACCGTCCTGCCCAGCATTTCGTCCCGCGCCGTAAAAATTTCGCCCGTCCCACCTCTGGCATACGACTCAATATCGGTCAACGGAGGTTCGGCCGCATCATAGTGAACCCCCTCGTCATCTAAGATGGCATGCATGAACTCGTCCGGATTAGGGGGAGTGGACATCTGCTGCTGCTCCTCCTCGCTGTCATAGACAGGCGGCGGAAACGGCGTCTTCTTGGTGTCTTTGTCTGTCATGAAATGCCTTCTGTTAATTTTTTATCTATCAATTTCTTGAAAATACACCATTTAATATAATTTTAAATATAATACAACAAAAAAAAGCAATTTTTCCAATATTTTGTTCACAAAACATAGGATTTGTCGTAATGGAAATCAACAGAAGAGACTTTATCCGTAGCATGGGCGCCGTAGGCGCAGGCATGGTAGTGTTCAACCAGACAGCTGGACTGTTCGCACAAAACGCGAATCCCGCCGCAACTCCCGCCAATTCCGGCATCAACGTCGCCTTGATCGGAGCGGGTACGCAGGGCCGCATCCTCGCCGAGTGCATCCGCAAGATTCCTGGCGTCAATTTCAAAGCCATCTGCGACATCTGGGAGTACAACCGCAACTATACCGCAAAGCGCATCAAAGCATACACGAAGAAAAACGTCAACGCATATATCGACTACCGCGAAATGCTTGACAAGGAAAAGGACCTCGACGCCGTCGTCATCGCCACGCCGGACTGCTATCATGCCGAGCACACCATCGCCTGTCTCAAGGCTGGCCTCCACGTCTATTGCGAAAAGGAAATGTCCCACGACCTCAAGCTCGCCGAGAACATGGTCAAGACCTCCAACGAAACGGGCAAGCTCCTCCAGATCGGCCATCAGCGCCGTTCCAATCCCGTCTATCAATACGCCTACAAGATGATCCACGAAGACAAGATGTGCGGCCGCCTCACCGCCCTCTACGGCCAGTGGGACCGCACCCCCGAAGACCTCCTCGCATGGCCCGCCGGAAAGGAAGTCCCCGAAGACATCCTCAAGAAATACGGCTACGAAAACATGCAGCAGTTCAAAAACTGGCGCTGGTTCAAGAAATACTCCGGCGGACCTATTGCCGACCTAGGCTCCCACCAGATCGACATCTTCAGCTGGTTCCTCAACGCCGAACCATACGCCGTCACCGCCTTCGGCGGCGCAGACTATTTCCCAGATCGCGAATGGTATGAAGATGTCACCGTCATGTATGACTACAAGACGACGTTCGCCGGCAAACCAGGATCAGCCCGCTCCTACTACCAAGTTCTTAACACCTCCGGCTGGCAGGAATACTACGAACGCTTCGCTGGCGACCGAGGCGCCATCAACCTCTCAGAAAATCCAAAGAACTGCTTCTACATCCCCGGTTCCAACGTTGAAATTCCGAAATGGATGGAAGGCGTCGAGCAGATGACTCTCGGCGGCGGCATCCAGGCTATCCCGCTGATTCCCGCCCTCAAGAACCGCGGCGACGACTACAAGGCCGTCATGGAGGATTTCGAAGCCAAGCAAGGCCATCACCTCCATCTAGAAAATTTCTTCGCCGCCGTCGCCAAAAACGACAAGAAAATGCTCAACTGCCCGGGCGAAGTCGGATACGACACCTGCATCACCGTCCTCTCCGTCATCCCCGCAGTCGAAAAAGGAGGCCTTAAAATCCGCTAGACGTAAAAAAATCGCGTTTTGATAAAAAAAAGCGGATGTTTTTCCTATGGAGTCTTGGCACTTTTGAATTGTTGCATTATACTTATTAATGTAAAAGAAATTATCTTCTGAAAGCCAGCCCCATAGGAGAAAAAAGGAGAACCCCAAAAATGACAAAAAAGTGGATCAACATCGCCGTCGCGTGCGGCATTGCCGTCACGTTCGCAACTAGTTGCAAAAGCACAACATCCAAACCGCCCAAACCTGCTGGTTCAAGGCGGATTCTTGACAACAGGGATCTTGTCCCGCAGCCCTATTCGTCACCTGACGCCTTGAGAGGCATCACTCCCGCCCGTCCCAACGCAACCGCCCCCGTCCCGCCGGGCAACCTCGCCTACAATGACGGTAGTATGCAGCAACCGCAGATTCCGGCAGCCCAGCCGTTCATCCCGCCACAGCAGGATGTCGTCGGAGATCAAGTGCAGGTCTCCAACACGAATACCATCAGCTCCCTGTTCCCGAAACTGGAAAACGCAGACGACACGCCTGCCGTTCCCGCTCCGCCGTCAAAAGGAGCTTCCAACACCAAGCAGGTTTCAATGAGCACGCGCGGCACACCGCAAGGTTCTGCCAAGCCGACTGTCTTCGATTCCCCGAAAAAGCATCCCGTCTCCCCGAAAGCCCATCCAGCCCCCGCCGCCTCAAAACGCACGGTGACCGTTGTCTCTGGTGACACGCTCTCCGGCATCGCCTTCAAATATGGCGTTAAGACTGATGATCTCGCAGCCGTAAACGGCATCAACAAAAACGATGTCCTGAAAGTTGGAAAAGTATTGGCCCTTCCCGAAGGCGCCCTTTTGACGCCCAAGGCACTACCCCCGAAACAGCATTCATCCTCAAGCACAGGGACGAAAAAAGCATCGGCTACTCCAGCGGCTTCTGGCGCGGCAACAGCAACTCCCAAAGAAGGAACATACGTCGTCCAGGCGAATGACAGTCTCTGGAGCATCGCCCACAAATATCATGTCAGTTTCGCAGACATCCAAAAATGGAATCCAGAGGCTGCAAGCAAGGCACTCCAGCCTGGCCAGGTCATCTACATCAAAGCTCCGAATGGAAAGGTCGCAACCGCCCCACAAGCAACTGCACAGCCCCCAAAAGCCGCTGACAAGCCCGCAGCGGCAGCAAACAATACGCCTGGCACCCCCGCTCCCGCCCCCAAGACGGCAACACCTGCTGTAAAGGAACCCACCCCCATCGGCGGCCTCCCCCCGCAGACATCGACGAAGGACGCAGGCGGAGAAGACAAAGGTGTCATCTCATACACCATCAAGGATGAAAACGACAAACTGTCCATTCTGGCAGAAATATATGGAACGACGGTCGAGGCCATCAAAAAACAGAATCCGAGCATCCAGTCGGACGATGATTTGAAGCCTGGCATGAAGATTGACATCCCATATACGCTCCTCAAGCCCTGAGGAACACGTAAGTTCCGTTCATCCGTTTCAGCCCGTGAGTTGCGTGAGTAATTCGCGGGCATTTTTATATCCCAAATATTCCCAATCTCTAATTCAAAGGCAACAATGGACTTCCAAAACAAGACAGCCATCGTCACAGGCGCCTCCCGTGGCATCGGATTTGAAATCGCCCGCCAGCTCGCACTCCACGGTGCAAATCTCGCCATCTGCGCAACCAAGCTCGAATCCGCACAGACCGCTGCAACGAAAATTTCAGCGGAAACAGGACGACAAGTCTTTCCTTTCCAAGTCAATATCGCTGATTCATCACAGGCGGTCGATTTCGTAAATAACGCAGTCACAGCACTTGGCAAGCTCGACCTGCTCGTCAACAACGCCGGTGTCACGCGGGATGGCCTCCTGATGAAAATGACGGAACAGGCGTGGGACGACGTCTTGGACATCAATCTCAAAGGCACTTTCAACATCACGAAAGCCGCCGTCATTCACATGATGAAGGCCCGCTTCGGCCGCATCGTCAGCATCGCCTCCATCGTCGGTCTCCACGGAAATGCGGGACAGACCAATTACGCCGCATCCAAGGCGGGTATCGTCGGCTTCACAAAATCACTCGCCAAGGAACTGGCGTCACGTAACATACATGCCAACGTCGTCGCACCGGGCTATGTCGAAACCGACATGACGGCCGCATTAAAAGACTCCGTAAAACAGGCATTGACGGATGCCATCCCCCTCAAACGCACTGCCCATCCAATCGACATCGCCAACGCCGTCCTCTTCCTCCTTTCCGACCTCGCGGACTACATCACAGGCCAGACGCTTGAAGTCGATGGCGGCCTTTCCCTTTAAATCAAAATTCCATTGTCTCGAACAACAATGAAAAAACAGTAAGTCACCATTCTTTACAGTCAAATCATTTGTCAAAATCCGTTCCCTGTATTACATTATTTGTTTTATGATTTTTATTATATCCATATTCATAAAACCGTCCAGGAGCATCCACGTGAAAAACTGTCCCGCTGACAAAATTAGAAATTTCGTTCTCGCCGGTCATGCCGGCGCCGGTAAAACCACTCTTGCCGACCTCCTCCTCTTCAAGTCCGGCATCGTCGGCCGCAAGGGAAGCGTCGATAACGGGACCTCCGTCTCCGATTTCCGCGCTGAAGAACAGGAACGCAAGAACTCCATCTACACGGGCATCCTCCACTGCCCCTGGAAAGACGGCCATTTCTTCTTCGCTGACACCCCCGGAAACAGCGATTTCTGCGGCGAAGCCATGAACGCCATCAATATGTGCGACATGATGATTCTTGTCATTGACGCCATGTCCGGCATCGGCCCGGGCACCATCCGCGCATGGAACCAGGCTCGTGACCGCCAGATGCCCCGCATGATTTTCATCAACGGCTGCGACCGTGACCAAGTCAATATCGCGGGAACCCTCGAAAACATCATAAACAGCTACGGCAAAACGGTTTGTATCCCCTGCTCGATTCCAGACGGCGAAGCTGCCACCTTCAAAGGCGTTCACTCCGTCCTCGCAGAAGACGCTCCCGCTGAAGCGGAAGACTACAAATCCTCCCTCATGGATGCCATCGCCGAATCGGATGAAGCTTTGATGGAAAAGTACTTGGAGACGATGGAACTCTCCACGGAAGAAATCGCCACAGGTTTCAAGAAGGCCGTCCTCGCAGGTACGCTCGTTCCAATCTTCTTCGGCTCCGCTAACAAAGACCTCGGCGTCGCCGAACTCGCGGACGCCATCCTCACGTTTGGCCCCTCCCCGCTTGAGAACATCCCGATGAACATCGAAGAAGGCGAACTCGACCGCACAAGCTCCGCCGCCGTCGGCTATGTCTTCAAATCCGTCAACGACTCCTTCATCGGCCAGATGAACTACATCCGCGTCCTCAGCGGCACGTTCAAATCCGATTCCGAACTCCTCAATGTCACCAAGAACGGCAAAGAGCGCGTCGGCAACCTCCTCCAGATTCAGGGCAAAGACCAGGCCACCGTCGAAGAAGCAGGCCCCGGCGAATTCGTCGCCATCGCAAAACTCAAGAACACAGGCCTTAACGACGTTCTTGCGACTGCTGATCCAGGCATCAAGTTTGGCCCCGTCAAATATCCGCAATCGACAACCTTCTACGCGGTTTCCGCTGTGGCAAAAGGCGAAGAAGACAAGCTCGGCGCGGGTCTCAAACGTCTGCAAGACGAAGACCCGACCATCGTCATCGACCGCAATGCAGAAACAAAGCAGACCGTCGTCTCCTGCATGGGCGACCAGTACATGAACTTGATGGTTGCACGTCTGAAGAAAGACTTCAAGGTTGAAGTCGCGCTCGACACGCCCAGAATCGCCTACCGTGAAACCATCAATGGCACGGGCACCGCACAGTTCCGCCACAAGAAACAGTCCGGCGGCCACGGCCAGTTCGCGGAAGTCCATCTCCGCCTCGAACCTTATACGCCTGAAGAAGGCGGCGATGATTTCGTCTTTGCAAACGAAGTCGTCGGCGGCAACATCCCGAAGAACTACATTCCCGCTGTTGAAAAGGGCGTCGGTGAAACCCGTCTGGTTGGCCCGCTCTCCCGTTCCAAAGTCATCAATTTCAAGGCTGTCGTCTATGACGGCAAATACCATGACGTTGACTCCTCAGAAATGGCGTTCAAGATCGCCACACGCGGTGCATTCCGCGCGGCTATGGCCAATGCCAAGCCCATGCTGCTCGAACCCATCTACACATTGAAAATCGTCTTCCCCGAAGAATACATGGGCGCCATCTCCGGCGATTTGAATTCCCGCCGCGGCCGCATCCTCGGCATGGAACATCAGGAAGGCATGCAGGTCCTCAACGCTGAAGTTCCGCTCGCGGAAATCTATAGCTATCCGACGCAGCTCCGCTCCATGACGCAGGGCCGTGGCTTCTTCGAAATGACCTTCAACCGCTACGATCCCGTTCCCGCGCAGCTCACCGCCCAAATCCAGGCCGAAGCCGCAAAGCTCGACGAGGAAGAAGAAGATTAATCCTAACATACATGACCATGATCACGATCAAATTCCAGTCTTGGTGCCAACAGTGGCCGCATAGGCCACCGTCACGCGACCTTGCGGTTTGATCGCATCGAACACAACAAGTTCGAAACAGGTGCAAAAGACGGATTGGCCAACGCCAGTCCGTCTTTTTTTATCAAAAAACAGTCAACGGCAGAAGAGCCGTTAGTGAAGAAAAAAAAATCACATTTATATTATAATGAGTTGTTTTCGTTTTTGTCCCCCAAAGGAGTCAAAGCATGTCAGAACCTACTGAAAAAGCCTCGACGGATTTTATCCGTGAAATCGTCAATCAGGACATCGCATCAGGAAAATACAAAGTCGGCGACATCCGCACACGCTTCCCCCCGGAGCCCAATGGCTACCTCCATATCGGCCATGCAAAGGCTCTCTGGATCGATTTCGGCGTGGCTCGCGACTACAAAGGCAAGACCATGCTCCGCATGGACGATACGAATCCTGTCAAAGAAGATGTCGAATACGTTGACGCCATCAAGGAGGACATCCATTGGATGGGCTTTGATTGGGAAGGCGACGTGCGCTACGCCTCCGATTATTTCGAGAAAATGTATGAATACGCCGTTCTCATGATTGAGAAAGGCCTCGCCTACGTCGATGACCAGACGGCGGATCAGATCCGTGAAACGCGCGGCACGCTGACCGAGCCCGGCAAGGAAAGTCCATGGCGCAACCGCTCCGTCGAGGAGAATCTCGATCTGTTTAAACGCATGAGAGCTGGCGAGTTCGCGGATGGCGAAAAAGTCCTCCGTGCCAAAATCGACATGGCCAGTCCGAACATCAATTTCCGCGATCCCGTCATGTACCGCATCCTTCACGCCAGTCATCACCGCACGGGCGACAAGTGGTGCATCTATCCCATGTATGACTGGGCGCACGGTCTCGAAGACTCCATCGAAGGCATCACGCATTCGCTCTGCACGCTTGAATTCGAAATTCACCGTCCGCTCTACAACTGGTTCCTCGAACAGCTGCCCGTCCATCATCCGCAGCAGATTGAATTCTCCCGCTTGAATCTGACCTACACGGTCATGAGCAAGCGGAAACTTCTCAAGCTCGTACAGGAGAAGCACGTCAACGGATGGGACGACCCGCGAATGCCCACAATCTGCGGTTTCCGCCGTCGTGGCTATACGCCCACGGCCATCATGGATTTTCTCGGACGCGGCGGCATCACGAAATTCAACGGGATCATCGACATCGCCCTGCTGGAGAACAGTTTGCGTGAAGAACTTAACAAAACAGCATCCCGCTACATGGGTGTCCTCAACCCGCTGAAAGTCGTGCTGACAAACTATCCGGAAGGCCAGATTGAATATCTTGAAGCCGTCAACAATCCGGAAGACCCCGCCGCCGGAACACGCCAGCTTCCGTTCGGACGCGAGTTGTACATTGACCGCGACGACTTCCGTGAAGTCCCGCCGCCGAAATACTACCGCCTCGCGCCGGGAGCCGAAGTCCGCCTCCGCTGGGGCTATTTCATTACCTGCCAAGAAGTTGTGAAAGACGCCAACGGCAACATCGTCGAACTGCGCTGCACGTATGATCCGCAGACGAAGGGCGGCAATGCCCCCGACGGCCGCAAAGTCAAAGGCACCATCCAGTGGGTCGAAGCCTCCAACGCCATTGATGCGGAAATCCGCCAATACGACCGCCTCTTCACGAAGGAGGATCCGGACGATTTGGAGGAAGGACAGGAAGATTTCCTCGCGAATCTGAATCCGGATTCGCTTCACATCCTCCACAACTGCAAGCTCGAACCCGCCCTCGGCAAGCTCACGCCCGAAACGCGTGTCCAGCTGGAGCGCGTCGGCTATTTCTGCGCGGATCGCTACGACTACTCCCCCGAACATCCCGTGTTCAATCTGACCGTATCTCTGAAGGACTCCTGGGCGAAGATCGAAAAGAAGGAAGAGCCCGCGAAGGCCACTCCGAAAGCTGAGAAGAAGGCTGAGAAGAAGGCTGATAAAAAAGCGGCCGAACAGCCCGTCAACGTCGCCGTCATCGGTGTCGAGGACTTTGCAAAACTTCAGTTGAAGGTTGCTAAAGTCCTTGCTGCAGAACGCGTTGAAAATGCGGATAAGTTGCTGAAACTGCAAGTTGACTGCGGCGAAAAACGCCAGATCGTGGCTGGAGTCGCGGCATACTATAAGCCGGAGGAAATCGTCGGCAAACTGATTGTCATGGTTGTCAATCTCAAGCCAGCCGTCATCCGTGGCATCGAGTCCAACGGTATGCTACTGGCCGCCAAAAAGAAGAACGAACTGCGTCTGCTAACCGTCGATGGCGACATCGTCCCGGGCGCCAACATCGGATAAACCATCATGTTGAAAATCGAAACAGTCATCGTCGGCGCATTGGAGGTCAACTGCTACATTGTCTATGACACCGAGACGAAGGAAGCATTGATCATCGATCCAGGCGACGAAGCCGACCGCATCATCGAATCCGTCAAGGCTCTCAGCGTCTCGCCGAAGGGTATTCTGCTGACGCATGCGCATGTCGATCACATCCGCGGCGTCGGTGCCGTGGCTGAGGCGTTCAGCCTTCCTGTATGGATCCATGAGGCGGACAGACCATACTATGAAAGCCCGGACAACGCCATCCTCCCGTGGCTTCCCGCCGCTGAAAATCTCCCGAAGCCGGTGGGCACGCCGCCGCAGTTGCCAAACCATCCGTTTGAAATCATCGAGACGCCCGGACATACGCCCGGTGGCGTTTGCTATTATTTCAAAGAGGAGAAGCAGCTGTTCTCCGGCGACACGCTTTTCCGCGGCACCTACGGACGGACGGATTTTCCAGGCGGTTCCGCACAGAAGCTTTTCAGCTCCATCCGCACGAAGCTGTTCACTCTGCCCGATGACATCAACGTCTGGCCCGGACACAACGACGCCACGACCATCGGCGACGAAAAGCGAACGCAATTCTTTTAGCCACTAACCACAGGCCGCGCAGGAGCGCAGCCCTCCCGCCCACTAACCACTAACCACTAATCACGAATATGAGCAAACGAATTCTTACAGGCATCCAGCCGTCCGGAACCCTCCATATCGGCAACTATTTCGGCGCCATGCGCCCCGCCGTCACCCTGCAGGACAGCGGTAACGAATGTTTCTATTTCATCGCCAACTACCACGCGATGACCTCCATGCCAGATCCGAAAGATCTGCATGAACGCACGTTCAATGTCGCCGTCGATTTCCTCGCCGCCGGCATCAACCCGCAGAAGACCGTCTTCTTCCGCCAGTCCGACGTTCCTGAAGTGCAGGAACTTGCATGGTTCCTTTCCTGCATCTGCCCCATG
>JAGCSE010000080.1 GCA_017964325.1 Victivallales bacterium | reverse complement strand
TGCATGTGCGGTCGCAGGAGATTCGGCTGCCGCAGGCGTTGCCATACGACGAGGCAACGGTGCAGGAACGTGTGCGGAAATATGAGTCTTCAGGTGGAACCGCCATTTCAGAAGTCGATTATCAAGTCGCCAAGCGAGTGCTTGAACATTGGCATTTGCCGCCGCAACCGGAGCTAGTTTTCGTCCAGACGGTGATTGCGTTCGGGCCTGTGGCTTTGGCGCCGTTCCCGTTTGAGATGTTCTCGATCTTTTCACTGCGGTTGCGCAAATACGGTCCGTTCGCATATAATCTGCTGTGCAGTTGCTCCAACGGCGGCAATGGCTATCTGCCCGACCGAGCGGCGATCGCGGCTGGCGGCTATGAAATATCATGGCGTGAAAAGGTTCGTGCGTATGTGACCACCCCCGAAGCGGGTGATGTTGCGATTATGCAGACATTGGCGTCATTGCGTGAATTGGCGAAATCTTGATGGTCGCGGAGGCGGATGTTGCAGAGTATCCGCCGCTCAAAAAAGAAGATGTTGCTTGGAAAAAAAGGATCAAATCGCATTATTTTTGCCATTTTCGTAAAAAAATCACGAAAATGGCAAAAATAATGCGATTTGATATGATTATTTACACTGGCAATACGAACTTTAATCATTTGAATCGAGTCTATTCCGAATTTCCACAATCCATTTTGGGGTAGCTGATTCAAAGCGTTGAATGAATTCGATGAAATTGGTACTGCCAGATACATTGTCAGGCTTATTGATGGTTGTAACACGCTCTTTCATTGAGAAATAAGATTGACGGTTGATTTTAGCGCAAATAGCCTTGATGTGCTCTTCTTGGTTTGCCTTGTAGCCTTTGACACTTGTCAATTCTTCTATTAGTTTTGCATTGGTCTTTTTTCCCTGTGTCTTGAGTGAAACCATGGCAAAATGCAGAAGGATGATCTGCATGGAACATGGATTTGCATAGATAATTACCTGATTAGCCGCATCTTCTGCTTCATGCATGGCGTTGATTTTCGTCTTTACATCTTGATATTGTTTATACGGGCTTCGGTCGGTATCACAGAAAATCAATACCAGTTCGTATGTATCCTTGTTGATTTCAAACTGATAGCGGGGAGGAATGCTGCCTTCTCCTTTTGCGTTGATGATGGTGAAGTCATAGATGCTGTTCCAAACATTCTTGTCGAGAAGATGCCTGATGTAAATCTCTTCTTCATATCCTTCGCAAATGATACAAATGCTGTGCTTGGTAGAAAACAATGGTGGCTTTGACATAGTTTATTCCTCCTTGCCAGAAGCCGATGTTTTTGAAAGAGAGCAGGCATCATAGAGAGAATTGAAGAGATCAGGCTTGGGCAATGCGCCAAGCAAGCCTCGCTTGTACTTTTCAATGAGATCCGTCGTTTCACGGATGCCGTCTTCGGCAGCGCTGAATTCGCCAAGCGAGTATAGATATGCATGGTCATTGTCCTTGTGCGAAAACCATATCTGCTCTTTTCTGAAAAGCGTACGGCAGTCCAGAAGCGACACATCATGAACGGTGGCAATCAGTTGCGCCTTTTTGTTCATTTCATTATTGAACATCGCGATGATCTCGCGAGTCAATTTGAAATGAAGGCTGTTATCCAATTCATCGATGACAAGAATACGGCCTTGTTCCAATGCATCCAACACATAGCTAGCCAGAGCTGCGATCTTCTTCGTGCCAGTGGAATCGAAGAGAACGCTCGGCACTTGGATGCCTTTGTAAACGGAGGCCAGATGCAGTTTGTCGAGAACTGTGTCGCAAAGACGGATGGCCGATTCTTGCACGCCGTTCCAATCAGCCATTTGCTGAGCCAGTCCTCCTATCTTGTATGCGGCACTGAACTCGTTTTCTGTCAGATACTTGTAGTCTTGTAGGAACAAATCGGCGCTCTTTACAAAATCTGCTATCTTCTGACGTCTTTCGGGAGTGGCCTTCATCATTTCGATTGTCTTCTCAAGCGGGATGTTGTTCATGTCAATGACATCGATTTTCATGGCAAACTCAATGAGTAGCCTACTGATAATATCTAACGTTGGAAAACGTGACGTATCAAGAACATGCATGAGAAGATTGCCTTTTGAGGCAAGTTCCATCATTTCCGTCAGTTTGGCGTCTTTGCTTTCATTTTTGTTCTCGATGCAGTCACGGAGCAACCAGACCACTTCCTTGCGATTGCCATACTTGTCGCGTTGAATTTCGGCAAAGCGTTCATATACATATTCAGAACTGGACGTATCATATTTGATTGCATACAGATATTCATGGTTGTCTGCCGAGAATGTGACGGCAAGACTGCATATCTTTTCAGAGGAGAAAAGGTTCTTTTCAAGTTTGGCTCGTACGTTGAGAATGATGCCTTGCAATGTCACCAGTATCTTCACAAGATTGGTCTTGCCTGAATTATTCGGGCCGATGACGATGGCAGATTTGACAACATGGATTTTTCCCGCTGGAACAATATTGCAGGCAAAGCGTTTGTTCTGCATATTGGCCTGAAGGGAGAACTCCGTATCCGTGTCAAAGATGAGGCAGTTGTTTATGGCAAGTGAAATCAGCATGGTCGCTCCTTTTTCATGATTGGCTTTACTATATCATAAAATATTTTTCATGCAAATAAAACGCATGAAAAATATTTTATGTATGGGGGGGGCGGTTCTGGATTTCATCATTATTTGGAGTATAATAACTAAGTGGTAAGAAAGAGAAAGTCATTAAGATGGTAGTAATATAAGATTATCATTATTCATATATGCTAAATCGCATTCTTAAAGGAAATATCATCACGGAAGAGCAGGCGTTTTTCGGAACGTTGCGTATAGAGGACAAACGGATAGCGAACGTTGAAAAGCAGGGTGAATTGCAGTCGGAAGCCAATTGGATCACGCCTGGTTTTATCGACGTCCATACCCATGGAATCGGCCCATATACGGCAGTTTCTGGAGAAGGCGCGCAGGGCATGGCCACTTTTGCACCGCCAACGGGATTGACGGGAGTTTGTCCGACTTTGGCGGCGGAATCGCCTGAAAAACTTTTGGCGTTCGTGAAGGAAGTCGCTGAACTGGTGAAATCTCCTGATCCAAACATCACGAAAATCATCGGCAGCCATTTGGAAGGGCCGTTCATCGATTACACCCATAGAGGCGGAATGGACAAACGATTAGTCCGCGGCGTGGATTTGGAAGAGGCGCGTTTTCTGCTGGATGCCGCTGATGGCACGCTTAAGCTCATGACCATATCGCCGGAAGTAGATGGGGCCGAATCTGTTATTACGCTGATGAGCCGTGCAGGCGTCACTGTCTCCATAGGACATACAGGCTGTTCAAAGGAGCAGAAGGACATGGCCGTTTCCGCCGGAGCCACGCAGGTCTGCCATCTGTTCGACACGTTTGATGGACGCGTTGTGGAACATGGCGTATCCAAGCCCTGCCTGGCGGATTGTGTTCTTATCGACGACCGCCTCCAGAAGGAGCTCATCTGTGACGGTATCCATGTCCCGCAGAATCTCATCACGCTTGCCCATCGTGCCGCAGGAGCAGAGCATCTCATTGCCATCACGGATTCTCTGGCTGGAGCGGGACTGCCGCCTGGTAGCACTTTTCCCATGACAGATGGGAGAATGATGTTCATGAGCGATGTGGCGAGGCTTGTGGACAATCCGGAATGCATCGTCGGCTCCTGCCTGACGATGGACAAGGTCTTCCGCAATCTGATCACACGTTTTGGCTTCACGCCTGTGGAAGCGGCGATGATGACCGCGACGAATCCCGCGAAATCCTGCCATGAGGAACATATTCGTGGCTCATTGAAGGTCGGATTGTTTGCGGATATTGTCGTCGTCTCCCCCGAATTCGACGTGGAGGAGACGATTTTGGAAGGAAACACCATCTATTCCAAATAGAATTGCCTAAGCAAGGCTTTTTTGAGACGAAAGTCTCGGAATTTTTAACGACTAGCTAGGGCAGCACTCTCCAGAATGTTGAACAATTGATGCGTGGTCGTCATGATTGAATTGGAGCATTGGAAAACGACGGTTTGAGCTGTATAATAAACAAAGGCTATTGATGGAAAATTATGTGCTAAGGCGTCCTTCGCACAACGGCGGGATGCCGCCTGCACAGCTATCTTATTTAAACAAGGAGAATACCATGCGTTTCGGCAAGTTGTCTTTTGTTCTGGTGTTTTTTGTGTTAACAGTGTCGTTGTTCGCGCAAAATGCTGATAAGCAATATTATCTGGTTGATCAGCGTACGCAAATACCTGTCCTGAGCTATCCTGTGCAACCGAATTGGCTTGCCGGCGGCAAGACGACTTGGACAACTGAACCCGCCACACCCATCTTTTGGTATGTCTGGACCATGTCGCCGGACCAGCAGGTCAAAATCATCTTCTCGTCACTCACCGTGATTCCTGCCACAGGACAGATTAACCAGGTGCCTTTTTTGCAAAATCCCAACATTTTGGCCAATCAATTAATGTCGAATATTCATAAAGACCACAATCTCGCCAACGTTCGATTGGTCGAGGCGCATTTCAACAAGCGTGAACCGGAAAAAAGTCTGATTGAATCTCGTCTGCAAATGGCGCGTCAGCATGGCATTCAGCCAACCAATTTCCTGTTCACGGAGTTGTTCATCCACTATGAAGGTTTCCGCGGCGACAAGAAATACACAGTGGTTTTCTCATTGCCGATGCTTGCAACGGAGAATCGTCCGGGATTGGGATTTACAACCGTCGTCGAATTGCTGATTCCAATGTCGTTCAGCTGTCCGCCTGAACTGGAAAAGGATACGCAACAACGACTTGAGAAGACGATGAAAAAAGTCCAGATGAATCCGCATTTCACAGCGGTGGTCAATCAGATCGCCGCGCAGCGGACGGCAAACTGGCTTCGTGTGCAGAACGAGATCCGCAACAAGCAGCTGGAGGCGGCCGCCAATACGTCGAGTACATTGGACAAGGTGCGGGATATGTGGTCCGAATACATCCGCGATGTCGATACAGTGTCCAATCCGAACACGGGCGAGAAAATGTTCGTCGATAGCCGCTACGACCATGCGTGGATTAACAACGACAATGAAATCATTTATCATAACAACGGCTTCAATACGCCCAACGCCAGCACGGCGACATTCGACCCGAACAGCAATGCGCTTTTTAACCAAACCAATTGGAAAAAACTTAAATAATTAACAATTAACAATTAACAATTAACAATTAACAATTGATGATTAATGATTAATGATTGGAAATATAGGATAATGTATTAAAGATGGCACGTTAACAATTATGAACTACTACTAATAATACCTCCATAAATAATCCTGAAAAGTGCAATACATCTATAAACAAGCCGTCCCTTCACAATCCTAAAAAAATCTTGATCATTAATAAATCATGGAGGTATGAATGTATAAACATAATATAATCGTTGATAAAAGCAAAGCCTTTGCCATACGAATCATAAGGATGTATAAGTATTTAAACAATAATAAGAAAGAATACATATTATCCAGACAGATTCTACGAAGCGGAACCAGCGTGGGAGCCAATGTCAAGGAGGCTGTTTATGCATTTAGCAAGCCAGATTTTTATACGAAAATAGGAATAGCCCTGAAAGAAGCAAGCGAAACTGAATATTGGCTTGAATTACTGCATACAACAGAATACTTAACTGATTATCAATTTAATAGCATATACCCAGAATGTCAGGAACTTGTAAGATTATTGATTTCAATTTGCAAGACAAGACATTAAAACATAAATCTCTATAGTTTATTATTAGGGTATAAAATTCACATAACCAATTTCACATTTAGTGAATTTAATGAAAGAACACAGACTCGCTAAATCCTGATTCAAAAAAAGATTGTGTGGATATATCGATTTATATCTATTTATATTATTAAATGTTTTAAATATTCTTTACAAAGAGAAATAACATCATTGCTTATCAAAGATAATTTCAACATGCCATTATTAATTTAGTGTCTTTTATGATTCGGTTACGTCAAGTTTATACCCTAATTCAATATTATAAATTGTTAATTGTTAATTGTTAATTGTTAATTGTTAATTGTTAATTGTTAATTGTTAATTGTTAATTGTTAATTGTTAATTAAGAACGCATATACATTCCTCCGTTGACATCGAGGCAGATTCCTGTGAGATAGTTGCCACCTTCGCCGCAAAGGAAGGCTACTGACAGGCCGACATCGCGCATTTCGCCGAGGCCAAGCGGCACAGTGGATGCCAGTTTAGCGACGCCTTCTTCGCCATGCGTTTTGAAGAGCAGTTCCGTCTTGATAATGCCTGGAGCGACGGCGTTTACGGTGATGCCATATGGTGCGGCCGTGCGGGCCAATGTTTTTGTAAAGCTGAGGATGCCTCCTTTCGTGGCGGCGTAGTGGGCGTGTCCGAACAGTGCGCCTTGGTGGGCGACCATCGATGACATGTTGACGATGCGGCCGAATTTCCGTTCCCGCATGCGGATCATAGCCGCCTTGCTACAGAGGAAAACACTCTTCAGGTTCGTCTCCAAAATGAAATCCCAACTTTCCTCCGTGATGTCGAAGATATCTTCAGAACGGCTTGTGCCAGCGTTGTTTATAAGAAAGTCGATTTTACCGAATTTTGCATCGATTTCGGAGAAAAGACGCTGGACATCATCCGCCTTGCCGACATTGGCTTGAACGCAGATGGATTGGACGCCAAATTTGCGGACAGCCTTGCAGACTTCCTCCGCCTCGTCTCGGCTGCTGTTGTAGTTGACGACGACATCCGCGCCTTTTTCCGCCAACACGAGGGCCACGCCTTTTCCAAGACCTCTTGAGGAACCCGTTACCAACGCCACTTTGCCTGTCAATTCACCCATGATTCACTTCCTTCAATGTTTTGTTTGCTTGAAAAGCTATTATTTAATGTATAGTAAAGTAGAATAAGATTAAACATGGTTTCAAAAAAACAAGCAGGTGACATGAAATGAAAAGAATAATTGTTGTTTTGATGATGTTGGCGGTGGCGATTCAAGCGATTCCCGTGCGTTTTCTGGGCATTGATGAATCGCGCGGCCAGTTGATTTATGTGAACACGAAGAAGCCAGAAGACAACTGGGCACTGAAATTGCCTGAAAAATGCCGCGACTACCAGATGCTGTCACCGACACGGCTGCTGCTGAACGGTCGCCGCGGCTATTATGAAATGGATTTGCCGACAAAGACCATCGTGAAGACAGTCGCGCGAGATGAATTCGGCGGGACGATGTCCTGCCGTCGCACGAAGGACGGCAAGACTCTGCTGGCGGCGCTGCGCGAAGGCGGCACCGTGATTTTTGAATTGGATGCGAACGACAACGTCTTGCGCAAGGCGGTGTTCCCTGGCCGTAACAGCTTGCGGCTCATGCGCGAAAGCGGTGTCGGCACGATGTATTTCGGCGGGCCGGAGGACACGTTGACGGAAGTTGATATGGCGGGCAAGGTCATCCGCGAGACGAAGATTCCAGGTGGCCGCCATGTCTATCAAGGCGAACGTCTTGCAAATGGCAACCTGTTGGTTTCCAGCGGTTATGGCGGCTCCATCGTCGAATTCGACACGGACGGAAAGGAAATCCGCCGTTTGCATGTGAAGGACGACGAAAAGGCGCGCGGCATCGTGTCGGGCTTCTTTGCGGGCATGGAGATTCTGAAGGACGGCTCGATTGTCGTCAGCAACTGGACGGGCCATGGCGCGAACGACAGCGAGAAAGGGCAGCAGCTCTTGATGTTCGCGCCTGACGGCAAAATCGTCTGGACATGGCATGACGCGAAATTGGCTGGAACGCTGCACGGCATCATCATTTTGGAGAATGAATAACGAAAGCACCATGCTTTTTACATAATAGAAAATATTAGCTTATAAATATCATATACAATAGATGAAAATATTTTTTGATTTTACATCTTTGCAGACTCATCCATGTGGGATTTCCGTCTATTTGAGTAGCCTGTATCGCGCCATGCTGAAACAGGATGCAAGCCTTGAATTGACGACGGGTTACAACACGTTGCGTTCAAGCAGCCGCAAGCAGGTGAGGGAGATTGTGGACCGTATTGTCTCGCCGAATGTCCAATGTCGCTTCCATGCGTTTCCAGGGCGCTTTGACGCATCACGTATTCCGTTGCTGGGGAGAATGTTCGAATATCGTTCAGCGGATTACGACATCGTCCATTTCCCATCTCACATCTGCTCCAGTTGGACGCCATTCGACAGTTTTGAGAATGCAGTGTTATCGGTTCCCGATATGTTTGCATTCCATCAAAATGGCTTGTTTTCCGCGACAGTGGATCCTTTCCGCGAAGCGATTCTTCGTCTGCTTCCTGAACAGGCACAGAAAGTGTCGCGCATCATCACGATCAGCGAGTTTTCCAAAAGGGAAATCAACCGTTTCCTCTCCATCCCATTGGAGAAGATCGTGTCAATACCGCTTGCGCCGCAATGGGATATGTCACAATTGACGGAAAAGCAAAAGGCGTTTCCGCCAGCTAAATATCCACAGCTTTCGGATAAAGGGTATTTTCTAGGCGTGAGTGCTTTGTTCAAACATAAAAACTGGCATACATTGCTGGTCGCATATTCAAAATATCGTGAGAAGGCGGGCGGAAATGCCGTTCCACTGGTGATTGTCGGGCGGCCTGCCGAGCCTGATGTGACGGCGGAGGTCAAGGGGTGCGCAGGCGTAGTTCATATTCCATTTGCATCTGAGGATGAATTGCTTGGCTTGTTCAGCCATGCGGCTGGATTTTTCATGTTGTCCTATATCGAAGGGTTCGGGCTGCCGTTGGTGGAGGCCATGGCGTGCGGATGCCCTGCGTGCTATGCTCTTGGCTCGTCGATGGATGAAATCGGTCGCGACGCGGCATTCGGTGTGCAGGCGGAGGATGTGGATGCAGTCGTCGAGAAATTCGAACGCTTCCTGGATGGCGGGGAGGAGTTGGCGGCGCGCGTAGAAGCTGGACGGCGCATCGCGGAGGAGTATTCATGGAGCAATACGGCACGACGGACACTGGAGGTGTTTGCGGAAGTCGTGGGAACAAATTAATAGAGTAACTTTATGTTATTAGCGTAGATACATTTTTTGCATTGGTTAATTTATGAAAACGATTGGATTGGATTTAGGTACGAGTGCACTGAAAGGCGTATTGTTTGACGGTGAGAAAATTGTTGCGGAAGGCGCACGGGAAGTGACGTTCATCCGCGACGGCGAAAAGGTGGAGATTGCGCCACAGGCCCATTGGGCGGATTGCCTGTCGCTGATCCGCGAATTGGCGGCGGCTTCGGATGAGCCTGTGGCGGCCATCGCAATGGCCGCCGCCAGCGGCAACACGCTGGTCGCGGCACCGGACGGAACCCCTAAGACGAACATCATCAGTTGGTTGGACAAACGGCCGTCACCCATCGCACCGATTGATTTGCACGAATTGGTCGGCTGGCCGTGGAACGGCGGTTTTCCGCTGGTTCATTGTGCATGGTTCAAGGCAAACTGCCCGGAAGTGTTCGGCAACAGCGGTCAGCTGTTCATGAACAACGATTGGCTGGCGTTTCTGCTGTGCGGAAAGCGCGGGCTGGACCATTCGTCGGCGACACCGTTTTTCCTGCAGGACCAGGCGAAAGGCGAATACGCGCCGTCGCTTCTGGCGGCGGCGGGCGTGTCCGCTTCGCAGTTGTCGCCGTTGTATCCGCCTGGAACGGCGATTGGAACGCTGAAGCCCGAACTGGCCGGCGGCAATCTGACGGAGAAGACGGTCATCGCGACAGGATCCTTCGACCATCCGTCCGCCGCGCGGGCCGTCCATGTGACGAAGCCCGGGGAGGTTTTGGTTTCGTGCGGCACGTCGTGGGTCGGTTTCACGCCGATACCGGAACGCCGTGTGCGCAAAGGATATTTGTGCGATCCGTTCCTTTCGTCGCGCGGCGGGCCATGGGGCGAAATCTTCTCGATTGCGCGGATCGGCCTGTCGTTGGAGGTGACGATCGTGCGGCTTGCTGGCAACGGTGAAGACCGCTACAAGTTGTACAACGAGATGGCGTTGAAGGAAGAC
>JAGCSE010000079.1 GCA_017964325.1 Victivallales bacterium | reverse complement strand
TGAACGCCTGCTACAAGAGCGTGGAGACGGGTCTGCCAGCCAACGTGTAAACGGGAGGGTCCCGCTCCCGCGGGACCGGACGCGCAGGAGCGCGTCCCCCTATAGCTTAATACTTGGTATTCTGGAGGTTCTGGCATTTCTGGATAATCTGGAGACAGCTTGATTCCAGCAAAACCTGAACATCAACTTTAATCCAGAACATCCAGAACATCCAGAACATCCAGAATAATCCCAACCTAAAAAGGAAACCATCATGTACCAGTATGCAACATCCGTTCCCGACAAAATCGCCTTGGAGCCGGAATGGCTTGAAGGCTTGAAACGCGCAAAACTAAAGCGCATCGAATATTCCTGCGCGGGAAGCACAAACGCCGAAAATATCGGCGAAAAAGTCCGCATCATGGCGGAATTGCAGGACACAGGCGGCGTCATCATCGGAAGTATCCACATTCCGTTCGGAAAAGGCTGGGAGTTTGCCGATCCCGATGAAAGCAAACGCAAGCCCGCTTCCGACAATACGGCGGCGTTCATCCGTGCATGCGCACCGCTGAAGTGCAAGAATTTCACGATGCACGGCTGTTTGGAGCCTGTTCCATGGGAGAATCCTGAACGCGCGGAATGGATCAAGGCATTCCGCAAAACATTGTCGGAACTCGTTCCTGTTGCGAAGGAACAGGGCATCAGCATCAACGTGGAAGACCTGCCGCGTTCATGCCTCGGCAACACGGCGGAAGAACTGGCGACAATGGTCGATGGCTTCCCGCTGGAGCAGGTAGGCGTCTGCTTTGACGTCAACCATTTCTGTGGCCATCCGGAAAAATTAGTCGATGGCATCAAACTGCTTGCGCCGCGCATCCGTACGTTCCATATCTCCGACTACGACGGCATCGACGAATGCCATTGGTATCCAGGCATGGGCGTCATCGACTGGGCGGGCATCATGGAAGCCGTCAAGCAGCTGCCCAACGATGTCCTCCTGATGTTCGAAGTCTTCGGCTTCCTGAATGCTCCGAAATGGCAGAACCGCTCCATTGCGCCGGATGTCATCATGAAGTCCTTTGAACGCAACGTGTTCTATCTGGAAAACGCCGCTGAGATCCAACGGCGCATCAATGAGCTTCAGATCAGCTAAAAGCCAAAAGCTGAAAGCTAAAAGCGAAAGCAAATGGAAGCTTCAATTTGTTTTTGCTGAAATCATAAAGAGCCCTCCCATGAAACATTGGAGGGCTTTTTGATTCTATATTGCTTTATGTTTCAAGCGCCTTTTGTATTTGCTTTAAGCTTTAAGTTTTAAGCTTTTAGCTAATAAGCTCTCACTTCATATACCGTCACGTCAGTTGCGCCGTTCGTGGCGGTGAAGCGGAATTCGATGGCGTCGCATTCCACTGGCGGAATAGCGACGACGTTGTGCCGCTGGTGATTATCTTTTATCTCTTTGGTATAGACGGCCTTCCCATTGCGGAAGGCCGTAATTGTATAGTCCTTAACGAGTTCCGGCGGAACGCCGATGCGCTGCTGAGCCTGACGGTTGGCGGACATCGTGACGCGGATTGGATAGGCGAAATTGGAATCAAACGTCAGCCGCAGTTCGGATATCGTATGCGGTGCGTCAAATTTCATACAGAGCGTTTCGCCATTGTTGGAGAGCCCATCGGAAATCCATGCGTTTGTTTCATCGCCAAGCTTGCGGGAGACGCCGTTGACGACGTTCTGCGGCATACCATTCGATTTCGCGGAACTTGCCGTGAATGTTGCTTTCCGCGCGAAATCTTTTTCGTCTTGGTTCAAAATATTCGGTAGGAAACCGTCATCTTTTAGGATAAGTTGCTGGACTTCAGGAATATGCGGTGCCAATTCACGCGGCAGGACGTTGTATTTCACGCAGAGGGCGGCGGCGGTACCGACTGCCTGGCCGCCGACGGCGCAACAACCGAGAATACGCGTACTTGCAAGTCCAAGCTTGGACGTGCTGATGTCGCGTCCCGCCAAGAAGAGGTTGCGGATGTTGCGCGAATAGTACGAACGATACGGAATCGTATAGACGCCTGTGAAATGATGGCAGTCGCTCGGCAGAACATCGAAATCCAGAAGTCCATGCGGCGCATGGAGATCGACACACCAGCCGCCGTAGGCGACAGCGTCATCGAACTGTCGATGTTCCAAAATGTCGCATTCGTTCAACACATAATCGCCGAGAAGGCGGCGGCTTTCGCGCATGCCAGGTAGTGCGCCAACCCATTCGAGCGCAAAGTTTTCCGCTCCATGCTGACCGCCATTTTTGATGTGGTCCCACAGGCCGTAGGCGTAGGCCATGAGATCGTCGCGGATTTTTTCATAATCTGGGATGATGTCGTCGCCATCGCCCATGAGTTCGAGCCACCAGTAACCGTAATCAACTGCGGCGCAACTGCATGCGGAAAGACGGAGCCATTCTTCCGGATCAGGCGCCATGCTCGCATCGACTTTCATCGTCTTGGAATGGACGCGATAGCGGAGCTGATGTTCCGTCAGTTTCTTTGCGAAGGCGGGCGGCTCGTATTTGACGGGATGGCCCGTATCGACGGCCTTCATGAGAATCGTGTTGCCCATGCGTTCGTTATTGGGCTGATCGGGTGCATGCGGTTCGCCGTATTCTTTGTTGGATTCGCTGCCCTGCGTGTAGTCCGCTCCCGCGAAATAGCCGAGCGTGCCATTGCCTGTGGCATCGACGAACAGCGGCGCGGAGATTTTCAGCGTCAATTCCGTGGTCTCCTGGAAGCAGGAGATAGATGTGATGATGTTGCCATCGACGGAGCAATCGAACATGGGGCAGTTCAGATAGACCGTCAAATTCTTTTCGTTTTTGGCGGCTTCGAACAGGACCATGTCCCAGATGGAATAGTTGAACGTGTCGTTGCGGCTCTTGTTTTCGAGCATCAGTTCGTATAGGAGGCCAGATTCCGCGTAATCCGTCTGGCGAAGGCTCTGGTCGGCTCCGCTGATATGGATGCGGATTTCGCTGGAGGCGTTGCCGCCGAGCACGGGGCGCGCGTGGACGAGAGCGACGTTGGCGCCATGGCGCGCTGCGGAAATCGCCGCGCAGAGGCCGGCCATGCCGCCGCCGACCACAACGATGTCATAACTAACTTCTTGATAACGTTTTCTCATGATTGGTCCGATTGTTTATATTTATATAAAAGAATCTGGGATGGTCGCTCTCCAGAGCGACCGGTCGCGCAGGAGCGCGCCCCTCCCATTGAATCACGCGCGGGAGCGCGCCCCTCCCGTACATTTTTCACACAAGCATGGATGGCTTGATGTGGCCTGTCGTCTCGATGGCGTTCGCTTTGAAGACGTTGACGGTGTCGTCGAGCTCAGTCTCCTGCGAAAGGATCCAGATGCCGATTTCGCCGAACTGATGGACCATGTCGCAAAGCTCCGCAGTGGCTTTCGCGCCTTTGAACCAGCCCGTCAACTTGTTGTCATAACAGACCCAGATGGTGAGGCGGTGGCCGGCGGCGACTTTCACGACATCCTCCAGCGTGGCTTTGTCGTTTACGCCGTCCCAATGGAGTTCCGCCTGCGGAAAGCGTTTGGCGACAAGCGCGAAGCATTCCGGCTTGCGGCAGGTGAAACCGATCTTGCTGCCAAGATTCGCTTTCTCCAGTTGCGAAAGGAAAATTTCCTGCTGTTCAGCCGGGAAGGTCTCCCACACGTTGTCGAATTTGAAGGGGATGTCATGCGCTTTGATGAAATCAATAAGCTCTTCCAACGACGGCAGTTTTTCGCCTTTGAATTTCGGATCCTTCCATGAACCGTATTCAAGTTCGCGGGCCTGCGCAAATGTAAGATCTTTGATGGCGGTGTCTGGCGGGAGGGTGGAGCCGTCCTGACGGCGGCCCGTACGGTTGACCGTGCGGTCATGAAGTATGACGATATGGTTGTCCGCCGTGTATTTCGGATCGAGTTCAATGATGTCGTAGCCTTCGTCAATGGCGGCCTGGAAGGCGGCGAAGGTGTTTTCGGGAAATTCTGAACTGACGCCACGATGGGCTTGCAAACGGATTTTTGACATGGTTGCCTCTGCGTTTTTGCTTCAATGGGATTTGATTATATACAACTATGTAATATAATGTCTTGATGGCAAAAAGACATTAATTTACCAAATAATAAGGAGTCTCCATGAAACGAATAGTAAATCTTCTGCTGATGGCGATGGTCGGCGCAGGCGCATTGAACGCATATCAATTCAAATTCGACAACAAAAGCGCCGTCGTGATCATGTATGGCAATGGGAAGCAGTTGATGATGAACAACTTGTGGACGCTGGAGTTCGCGGATGCCCTGCCGGAGACAAAGAAGAAAACCATTACGGCGGCGGAATTCCTGTCGGAACCATGGAACGGGACGGTGAAGTCGATGATGATGGACAACGGCGGTGGAGCCGTCATTACGTATGAAAGCGACCTGTTGTGCCTCACTGTGAAGTTCACATTCGGCCAAAGTGTTGATTTGGCGGGAGATGGACCAAGAAAAGAGCAGTTTGCGCTTGGCCGCAGCCTCGATATCAGCGCCGTCATCCACAGGACATCCCGTCCGATTTTGAAATTGACGCTGCCCGACGACGTGGATTTCGGACTGGACGGACTGAACCGTGTCATCTTTCCGATGCGCGGCGCGGAGGGGCTGGGCGTCGCCTACAAGCCGTCATTTTTCAAAGAGCATAAGTATCCGCATTGCAAATACAAGACGGCGTTTTCAGGACCGCGTGGCTATGAACGCATGTATGGCGGACCGTTGAAATCGCTGGCGGACCGCGAGCCAGTCCATCCGCTGAAAGTGACGGATGAAGGCCGCAAGTGGTTCACAAATGAAGTGATACGTTCTGTCGAATCGCAGGTGATGCGCGTCAATCGCCCGCCTGCGGAAGGCCAGTTCGACGTGTCGCTGATTGAAAACGAATGCGGCTCCGCTCTGTCGGGCAGCCGTTTCGGCGGCGACGGCTGGCTGTTCCGCATGGGCGGCAACGGCAATGACAGCCAGACGGGCGACTACGGCGCGGCGTTGTTCCGCACGATGGTGAACGGGACGATGAACGCGTTGATATACCGTGACATGGCGCGTTTTCAAGAGAAGAAAATCGGTCTTGTCCTGCTGAAAAACGGTCCTGCGCATGGTTCGTGGACGCCCGGTTCGCCGCTGGATTGGGAGTCGTTTCTGGGGCGTGCGCCGTTCATGGCCGCCTGCAAAGGAAAATTCGTTGTCTTGGAATCATCGGAGGCCATGCGGGAAGCGTTGCGCGGCAATGATTTCGCGATGATATTGAATCCGTATGGCGAAATGTTCCCGAGCATGAGCCGTGAGAATCTGCCGGCGGATTTGGATTTGGTGAAGGACTATGTGAAGAAAGGCGGCGTCTGGTGGGAGGTCGGCGGCTATTCGTTCTACACGGTCATTGTACCGGAGCCATATATGACTGTGTCCGAAACATATACATCTGCCGTGGCCGATTTCATGTTTTTGGACTACGGCACGGATTCCGTGGCGGTGATGGGCGTCCAGCCGATGATGCGGCAACCATGGGACAAAGAACGCCTGCTGAAACCATGCCAACTGGATTTGGCGGGGCAAAGCGAAGGAGGTCGCTACCGTCATGGCTGGATGATGGCCTGCGAGCCTGGCCAGTCATGGTCGTCTCCTGTGCTGCGTTTGTCGTTCAATTATCGTGATATACGGGATGCGATGGCGGATTATGCCACGGCAAATGAGATCCGCGGCAGTCTGGAGGCGAAAGTGCCGAAGGCGGACATATTGGACAAATTGAAAAATTCGCTGCTGATACGGCTCAGCGGACGGACGGCGGCGGAGCAAACGGAGGCCATGAAGGCGCTTCCCGCTCCGAGCCTCGTCCATTACACGGAATACATGCACGGCGGTTTCGACAAGCAGTATCCCGACCACCTGCCCGTGCGGAAATCGTGGGGGACGGACGACGCTTTGAAGAAGTTCATCATGGATGGCAAGGCGATGGGCCATCTGATGATGCCCTACACGAACACGTCGTGGTGGTGCATCGAGCCGAAGGGGGAAACTTTTGAACGCGAAGGAGATGCACCGCTTCTTCGGCATCGTGACGGCTCGACGAATCTGGAAAACTATTCTGGCAACAAAGGTTACAGCCTGTGCTTCTGGCATCCAGCCGTGCAGGCCGCCCATCGGAAGGTCCGCCGCCAGATGACGGAGGAGTTTCCAAGCGACGTGCTGTTTCAGGACCAAGTTGGAGCACGCCGTTGGTCATGGAACTACAACGAGTTGGAGCCGTTGAAAGCTTCCGGGCAGGATGGAATGCATTCGCTGACGATGGAGGATGCGGCGGTCGTCCCCATGGCCACGGAGGACGGCCATGATCGCGTGCTGAATTTCGAAACCATGATTTGCGGCTGTGCATGGGCCAGCGTGGATGCGGGCGGCAAACGCCATGGCCAGCATCTGCGGTTCCGCTATCCAGACGGCGAATGGGAGTTCTTCCCGCTGTTGAGCTTCCTCGGCCATGACCAATGCATCTTCACGACGCATGACCTCGGCCATTTCACAGAAACGGAAGAACGTCTTGCCGAGACACTTGCATTCGGTTACAGTTTAAGCTACAACTGGTATTTGGGAGCGGAACGAAGTGATACGCGCCGCAGCTGGCTGAATTGGCTGGACGCTCTCCAGAAGGCCATCTGTTCGCAATACGCAGGCAAGAAACTTTGGGAGTTCCGTTATCTGAAAGGCGAAGCGCCAGATGGCGTCGTCTATGCACAATACGGTGGCGGCGTGGCGGTTGTCGTGAATCTTGGTCCAGAACCCGTCTCATTGACGGAAAAAGATTTGTCGAATACGGAGTTTGCTGAAAACCAATGGCTTACGAAATACCGCCTGTGCGGCTACGGTTTCTTCGCCGTGGCGCCGAAGGGGTGCGTCGGCTACATGGAGACATCCGCCCAAACAGGAGGAAAAGGCGGCTTCGTGCTGTATGAACGCGACGGCAAGCTGCATGGCGCGGTTTACGGTGCCACTGGATCGGTCGTTCCTGTTTGCTCGCGGCCCGCATGGGCTGACGCGAAGCAGACGGTGTTCGCAGCGGACGGCAAAACCGCTGTCGCGGAATGGAAACGCCAGGAAGGCGAGACATGGACGCTCACGTTGCCAAGCGGTGCCAATCAACCGAACGCCATGCCGATGGAACTGGAGAAGCAGTCGCCGAAGTCGTTGGGCTGGAGCAACAAAATCGCTGTGCTGTGCGTCGATGGCGTGTCTGAAGAGGAGGAGCAAGGCGGCTTGGCGTTGATTGCTTCGCTCGAAAAGCAATTGGCTGGAACAGGTCTGGATGTCATGCGTGTCAAAAATCCGCAGGAACTGCTGGCGATGATGGCGGAGACGGACCGAACCAAACGTCCATTCGCTGTCGTGAATTGGGGCGGTGAGAGTATTTTCGTGCCAGATGGCGTCAGTATGAGCGTGACGATCGGTGCCATCAAACGATACATCGAAGCGGGCGGAATCTTTTGGGCGACAGGTGGTTATCCATTCTTCATCCTGCGTCAACAACAGGCGGACGGAACATACACGCGACAGTCAGTCGGCGGCGGCAACGCCACCGTATTGGGCTTCTCCTGTGCGACGACGCCTGTGGAGGATCCCGCACGTCCGCTTGCATTGACAGAAGAGGGCAGGGCGTGGTTCGGCGAAGAACGAAGCAAACGGCTGGAAACCATGCGGGCCGGCGTGCAGCGGTCGTTCGTGACGACCGCTTATCAAGAAAAGCTTGTCATGGGCGGTTCCGACTGTTTTGTGGGCGGAATCCGCTGTGATGGATGGGGCTATTTCTTCAGTGCGGGCGGTTTCAATCCGCCGATGGAAGTGCTGTTGGATGTCATCACGGGAACGGTCATCCATCTCTATGATTCACCGTGGCGGTTGCCGTATGAAAGCACCAACCGCCGTTGCTGGAAATTCTAGCTCTAGAAGTACTAAAGGCGCGGAAGGTTAAAGAGAATAGAATAATGTGGGAAGAATGATATATTATTGATTTGAAGATCAGTTTTCTACGATCATGCAAAAATGACAGATAAAACTATTCAATTTATCTATGACCATATTTCGCATCATTATGACGTTGTGGAATATCCTGCGCTACGCCGTCAAATCGATGACTGGCGAGTGCAGAAGCCGTTGCAAGGCATGAAGTTGCTGGACGGCACGCCGTTGTTTACGAATACGCTCGTGAAATTCCTGCCGTTACTCGCGGGCGGGGCGGAACTGACGGTTGCCGTTTCGGAGGCGATTCCGTATGACGCGTCATTGCCGCCGTTGTTGGCGGAATGGGGCGTTCCTGTCGTAAAGAACGCGACGGCAGGCGATTATGATGTCATCATGGACTGCGGTGGCGCCCATGTGAGGCTGGCGCCGCGGCTGGGCGTCGTGGAATTGACGCGTTCGGGATACTATCATTATGAATCGTCGAAACTCCCTGTGATTCTTGTCGATGACAGTCGTGTGAAGATGATCGAGACATGCCTTGGCACGGGAGACGGTTTCATGCGTGGCATGGAGAAGCTGGGCTATGACGACTGGAAAGGACGGAAAATCGTCATCTTCGGCTATGGAAAGGTTGGTCGCGGCGTGGCCTATTATTGCCATGAAAAAGGGGCGAATGTCACGGCGGTGGATAGGATGGAAGCTGTTGTCCCTGAATATATAACGCTTGTGGATAAAAATGACCGCGATGCGATACGGACGGCTGTGGGGGAGGCATGGTGCGTCGTGACGGCGACAGGCATCCACGAGGCATTGCGCGGCAACGGCGCGGCGGAAATTTTGTGTGAAGGCAACCAACTGGTGGCCGCTATCGGCATAGAGGATGAATGGGGCGACGAACTGCCCATGGAACGCCGCCTCTGCGGCGGCAAGCCCGTCAATTTCCTGTTGGACGAGCCGACGCGGCTGCGCTACATCGACGCGACGATGGCGTTATCCAACGCCGCCGTGATCGAATTGAAAAACGGACGGATTCCATCTGGTGTTCACCGAATTCCGTCGAATGTGGAAGCGTATTACTGGCAGGCCGTCGAAGACGGCGGTTTGATTTCTAACGAACTGAAAGGAGCAGGCTTGTGAGCATTCTTATCAAACACGTTGAACTGAACGGAAACCGTACGGACATCGCCATTGAAGGCAACCGCATCATCGACATCGGACCGCAGGATGCCGCCCTGTTTGATACGATCATCGACGGCAGCTATTCCATCGCCGTGCCCGCTTTCTACAACAACCACACGCATTCACCCATGACGCTGTTGCGCGGCTATGCGGACGACATGGAGCTGATGGACTGGCTGAACAACCATATCTGGCCTGCGGAGGCCAAGCTACAGCAGGAGGACATCTACTGGGGGACGCGTCTTGCCTGCATGGAGATGATTCATTCGGGAACGGTCTATTTCAACGACATGTATTTCATGCCGTCAGGCACGGTTCGCGCCGTGGAGGAGAGTGGTCTTCGCGCGACGATCGGCATGTTCCTCAACGATGCGGCACCGAACAAGGATATGTTCGAAAAGGACAGCAAGGAACTATGGGAACACCGCGACACGCTGTCGCCGCGCATCCAGTTGTCCATCGCGCCGCACGCCATCTACACGTGCGGGGAGAAGACGCTGCGCGAATGCGCGGAGATGTCACAACAATATGGAATTCAACTGCATGTTCATGTTTCCGAGACGAAGACGGAATTCGATGGTTGCAAAGAGCAGCATGGCGGCATGACGCCCGTGGAGTATTTGGACACGCTGGGCGTTTTGTCGGAACGGACGTTTGCGGCGCATTCGGTCCATGTGACGGAGCATGACATGGAGATTCTGGCGGAACGCGGTGTACACTGCGTGTTCAATCCTGTCAGCAATTTGAAGCTGATGTCCGGCCTGCTGCCGTTGCGGCAAATGCTTGACAAAGGCGTATCCGTTGTTTTGGGTACGGACGGCACGTCGTCCAACAACAATTTGTCGATGTTCGACGAGATGAAAGTCGCTTCATTGGTTTCGAAGCTGGCGAATCAGTCGCCAATTGGTGCGCAAGTCAATGAAATCTACAATCTTGCGACAAAGGCTGGCGCGGAGGCGGCTGGTCTGGAAGCGGGTGTGATTGAAAAGGGCCGTCTCGCGGACATCGTGTTGTTGGACGCCAATTCGGCGCAGCTGACGCCGTCGTACAATCTCGTTTCAAATCTTGTCTATTCTGCCGATACAAGTTGCGTGAAGACAGTTATCTGCGATGGACGGATCCTCATGCGGGACGGCTTCATCGAAGGCGAGGAGGACGTCATCGAAAATGCGCGCCGTTGCGCGAAAAGATTGCTGGCGGCGGCAAAAGGTTGATTTGTGAAGATTGTTTTAAAGTTTTTATCAAAATAGGAGTTTGTCATGCAGATTGGTCGTGGAAATTGGTACGGGAAGAAATATTATTTCGGGCTGCATTATGATTTGCACGCGAACGCCAACGATACGGAGCTGGGTACGCATTGCAGCCCTGCGGAACTCGTTCCGATGCTGAAAATCATGAAGCCGGATTTCGTACAGACGGACTGCAAAGGCCATCCGGGCATGACGAGCTGGTTTACGCAAGTTCCTGACGGGACGGTGTCTCCGGGCGTTGTCAAAGATGCGTTGGCGCAGTGGCGCGAGGCAACAAAACAGCTGAAACTGCCGTTGCATTGCCATTATTCGGGCATCTGGGATATGGCGGCGGCGAAGAAGCATCCGGAATGGACGGTCGTTCCCGCTCCTGGTTCGGACCGCAAGTCGGAGAAGATGTGTCCGCGCAGCCCGTATCTTGAGAAACTGCTGATTCCGCAGTTGATTGAACTGATCGATCGCTACGACATCGATGGCTTCTGGATCGACGGCGATTTGTGGGCTGTCGAACCATGCTATTGCGAAAAATGTACGGCGGAGTTCAAAAAACGCACGGGCATTGCGGAACCACCTGTCAGTACGCAGGATGCGAACTGGACAACATGGATGAATTTCCAACGCGAGAGCTTCTTGGAGTATGTGACGAAATACACGGAGGCCGTCCATGCGCATAAGCCTGATGTGAAGGTCTGCTCCAATTGGCTTCAGACGTTGCGGAATCCAGGCGAACCGTCCGTTCCGACAGATTGGATCAGTGGCGACAACAGCTGGATTTGGGGACTCGACGGCAGCCGTTGCGAGGCCCGCTGGCTGTGCAACCGCGACAAGCCGTGGGACATCATGCTATGGTCGTTCAGCAAATCTTCGGATATGGGCAATCCCGCGTCGCCATGGATCATGAAGCCTGTGGAGACGTTGGAACAGGAGGCGGCCATGCTGCTTTCGACGGGCGGAAATGTCCAGATTTACGAGACTTGTGGATTACGTTCAGGGCAGTTGGTGCCGTGGCGTATGGAGCGGCTAGGAGAAGTTTCGAAATTTGTGAAAAAGCGCCGTCTGCTCTGCCAAAACACACAGACTTTCCCGCTTGTCGCAGTGCTTCATTCAGAGGCGCATTATTATTCGCAAAACACGACCTCCAGCCTCATGTACGGTTACGACATCACGCCTGTGCAGGGGGCGACGTGGATTCTGTCGGACTGCCATTACGGTGTTGATATTCTGGACGAATACATGCTGGAGCAGATGCTGGAGCAGTTCCCCGTGGTGGTCGTGCCAGAACAGACGCGGATGTCGGACAAGATGGTGAAAACACTGAAAGCATACGTCAAGGAAGGCGGCTATGTGCTGTTGACGGGCGTTGGCATGGCGGAGCGCTTCGGCTACGACTATCTGGGTATCCAGAAGATGGAAACGGTTGAAAAAGCGGCGTACCAATTGCCAGTAGGCAAGAAGGAAACATTCCCGTTGTACAGTGGAACATGGGGACTTATGACGTTGGGTAAGGCTTGCCGCGCGTTTGGCACGCTTGGCGACAGCCCCGCTCGTGGCGAAAAGCTTACGGGTTATCCAGCGGCGGTTTTCAAGCGGCATGGCTACGGGACGGTCGCATTCCTCCCTGCGGACATTTTCCATGACTACCAGGCCAACCGCTATCCTGAAACGCGGAAGTTCATGAAAGAACTGATGGATCGCTTGTTTATTGACCAGCCTGTGACGGTCGATGCTCCTGTAGGGCTGGATTTTGTGGCGCGTTGTGGCGAAAATGGATTGCTGTTCCATTTCATCAACCGTACGTCCGGCAATCCGACGCGGCCCGGCCAGGGGATGGTGGAGGAGATTCCGCCGATTGGCCCTGTGAAACTGACGCTGCGCATGGGTTGGAAGCCGGAAATCGTCAAATGGCATTTCGAAGACGAAGCCGCCATGACATGGACATGGACGCCCGTGGATTTCGACGGTGAAGCCGAACATGACCATGATGAACACTGCGATTGCGGCCATCATCATGAGCATGGCGAAAAATGCAGCTGCGGCCATGACCACGAAGACGGCGGCGATTGCTGCGGCGAGATTCTGGAAGGCGAATCAGGTGTGCTGGAAGTGACGCTGTCGCAGGTGAAACTGCATGGCATGGTGCAAGTAATATAAATGCCTTCAATTGAACCTCTTGTATTCTTAACAATAGGTATTTAGCTATCGTCTTTTCAATGGGGAATCCTGAGTTTTGCTGAAAATTTCCAGAGTTTTTTGACCATGCCAACCAGACAATATGATTTCAACATGTATCGCGAATTCATGGCCACGCAGCTGCCAAAGGCGTTGCAGCCTGCGAAAGTCGTTGCGAATCCGCCATTGCGATACTGGCCGGATGTCGATGACTACACGATGAGCTGCGGCATGGACATTACCCCAGCAGGCCGCGTCTGGCTGGCGTGGTTCGCAGGCGGCGACAACGAAGACGCCGTTGTTGTTCTCGCCTACAGCGATGACGGCGGCATGACGTTCTCCAAGCCGCAATTCATTCTCGATCCGGGCTATGCGGATTGCGGCATCCATCTATCGGCCGTTGTCGCCAACCTCTGGACCACGCCCGACGGACGGCTTTTCCTCTTCTTCACGCAAAGCCTCGGCTATTTCGACGGCCGTTCCGGCTCATGGTTTTCCGTCTGCGAGAATCCGGACAGCGAACAGCCCGTCTGGTCGCAGCCCGTCCGCATCTGGCATGGCGCCTCCCTCAACAAACCGACGGTTCTTTCCAATGGCACATGGCTTCTGCCCATTTCCCTCTGGCCCGCCAATTACGAAAAAATCGAAAAGAAGCTTCAAGATCCGAAAGGGCCGCGATTCAACTTCTTCTCTGAACTGGAAGATCAACGAGGTGTCAACATCTTTGCATCACGGGACTTGGGCAAGTCATGGGAACGAATCGGCCATGTCCGCAACGCAAGAGAGCTTTCCACGTTCGATGAACCGATGATAGTCGAACGAAAGGATGGCTCCCTGTTGATGTACATGCGCATCACGAACGGGACGACACAAAGCATCTCGACGGACGGCGGCCTTACATGGACGACGCCTGAACGCACCTCTTTCACCAACGCAAGCGCGCGTTTCTTCCTGCGCAAATTACAGTCGGGCAACCTTTTGCTGATCCGCCACGCCAATCCGGACGCGCCGTTGGAACGCTCTTTCATGACGGCCTACATTTCAAAAGACGACGGCCGCACATGGCTGGGCGGCCTCCTGCTGGACGAACGGAAAGGCATCTCCTATCCAGACGGCTTCCAGACATCGGACGGCCGCATCCACATCCAATACGATTACAAACGTGAATGCGGCGAAATCCTGATGGCCGTATTCAAGGAGGAAGACGTTCTTGCGGGCAAGAACGTCTCTGGCTTCGTTCTCCTCAAACATCCTGTGGTGCAATCTTACACAGCCAATCATTCACAAACACAACAACGATTGCCTCGTTGATAATTCTTTACAAAAAATCATTTTTACAGTAGAAATCTTCGTTTTTTGCATTATCATATACTAACTGTCAAATTGCGGAGAATCAATGATGCCTATTCATTCAATCGAACTTTTTACAGGAGCAGGAGGTCTGGCACTTGGCCTTGAGAAGGCTGGTTGCCATCATGAGGCCATGTTCGAATTCAATGCTAAAGCCTGCGACACCATTCGCTATAATATTTTACATAAACAGAATCTGGCTAAGGACTGGACTATTCATCAAATGGATGTCCGTGATATTCATTATTCTGAAATTGGCAAATCCATCGAACTGGTGGCTGGTGGGCCTCCATGTCAACCATTCTCATTGGGGGGGAAGGCACGCGGTAAAAATGATGCACGTGATATGTTTCCTGAAGCTGTCCGTTCTGTTCGTGAACTAGCCCCCCGATGCTTTGTGTTTGAAAATGTCAAAGGACTTCTTCGTGAAAATTTCGCTAGCTATTTCAATTATATCATCCTTCAACTATCTTTTCCGACTGTGACAAGAAATGAAGGAGAGGAATGGACAGAACATCTTTCACGATTGGAAAAAATCCAGACTAGCGGCCACTTTCCTGACTTGTCCTATCGTGTCGTATATCGTCTGTTAAACGCGGCAGACTATGGAATACCACAATACCGCCATCGAGTCTTCATCGTCGGTTTCCGTTCAGATCTTGATTTGGAATGGCATTTTCCCAAAACAACACATAATCTAGATTGCCTCTTATGGAGTCAATGGGTAACAGGCGAGTATTGGGATGAGCATGAAATTCCTCTAAAGGAACGAATTTCAATGCCTGCCTCAGTTGCTCAACGTGTTGATTTCCTAAAAGCTAATTATAGCCTATTTCCTCCTGTTGGTCAGCGATATCTGACAGTCCGAGATGCTTTGAAAGGTTTACCGGACCCATACCAAAAGAATAACATTCCAAACCATACTCCACGGGAGGGAGGACGGCCTTATCCAGGCCATACAGGAAGTCCACTTGATGAGCCTTCTAAGGCATTGAAAGCGGGAGCACATGGTGTTCCTGGCGGCGAAAACATGATTGCTTTTCCAAATGGAACATATCGTTATTATACCGCAAGAGAAGCTGCACGTATACAAACTTTCCCTGATGATTATGTATTTAATAGCCCCTGGTCCGAAGCCATGCGGCAAATCGGCAATGCCGTGCCCACACTTCTGGCGGAAACAGTGGGTAAAAGTATTTTGGCACAACTTACGAAGAAAACACCATGACTTATACTCCGTTCAATCCTCTTGACAAGCAAAATTTGGCTGAAAGCATAATGGATGCCATGTTGCAATGTCCCCCCATGCACTTACCTCCTGGGCAGTTTATTGGTGCAGGAATTTATGCTATTTATTATACAGGAACTTTTCCATTATATGAACGTATTGCAGAATTGAATGCCAACGATGCATTTCGGCAACCTATCTATGTCGGAAAAGCAGTGCCTGCAGGGGCAAGAAGAGGCGGTATTGACTTGGGAGATAATCCTGGATCTCCTTTATACAATCGTCTTCGTCAGCATGCTAATTCTATAAATGATGCAAATAATCTCTTAATTGATGATTTCTATTGCCGTTATCTCACAGTAGATGATATCTGGATTCCACTTGCCGAATCATTGCTTATAACAAGATTTGCCCCCCTCTGGAACTGTACTTTAGACGGTTTTGGCAACCATGCACAAGGTAGTGGACGGGATAACCAACAGAAATCACCATGGGATACACTTCACCCTGGACGCCAATGGGCAAACAATCTTCAAGCAAATAATTTATCAGAAGAACAACTTACACAGCAGCTAAGGGAGTTTATTACAACTCACTACAACTAAACAGAACACGGTTTCATCTAAAACTAGTGAAACCGTGTCTACAACCTTCTGTTAGAATCTTACAGCGTCAGCGTCTTGCCTTCCCAGTCGCCGTCGGCGGCGACGCCCATGACGGAGGCGATCGTCGGCGCGATGTCGATGATGTTGGCATCGCCCAAGTCCTTGGAGGAGAAGGACGGATGATAGAATAGAATCGGAATCGTCATGTCTTCGGGCTTGTCCGTGCCGTGGGAGCGGTCATGGCCGCCGTGGTCGGCCGTCAGGACGACCAGATAGTCGTCTGAAAGCGAACGGCAGACGGCTTCAATGCATTTGAAGCTTTCATCGACGGAGCGAAGGTATTCCTCTCCCATCCAGCCCTTTGCGTGGCCTGCTTCATCCGTCCAGCCCAGATAGAGGAACGTGAAATCGGCGACGCCTGTCTTCAGGAACGGGATGACGTTGTCCGTCAGCATCTTGTTGGCTTCTTCGTAGCCATAGTCGTGTCCGGCGACGAAATTCGCGTAGCAGAGCGAGCCTGGCTGCGCCAAGTCCTTCAATTGCTCCCAGTTGTAGAAGAGAGCGCTCTTCTTGCCGGCGGCTTTCATCACTTCGCAGATGCCGCGGATCGGGCGGACCTGCGGGACGTAGGTGTTCGTCAGGATGCCATGGCGCTGCGGCGCGACGCTGTGGAACAACGACATGTGGCAGGGCAGCGTCACGGACGGCATGACCGTCGTCCCCTTGAGCGTATAGGTGCTATGGGCCTCCATTTCCTTCACGAACGGATTCCCGCAAAGCGCAAGACTTTCCGGACGCATTCCATCCACAAGAATCAACACAACCTTCTTCATGCCGTTTTTCCTTATTTTAATTGAAAACACATTGCGGGCGGACAACGTTTTCGTGCGACCCATAAACAAATATAAAATCATCGAAATAAGATAGCACGTTTTCCCGCATGCGCCATATAATTTGACTTGCCATTTCAATCATGTACATTTTATTGCTATTTATCGATCATTGCAACAAGAGGATGACCATCCATGAAATTTGTGAACGCCATCGCCCTGCTGATAAGCCTTGCCGTCTGCGCGCAAGTCACGCCTGACACGCCCGGTTGGACCGCTTTTGAAATCCCCAGCCTTGAAGCGCCGTCGGGCACGCCCGTGGATGTCGGTTATCTGACGACGGAACCAGCTGGTTCCCATGGATTTATCCGCGTTAAAGACGGTCATTTCATCGATGACCGCAACATCCCGTTGCGCTTTTTCGGCACGAATATGACGGGTGATGCCTGTTTTCCGGAGCCTGAGGACGGCCGAAAGCTCGCCAAACGCCTCCGCCAGTATGGCTTCAACTGCCTGCGCCTCCATTTCATGGATCTGAATTGGAACAACGCCGCCATCTGGCAGGACGCCAAGAAGAGCGAATTCAACGAAGAGAATCTCAAAAAACTGGACCAGTTCATCGCAAACTGCATTCAGCAAGGCGTTTGGATTAACGTCAATCTTCACGTGGCGCGGACGTATCCCAATCAGCCGGGCGGCATCCAGGCATTCCGCATGGGCAAGATTCTCGACCGCTGGTATCCGCCGTACATCGAATATCAGGAGGACTATGCGAGCAAGCTATTGGGGCGCGTAAATACAGTCACGGGAATTCGTTACGCAGACACGCCCGGCATTCTATGCGTCGAATTGAATAACGAAAACACGATGATCACGGATTTTCGGGACGATTTGAAGAAGCTTCCTCCTGAATTTCAAGCGGAATTCGTCTCCCAATGGACGGCGTGGCTGAAGAAAAAGTACGGGACGGACGAAGCTCTCCGCGCCTCTTGGGAGAAAGACTACCAGCCGCTCGGCGAAACGGTCGTTTCCGGTAAAAATGGCTGGTCCAGAGAAAACGCCGGCGGTTCGGATTCAATCCTCACGCAGACGGAAGACGGCGCAGCACACTGGCAGACCACGAAGATCGGTTCGGCCGATTGGAATCTCCAATTGCAGATCAAGAAAATCAAGCTGGAGCCCGGCCTTTACACGCTGTCGTTCAAGGCTCGCAGCGTCACATCATCGACTGTTACCCACAACATCATGCTGGATGCCGCCCCATGGCAGGCGCTCGGTCTGAAAATCAAATGCGAACTCACGCCGGAATGGCAGGAATTCTCCGTCTTCGGCGAAGTTCCCGTCGCCGTAAACGACGCTTTCCATCGCGTCAATTTCTCCATCAACAACAAGCTTGGAGACATGGAAATCAAAGACTTCCAGATCCGGCGCGGCGGCGGCCGCAAGCTGCCGCCTGAATGCACGCTGGCCAGCGGCATCCCAATTCCGGCAGCGGATGCGATGGCGCAGGTGACGGAGGATTTCTACGCCTTCCTCATCGACACGGAAATGGCGACGACCAGACGGCTTAAGAACCATGTCACCAATGTCGTCGGCTGCAAAATGCCCGTGATGGACACGCAGGTCAGCTACGGCACTGCGGGCGGCATTCTGCGCGAAACGGAAATCTCCGACTACATCGACATCCACGCCTACTGGCAGCATCCTTCCTACACGAAGGACGACAAAGGCACCACCATCGCCTTCCGCATTCAGAACTCAGCCGACATCGCCAGCCCGTCCGGCGGCTGCATCATACAGCTCGCCCCATGGCGCGTCCAAGGCAAGCCGTTCAGCGTGTCCGAATACAACATCCCCGCGCCGAACGACCATTCCGCGGATTTGTTCCTCCTGTACAGCGTCATCGCCTCCATCCAAGACTGGGACGCCTTCTTCAGCTACACCTATTTCGACTTCGGGCACGATTATTCCAAACCGTACATCCGCAGCTATTTCCAAATCGCGCATCGCGACTCCATGCTCGTCCATGCCCCATTCGCCGCCATTCTGTACCGCAATCGTCTGATGCCGACAGCCGCCAAACAGACAGTTGTCGGCATTCCGCGCAGCCAAATCGCCTCGCTCACCACCCACCACAAAGGCCCGGTGGCCCTTCTGTCGCAACTGGGCGGCGAAGGCATCGCCGCCGTCTCGCAACGAATCGTCAACCGCATCGTCGATGACATCGACAAGCCTGCTCTTGTGGAAGGCGATGGCAAGGCCATAAAAGACGACAAAGGAGTCGCTTGCAGCGAAGACGGTTCATATCGTATCTTCCCCGGCGATCCGGACGGCGCATGGACCACGCTGAACCTTCCGTCTGCCCGGCTCGTTGCGGGCCATGTCGCAGGCCGTTCATTCACCGTCGGCGATGTCCGATTCGACATCGCCAAACGCCCATGGCCCAAAGACTTGCCTGCCTTCTCCTGCATCAGCATGATCGCTTTGGACGAAAAGCCCATCGCGGAAAGCCGCCGCATCCTGCTGGCCGCATCCGCCCGTTCTGAAAATACGAATTTCAAATGGAACGAAACACGCACGACGGTCGCCGGCAGAGGCCGCGACCGCTGGGCCGAATCGCCCGTCGTTTCCGAAATCGTTCCTGCAACCATCGCCCTGCCCTTCGACGGCGACGTGAAACTCACCGTCCTGAAAGGCGACGGCACGGCCGCCTCCTCCCGCGTCGTCAGCGCGAAAAACATCGCCGTCACCGCCGACGACAAGAGTCTTTGGTATTTGATTGAAAGGTAATAACAACCATGACCACACGTTGCTTTTTCATGCTCTCCTTCACGCTCATGCTGACCGCCGCCCACGCCCAGACGCTTCCGTTCGACAAAATCGACGCCTTTAAAAAGGACTGCTGGGCACAGTACCTTAAGAAAATAACGGAAGATCCGCAGCGCCAGAAGGAAATGGCCGAATCCGCCATTCCATATAAAGAATCCGTCATGAGATTCGCACTGTATCAGATCGGCGACGAACCGGAAGGCGGCTACCCCCTGTACATCGCCCTCCACGGCGGCGGCGGAACCGCACCGGAAGTCAACGACAGCCAGTGGGAGCACATGAAAATCTACTACAGAACTTCCGTCAAATGCGGCATCTACGTTGCGACACGCGGCGTCACGAACACATGGAATCTGCATTGCGTCGCCAATTCCTATCCGCTCTACGACCGCTTGATTGAAAACTGCATCGCTTTCAAACATGTCAATCCCAACCGCGTCTATGTGCTCGGCTATTCCGCCGGCGGCGACGGCGTCTATCAGATCGCCTCCCGCATGAGCGACCGATTCGCCGCCGCCAACATGTCTGCCGGCCATCCTAACGGCATCAGCGTCAACAACTTGGCGAATCTTCCGTTTCTGATTCAGCTCGGTTCCAACGACATCGCCTACGACCGTGCGCGGCAGGCCGCCGAATACACTGAAAAGCTCGATGCCATGGCAAACCTCCATCAAGGCCTCTTCCCGCATCGCCTTCATCTCCATTCGAACAGAGGGCATGGTTTCCGCGACAACATTCCCGACATCGTCCCGCAGGAGATCATCGTCGATTACAGCGGCTGGCTCAACGGCAAGGAGCGCTTCCCGCGTGAAGCCACCGACACGAACGCCATCCGCTGGCTGGAGCGTTTCACCCGCAATCCGCTTCCGAAACACGTCTTCTGGGATTTGAGCAACATCGCCGCCAGCCGCGTCGCCGACGGAAAGGAAACGGCGAAAACCTACGCACAATTCTACTGGCTGGAATACGGCGGCGAAAAATGGGACGCCAGCGGAACAAAGGTCATTGAAGCGACTTACGACAAAGCTCAAAACAGCGTGACGCTCCGCCATCCCGCCAAAGCCATGCGCATTCTGCTCAATCGCGACATGCTGGATCTGGCCAAGCTGATCCATCTTGTCATCGACGATTCCTTCCAGCGGGACATCACCGTCACGCCGAACGAAACAACCGTCCGCTCCACGCTGGAATCGCGCGGCGATCCGTCATGGATGTTCGAAGCGGAAATCAACATCCGCAAAAACGGCGATTCATGGGATATCATCACAGAAAACTAACCACTAACCACTAATCACTTATGAAAACTATGCTCACCTGCCTTCTCTGCGGCGGCCTCGTAGCCGCAGAAGCCGTCGCACAACCCGTTACATTCTCCAACGACAACCTCAAGGCCGACATCGCCGACGGCATCCTGACGCTTTCCGACAACGGCGGCGCCGTCGTCCATTCACCCGCCGAAGGACATTGGTCCATCGCCACGGAATGGAAGGACAACCATCCGCAGGCATGGTCCCACGGAAAAATCGCCTCCGTTGAAAAAACATTGGACGGATTCGTGCTCCGCGGTGACGTAACGCTCCCGAACGGAGCAATCTGCGAATGCCGCGACTCCTGCGAATGGCGTGACGGCATCCTCTTCATCACACGCCGTTGGCATTACAAAGGCAATGCTCCGTTGCCGCATGTCACGTTGTCTGCTCGATGGCAACAGCCCGGAGCGTTCGGCGGCATCCTGTTGCCCGGAATCCTCTATTACGGTAACCCGTCAGGCGCCGCCAGCGGTGCAGTTCCCATTTTGCCTAAGACAGTCGGCGGCAAGGGGTTCTATGAAGAGCACCGCTATCCTGCGCCGTTCGCATCGTCTGAACAATCCAACCAGACGATGGCCGCATTGCACACATTGCCGTCGCCAGTTCCCAATCCGGAACGGCCTGACCTCTGGTGGTCGCTCGGCGTCGAATATCTCGCTGATGCGACGGAACTCGCGTGCTACACGGGATTTGTATCCAGCAACGGAAAAGACGGCGTCGTGAAGGCTGGTCAACGCAAATGGTTGGAGATGCCAAACGCCTGCATGACGCTTCAGCCGGACATGACCGTCGAGAAGTCCTTCGCCATTCAAGTCGCCTCCAGCTTCAAGAAAGGCAGCGGTTTCTGCCCCGCCATGGACTACGCCATCAACTTCTGGCAGCCGTCGCGCGTCCACTACATCGACGGGCAGCGGTTGGTCCGCAGAAAATACGCCTACGCGCTCACGCGTTATCATCGCGAAGAAGGTGTGGCGGGCAGCCTTTTCCATCCTGTTGGCTTCCCCGCACCCGTCGAAATCGTCTATGGATGGTGCGGCCGCAGCGAGACGTTTGGCTACGTCGCGCCGATTCTCGGTCCGCTATGCGGCGATGAACAGTGGGAGAAACGTGCGGAGGAATCCATCGACTTTATGTGCAAGTCGCCTTACGATGAAAATGGTTTCTGCGTCCGCTACGATGTTCCGACGAAGAAATGGAGCGGGAAGGACTTTGTTTCGCAAGGCCAAGCCCTCGAGACATTTACATCAGCCTTGCTGGATCGCAGCGAACACAACATGCCACTCAAGGTGACATGGCTGGAATTCTGCCGGAAGAACACGGAAGTCTTCGTCAACCGTATTCTGAAAGACGACTGGAAGCCCGTCAATACATGCGAAGCAACGCTTGGCGCCCCAATCGCCAACGCCTACATGATTTTCAAAGACGAACGGATGAAGCAGGCCGTCCTCAAGCTCGCCGACTACTACATCGCTCGCCACATCACGATGGAAGAGCCCTATTGGGGCGGCACGCTGGACGCGCGCTGCGAAGACAAGGAGGGCGCCGTCTGCGCCATGTACGCCTTCTATGCCGCATGGCTCATCACAAAGGACCGCAAGTATTTGGAAGCGACGGAGCACGCCACGCAGGTCTTCCTCACCTACGTCCAGCTGTGGGACATCCCCATGCCGCCGAGCCGCCTGGCCGACAACCATTTCATCAGCCGCGCATGGACCGCCGTATCCGTCCAGAACATGCATCTGGACGTCTTCGGAATTTTCGTCCTCCCGCATCTGTGGAAGATCGGCCGCGATCTCAACCGTCCCGACTGGCAGAAACTCGTCGTGCCGATGTTCGTCAACTGTGGCCAGATGATGGACGCCTACGGCAGCCAAGGCGAGCAGATTCAACACACGAATTATGCGCAACGTCCTCCCTTCGAACCGATTGAGGCTCTTCGTGGCGGCTATGCGGAAAATTGGATGGTCTTCTGGATGACCGCCGCCTTCCTCAACACGTCCGCCCAATTCACACGTCTTGGTATAAATTATAAGTAGTATAGAGATGCACAAGCTCCGTCTTGTGCAAAAAAATTGTATGGAGATGCACAAGCTCCGTCTTGTGCAAGAAAAAAGGAAAATCATGAAAATCACAACCATTCTCAGTCTTCTCTGCCTGGGCGGCGCCGCCGTCGCGCAAACCGTCCAAATTTCCAATCAAGGCAAAAGCGACTATGTCATCGTCACGCCGGACAATCCCGCGCCCGTCGTGAAGACGGCCGCCGCAGAGCTTGCCAGCCATCTGAAGGAAGTCACGGGAAACACGTTCGCCGTCGTTGCGGAAGCCGCCCGCCCCGCCGGCAAGCCCGCCTTCATCGTCGGTCCCGCGAAGGCCTCCTCCGCCGTCTTCAAAGATCCGACGTTCGCTAGCGCGAAGCCGGACGAAATCGCCATCATCTTCAATGGCAATGACATCTACCTCAACGGCCAGATGCCGCGCGGCCCGCTCTACGCCGTCTATACCTTCCTGGAAGACTATGTCGGCGTCTGCTGGTGGACGCCTGAAGAGCGCACGATTCCGCATAAGCCGACGCTTGTCGTCGCTGCGAAAAACCATGAATACGCGCCGAAAATCATCTGCCGCGAGACGTTCTACAGAGGCGCCCTGCAGGCGAGTTTCGCGCCGTACATCAAATGCAATGGCCATTTCGCCGGCATTCCCGCCGACCACGGCGACCATCGCTCCATCATCGGCTGGTGCCATACGTTCTACCAGTTCCTCCCGCCGGAAAAGTATTTCGACTCCCATCCTGAATGGTACAGTGAAATCGACGGCAAACGCATGAACGGCCGCTACCAGCTCTGCCTCACCAACGAAGAAATGCGCAAGGAGTTCGTGAAAGTCGCATTGGAGAAAATCCGCCAGAATCCCGCCGCGGGCATGATTTCCATCTCGCAGAACGACTGGCGCGGCAACTGCCAGTGCGCCAAATGCAAGGCGATCGAAGAGGAGGAAGGCAGCCCCTCCGGCCTGCTGCTCCGCTTCGTCAACGCCGTCGCGGCGGACATCGCGAAAGAGTATCCGGACTTCCTCATGGAAACCCTTGCATACCAATATACAAGAAAGGCGCCGAAAATCACCAGGCCCGCCAAGAACGTCGTCGTCCGCCTCTGCAGCATCGAGATGAATTTCGCGCAGCCGCTTGAGACAGGCCCCGCCAACGTTAGCTTCAAGAAGGACATTGAAGACTGGAGCGCCATCGCCCCCAACCTCTTCATTTGGAACTACGTGACCAACTTCAGCAACTATCTTCTGCCACAGCCGAACTACCGCGGCCTCGCCCCCGACATCCGCTTCTTCGTGAACCACAACGCCATCGGCCTGTTCGAACAGGGCGACGCGGGTTGCTGGCTCGGCGATTTCGTCCGTCCGCGCCAATGGGTCATCGCACATCTTCAGTGGAATCCCTTCCAGGATGAAATGGCACTCGTCAACAAGTTCTTCGACGGCTACTATGGTGCTGCAGGACAACCGCTTCTGAAGTATATCGACTTTCTCTGCGACGCCGTCGAGAAGGCCCAATATAACCTGCGTTGTTACAACGCCAACGTCTATGGCTGGCTCACGCCCAAGCAGGTCTTGGAGGCCGTGAAGCTCTATGTCGTTGCGGAAGAGGCGGTAAAGGATGATCCGATTCTCGCGAAACGCGTCCGCCGCGAACGTCTTCCGCTCGATCTCGTGCAGATTATGTACGCACAGGAGATGAGCCGTACGAAACGCTTCCTTGGAAAAAACGCAGATCTTGATTTGAACAACATCGTGAAATTGGCCGATGAATTCGTGGAACTGACAAAAGACGCGGGACAGTGGCGTGAAGGCCGCCCGTTCGGCGACTACGCCGTCAACCTCCAGAAGAGCGTCCACGCGCTTGTCGGTGCATCCACCTACGTTCCAGAGATTTGCAAAGGAAAAGCAATGGACGCGTGGGATGTCTTCCCCGTCATCAGCTTCAATCTCCATGGCGAAGGCCGCTGGGTGAAAGCAGTCGATGATCCCGCCGCCGCGCAGGGCAAAGTCCTCCGCATGCCCGGAAACCATAAGGAATGGGCCGCCCAGACGAACGCCATTCCCATCAACTACTACGATACCGAAAAGCTATGGAAACTCGTCGTCACCGTCCGTTGCGACGCCGCCGCCAACGACGGTTCTGCCCTCCATTTCGGCATTTACGGCACGGGCCTTTTCTACATCAACGAGAACATCCCTGTCGCGAAATGCAAAGGCCAGAAGTATGTCCGCATCGAATCGAAACCCTTCTCGCTCAAGCCATTGATCGGCAAATCGCCGTACATTTGGTTCGCTCCCGTCAACCGTCCTTTGAATGAAGTCGAAGCCGTCTATATTGACGAAGTCGTCATCATGCAGGCGGATTGAAAAGACGACTGAACATCAGGCGGCTAGAATTTCCAAATTCTAGCCGCCTTTTTGTATGACAATCAAATTTAAAACTCCACTTCTCGAAAATTCACTGTTTTTATACCTGAAATACCACGAAATTCCACTTTAGAAACGACCCTTTTCACACGAAATTCCACTCTAGAAATGGTCGTTTTCACACGAAATTCCACTTTACATGACTTTTTTTTGTATAGCAGCGATCAGTGCCTTTTGTTGCTTAACGACTATACGGCTGCGTCCAGGCCTTTTCATTCGATGCGGCGCCAGGCGCGTCATGTCGGACATGCGACGGCGCATCCGAGTCGATGACGGCGCGTACATACAAGTCGTCTGCAGCCAGCGTGTATTCCGCTTCCGGTCCGTCCGTCGTCTGGAATACTTTTCCGATATCATCCGAATATATACGCAGATCGCGGTTGAAATTCGGACGTGCGCTTTCCTTCACGCAATCGAAATGGCGCATCGTCCAGTCGGCATTGAAGCCGTGCTTCGTGCCGATGAACGTGATCTTGTATTTCACGCCATCCCGTTCGGCGACTTTCACGCGCAGTTTTCCATCTGTAAATTCCACCGTGTCCAGTTCCACGCCGTTCGATGCGTAATAGTCACCGCGGTTCATGGCTTCGATGACGCGATCCGCCGTGAACTCGCCCGGACAGTGGACCGTCACCCAACCGTTGCCGCAGCCGCAGTTGTCGTGGATGCGTTCGTCATAGAAATGCGAATCGTCGGTCGCCGTTCCGAACATCAGCGGCATCCCTTTCGCACAACGGAAGGCGTTGACGACATCCCAGAATTTGTCCGTCGTCGGCATCCCTTCAGCAGGTTCGTACTCAAAACCGCCGTTGCAGACTTCGAAATGGCGGACGATCGGCAGATCGGCAACCTGATGGGGCGTGACATCCCAATACCGCCACTGCGGATGGTTGAGCATGAACATCGTCGGATGCGGCCAGCCGTCAATCGCCTGTTTATACGCTTCAATGTAGCGTGAAATCATCTCCTCCACCGTGCCCGACGGCGGCAGCGGGATGTCCTTTTCCAAATTCAAGATGTTGAAATGCACGTCAAACCGTCCCTCCGGCAGTTGCGTGCCTCCCGTAAACTCCTCGCCTCCAATCACAAGAAACTTGCCAGGCTCCTCGAACATCGGTTTCACTTCATCGTACGTCCTCAGACGCACCATCGGACGGTAGGAGACGTCGCGACGCTCCACGCAGTTTGGATATTCGCTCTGGTACGCCTTGAAACGTTCCCATGTCACCATGGGCGGCCAATGGCCTTCGTCGCTACGCACAGGAAGCCAGAAGTTCTTGTCAACAGGGAAGATGTTGTGGTCAGAAAAGCACACGAAATCATAGCCAAGCCTCTTGTAGGTCCCGACCATCTGCTCGGGAAAGCCCCGTCCGTCCGACCAATATGTATGCGTATGCAATGACCCGCGTTTCCAACTGCCCTGTAATTTCATGATTTTTCCTGCTGATGTGTGTTGATGATAAAAGAAAATGACTTTACAATACTGTAATGCGTTTTACCGTTTTGCATAAATGGATTTTTGCTTTTTATGAGGAATATTATACTTTTCAACCATTCATCAAAACAATGCAAGAGAAACATATCATGAAACATATCCTGCTCATCCTGCTAATATTTGCCAGTCTTCTGTCTGCGGAACCGCTCGTCGGCCTAAAGCGTGTGCAGGAAGCCGTGCCATCGCCAAGCCAAGACGTCCGCCTTCGTGTCATCAACGACGGCGAGCTTATTCAAAAATCTGTCAACCAATTGACTATCAACAAATTGCATCCAGGCGACAGCGTCATCGCGGAAGCGGACTACCAATATATATGGTTCTCCATGTCCTGTTTCAAAGGCGAGACGTTGCTGTTCGTACCAACAGGGCAATTCGAATTCGTTGTGCCAGACCACGCCATCGCCTATCCGAAAAACGCTTTTACACAGCAAGTTACGATTAATGCACGAGTAGCCTCACCGCAGGATTTGCAGACCGCCCGCAACGTCGCATGTAATCCGTACGATTTCCGCTACCGTGCGGAATGCGGTCCCCCAAATGAAAAAATGCCGTCGGATTCACCAGTCATCGCTTCTGGCGAGCTTCGCGCATTTCCCCACGCCTACGCCAATCGCGTCACGCGAAACGAAGCCATCTTCCATCCGCGCAACGCCATCGACGGCTTCGCCACGACTGGCTCCGGCCATTCCGCTTTTCCTTACCAGTCATGGGGTTATGGACAACACGACGATTCCGAATTCATCGTCTATTTCGGACGCCCAGTCGTCATTGACCGCATCGAACTCGTCCTCCGCGCTGACTATTCAGGCAAACAGAAGGAACACGACACATACTGGAAATCTGCCGACATCGTCTTCTCCGACGGCTCAACGGAAACCGTCCATCCCGTGAAAGGAGGCCAGCCGCAGGTTTTCACCGTCACGCCGCGCAAGACGGACAGCATCCGCCTCAAAAATCTCGTCCGCGCCATGAATGACAATTCGGAAAACTGGGCGGCGCTCGTCGAACTCCAGACATGGGGCCATGAAGCGGACATTCAAGAAAATCCTATCGCCGTCAGACGTGGCTTCCGCATCGATCCAATGACGGATGTTCCTCTTGTCAAAACGGATGCGCTCCATGCCGTTGACATCGCCACCGTCATGCGCAACGTCCTTTCCTACACGAAAGCAACCTTCCGTTCAGCCGGCGCTTCGTGGGAGGACGGCGTCTTCCACATCGGCAACATGGACGCCTTCCTCACGACAGGCGAATTAGACTATTATCTTTATTCACGTCATGTAGCCGAAAGCCACCGATATCTCGTCAACAACGGCAATATGACGACGAACGGCGACTTCTACTGCATCGGCCAAGCCTACATCACGCTCGCTCAGCTTGCGCCACGTCCTGACAAGCTACGCAACATCATCGCCTGCACGGATTTCAATCTCAAACGGAACGCCGTTGACTACCATTGGATTGATGCAATTTTCATGTCCAACATCGTTTATACGCAACTTGCGCGGCTCACAAATCATCCTGAATACATCGACTGCGAATTCAACTCATACAAGACATGGCGTGAAAAGCTTTTCGACGAAGAATCAGGCCTATGGTACCGTGATTCACGATTCGTCAACAAACGCACCAAACAAAAGCGCAAGATCTTCTGGTCACGCGGTGACGCATGGGTGTTCGCCGCACTCGCACGGCAGCTTGTCTATCTTCCTAATCATGAGTCGGATGCCTATCGTCAATACGAAAAGGATTTCAAAATCATGGCGAAGGCTCTGAAATCATGCCAACGGGAAGACGGCACTTGGAATTCCAGCCTCGACGACCCGCAACACGCTGGAGGTATGGAAACCACAGGCACTTGCGGCTTCCTCTACGGCTTCGCCATCGGCGTCCAATACGGCATTCTCGACAAGGCGGAATACCTGCCTGTCGCCCTCAAAGCCTACAACGCCCTCACAACCACCTGCCAACTTTCACCAGGCCGCATCGGCTATATGCAGCTCGGCTCCGATTCGCCCGACAACTACCGCAACGAAGCCTTCACGAAAACGCGTTCCAACCGCTTTGGATACGGACTCTTCCTGCTCGCCGCCTCCGCGCTCATGCGGATGTGCAGCGACTACCAGCCGCCGCTTCTGACCGTCCCGCTGGATTTCCAGTCGCAAGAGCCGTCCTTCCTGCGGCCTCCGCGGGGCTTTTACCACGGCAAAATCACCGTCACGTCGCCAAACTCCTTCCAGCAAGCTAATTCGCCCGACAAACTATGCGACGGCAAATGGTCAGACAAGATGGGCGAACGCTGGTCAACGGACGCCTGGCCCGCCACCGTCAATTTCGATTTCGGCAAAGAACTGACCATCAAGCAGATAGCCGTTTTCCCCATGCAGGCCCGCAACTACGCCTACACAATGGAATTTTCCAATGACGGCAACACTTGGCAAACTGTCATTGACCGCACGAAACCCTATCACGGCATCATTATCGACCTTTTCGAGATTCCGCCGCAAACGACCCGTTTCGCCCGCCTGACGGTCAAGAAGGCTCGCGGCTGCTACAACGGTCCATGGATTAGTTTTAAAGAGATATGCTTTTACACGCGGTAGCCGCTGAAGACGGCACTGCATGACATGGCCACGGGGCCGATAAGATTATCTGTTTTCGAATGTACAGTTGAAAAAGTTTGCCATTGGCGGTCTGTGGCTTACATTTACTTATATGAATAGCCATCACTCCAAATACACCATGGATTTATGCCATGGACCGCTGCTGCGCGAGATCATCGTCTTCGCATGGCCGCTGTTCTGCTCGACGCTGTTGCAGCTGACGTTCACGTCCGCCGACCACATCGTCGTGGGGCGTTTCGCGTCGGCGATGGCCTTGGCGGCGGTCGGTTCGACGACGGTTGTGACGAATCTGATTGTCAATTTCTTCATGGGCATCTCCATTGGCGCGAACGTCTTGACGGCGCATTTCTACGGCGCGGGCGAATATTCGCGGCTGAAGGACACCGTGAATACGGCGATGGCCATTTCCGTTGCAGGCGGCATCGTGATGGGGCTTCTCGGCATCGCTGTCTCGCGCCCCGTCCTGCTGTTGATCAACACGCCGTTGGACGTGCTGGACAAAGGCGTTCTGTATATGCGAATCTATTTCGGCGGCATGCCGTTCATCATGATCTACAATTTCGGCAGCGCCATCCTGCGGGCCATGGGCGACACAAAACGTGCGCTGTACTATCTGACGATGGCGGGTATCATCAATTTCATCTTGAATTTAATCTTTGTCATTTGTTTCCACATGGATGCGGATGGCGTCGCGACGGCGACCGTGATTTCGCAAATGTTCTCCGCGTGTCTCGTATGGCGCGCCATCGCGAACACGGAGGAAATCGGCGGATTGCGTTTCCGCGACCTGAAGCTAAATCCATCCATCTTCCGGCAGATCATCAAGCTCGGGCTGCCGGCTGGATTCCAGAGCATCAGCTTTTCCATTGCGAACATCGTCATCCAATCGTCCATCAATTCATTCGGTTCACTGGCGATGGCTGGCAACACGGCGGCGCTGAACATCGAGATGCTTGTGAATTCAGGCTCCAGCGCCTTCCATCACACGGCCATCAGTTTTACGGGGCAACTCTTTGGCGGAAAGGCATTTGAACGGATGAAGCAGTTCATTTACTACTGCATCGGCATGTCCGAAATCATTGTCATGACAATGGCGTTGACAGCCTTGTATTTCGGTCCGCAGCTGATGCTGTTGTTCACAAAGGATCCGGTAGTCGTTGATTGGGGCATGCAGCGTATGCGCATTGTGTTCGTGTTCTATTTCACGCATAGTTTCATGCAGGTTTTCAGCGGGACGATGCGCGGCATCGGCAAGTCGTTCGCGGCGTTCATCATCGTGCTGATCTGCGCATGTATCTTCCGCATTCTGTGGATCTTGTTCATCTTCCCGCATCACAGGACGCTTGGCGGACTGCTGATGTGCTTCCCCGTGTCATGGCTGCTGGTTTCGATCGTGTCTGGAATCTATTTGGCGATCGTCTTCAAACGAGAACTTCGCGCCACTGTGTGATATCACCCAACATCAAGAAGGAGAGGAACATGCATAAAACAATGATTGCCGTCTGCGTGGGCCTGCTGGGCATTCTTCACGCTCAGGAGAAACCGAAACCGGCCATCGATTGCGTCTGGCTGACTCATTCGGAGCCGACAGCGGACAGCGTGACCATCAGCTGGATGTCTCCCGAACCAGGCGAATCACGGGTGAAAATCGCATTGGAAGGCGAAGCGGAGAAGGAGATCGTCGTCGAAGGGAAACGGACGCTCCACCATGTGAAAGTTCCTGTGACGCTTGGCATGAAACGCTATCAGTATCAAGTCTTTACGGGGGACAAGGACTCCATGCCGCGCCGTTTCAAGCAGTATCCGGATTTGCGGGAGCCAGGGGCGGAAATGCGCGTCATCATCATCGGCAACCGCGGCTATTGGAACGTGAAGGAGCGCAATTGGAAAGCGGTCTATGCTCTTGACGCGCATCTCGGCCTGTCCGTCGGCGACAATGTGCCGCTACTGTATGATGCGGACCATCTTGGCGAAACGGCCGTCCACAATCTCGCCAGATACGTGCGGTTGATCCGCTCCCAAATGACGTGGTTCGCAACGACGCCGTTCATGCCCGTCATGGGCAATCACGACCATCAAATACGCAATCGCGATCAAATCGAAAAGCGTCCGTTGACGGAGGAGGAGATGAAAGACGGGACGGGTGTTTCCGCATACGATATGGACGGCAAGGCGTTCTGCGAATTCTTCCCGCTTCCAGACAACCGCTGGACATGGCATTTCGACGTGCCGAACACGAATCTCCGCTTCATCGGACTGGATTTGAACCACGATCGCGATTATGGTACGACATGGGGTTCGTGCCATGCCTATCATCCTGAATCGGAACAGTATAAATGGTTTGAGAAAACAATTGCGGACGCGCCTGAAAAGTTCCGTTTCACGCTGCACAATTCCGCCCATTCGGTCGGAACGCTCAACAACAACGCGTTGTGGAAACTTTTCAATCAGTGCATGGTGAATTTCAGTGGAAACAGCTATATCGCTGCGCGCGACCGGATGAAAATCGGAAACTATTGCTACACAACGTCTCTTCGCGGATTGGCGACCGCTAAATTCCGTCAAGGCGAGACGTATTATTCGGAAGGAATCGACAATTTCACGTTGTTGACGATCACAGCGGACAAGATTCGGATCGAATTGCGCAAGTTGGAGGACGGCAGTGTGTTGGACAAAGCAGTCGAATTATCTTTAACTGATACGAAACTTCCCAAGGAGGTAAAGCCATGATGGATTGGGAGAAGAAAGATACCATTAAGCAGATGGCCAGCGAAGGCGACGGCTCGTTGCCACGCGTGCTGCTTCTTGGCGATTCCATATCGCTTGGCTACACGCCGCTTGTCGCGGAAAAGATGAAAAGCAGGGCGTTTGTGACGCGTCCAGCCTGCAACTGCGGACCGTCGGAATTCTATCTGCGTTCACGCGGCAAGATCGGTAACTGGCTGGGAGAGAAGCCATGGGATGTCATCCATGTCAACTTCGGCATCTGGGACCATCATTTCATTAATGAAAAAGAGGAGATTTTCTTCTATGACCAGCATGCCGCCGAATTGGATGGACTGGACCGTCCTGCGCGCATCAAGCTGATCGAATCCAAGGGGTTCCATACACGCACGAGCCCTGCGGAATATGAAGAAAACACACGGAATATCCTGCTGGATTTGAAGGCGCATGGCAGGAAGGTGATATTTGCATTGAGCACGCCTCTGCCATCATATAAGGAACGGTATTTCGGCATGGATTGCATCGCGGAATACAACGACATCGCCGTGAAGGTCTGCAAAGAAATAGATGTTCCCGTAAATGACTTGTATTCAGTCGCGAAGCCATTGCGTGAAGACCAGAAGGACGGTTGCCATTTCAGCAACTACGGATACAATATTCTCGCGGATGCAGTTGTCAAGATGATTGACACTTGTCTGGCGTCTTGAGAGGAAGATAGCATGCCGGAAACATTGTACAATGGAATCAAATTGCCGGACGAATGGCCGCCGAAGGACATCTGCCCGTATGATTTCCAGCCCATGCGTGTGCCGTATCTTTCCAATCCGCCGGATGTTATTGATATCACGATTGGACGGCAGCTTTTCTGCGATGATTTTCTTTATGATGAATGCGGCATGGTGCCGATGTTTCATCGTCCCGTGAAATACAACGGCAACCCATTGTTTGTTCCGACGACGAAATATGAACGGAATGAAGAACTTCCGTCTGCGACGGTGCCTAAATGCGGCGGCATCTGGCATGATCCTGCGGATGGTTTGTTCAAGATGTGGTATATGGCAAGCTATTTCG
>JAGCSE010000078.1 GCA_017964325.1 Victivallales bacterium | reverse complement strand
CTGTTCATGAGAGAGGTCGTGGGCGCTGAAGCAGAAATTGACGCCATAGAAACGCTGCGGCACGCCCGGCAGTTTTTCGAATTCGAAATGCGGGCCGTTGGCGCGGATCCAACCGTATTTTCCCGCAGGGCCGTCGGCGAACTTGAAGACGGAAAAATCGAGTGCGGAACCAGGCTTGATGCCAAGGCGTGTGTCGAGAACGGACCAGTCATCATCCGCTTTCAGCACAATTGGTTCCATGGACGCCACTTGCAATCCGTCATTCCATTTCACCGTCATGACGATTTTGAGGCTTTTTCCACCGGGCCATGTTTCATTGTTCGGCATTTGCGGGCCGATTCGCACTTCCATGGCTCCGCCCCACTGGCGGTTGTCCTGCACCATGACGTATGCGTTTTCTTCCAACGTGGCGGTCATGATGCCGTCTGGCGTGAAGATTTCAAACGACTTGCAGTTGGCGTTTGCGACCATGACGCTTTTGAACGTCATGGGGAAGGGCGCCTTTTCCTTGTCGCCGAGCTTGTAAGCAGTCTTCGTGGAATAGACGGCATCGAAATTGAGATTGACATGGAGGGAATTGAGGACGACGTCTTCCTTCGGCGTGAGGGCGTAGTCGAGTTTCAGCGAACCGTCCGGAAGCAGCGTGCGGACGAGATCCATGGCGATGGTCTTGCCGGAAGTCGTTCCCGTCGCGTGGGTTTCGCCAATGGCTTTGGTATTCTTGTCATTGCCGAAACTGCCGAAATTCCAGTTGGCTCCTGCGAAGCCGGGGGCGACGGTGCAGAAGACATGCGCCTTCGTGCCGATTTCTCCGCTGCCGTTTTGGTTGGACCAGTAGGTCACGGGGGAGGCTATCGTGCTGATTGCCAGTGCGCAAAAGACGATGGAATGGCGCATCTTGTTCTCCTTGTTAAGTTTGATGTGGCGCGTGCGTCCCGCCTGCGCCTTCGGATGTGGCGTGTGCGTCCCGCTTGCGCAAAATACAGGCCAACGGCGGGACGCCGATGGCACTTTTAGAAAATCTTGCCTGGGTTGAGGATACCGTTGGGGTCGAGGCCGTTTTTGACGGCCTGCATCATCGTGAGGAAACCTTTGTCCGCCAGTTTGAGCATGTATTTCTTCCGTTTGTGGCCGATGCCGTGTTCGCCGGAGATGTGGCCGCCGAGGGCGATCGTCTCCGCGTATAATTCCATAAGAAGATTCGGCAGAACCTCCTGCCATTTTTCAATCGTCCATTCGGGCGGCATGACAGGCGTGGCATGGAGGTTGCCGTCGCCGGCATGGCCATAGCACGGGATGAGAACGCCGTATTTCTTTGATATGCGGTCGATTGCGGCACTCATGTCCGGAATGGAGGCGATTGGCACGACGATGTCTTCGAGGCTCTGATTGGGGGAGAATACTTTAAATGCTTCGGCGACGGAGCGGCGGATTCGCCAGATACGTTCGCTGTTCGCCTTCGTGTCGGCGACATAGACTTGTGTCGCGCCCGCCTTCAGGCATTGCTCGCCGATGACATCGTAGTCGTGTTCGACCTGTGCCGCATCCGCGCCGTCGATGGTGATGAGCAGCATGGCGCCGGAATCCTGGCAGGGCAGCGTTTCGTTAAGATATTGACATGCAGTCTGGAAGGAGAGTTTGTCCATGAATTCGACGGCGGTCGGGATAACGCCGCCTTCGGTCATGATCTTCGGCACGGCGCCGATGGCTTCGCTGATGGAATTGAACAGGCAGAGCATATCGACGGATGCCTTCGGCAGCGGCAGGAGCTTCAGGATGATTTTCGTGAAGACGCCGAGAATGCCTTCAGAACCGATCATCAATTGAAGCAGATTGATGCCGGAGACGTCCTTCACGAGCTTGCCGCCGAGTTGGACGATGTCACCTGTAGGTGAAACCACTTCCAAACCAAGGACATAGCGACCTGTGACACCATATTTGACGGCTTTGCCGCCGCCTGCGTTTTCCGCGACGTTGCCGCCGATTGTGCAGGTTTCGAGGCTCATGGGATAGCCTGCATAGAACAATCCATGTGGGCGGAGCATTTCGTTGATTTCGCTGGTGATGACGCCTGGCTCGACGGTGACGGTCATGTTCGCTTTGTCAACATTGAGAATATGGTTCATGCGGCAGCAGTCGATGACGATGCCGCCGTAAATCGGCACGGCGCCTCCTGAAAGGCCGCTGCCCGCGCCACGGGCGGTGACGGCGATTTTCTCTCGGTTGGCGAGTTTCATGAGCTGCGAGATTTCCTCTGCCGATTTCGGGCGGACGACGGCTTCTGGAACGCGCGTGGCGCAGCCTGCGGCCTCGTCATGGGCGTATGGTTCAAGTCGTTCCGCATCATTGTAATAGACGTTTGCGGCACCGAAGATGCCGATGAGTTCCTCGGCGATGGATTTTGTGAGTTGATTGTATTCTGGCATGATAAAAAATGTTGAAGTGGTGGTTAGAATGGTTTGTGTTTCGTGTTACCAACGGCGGGACGGCGATGGTACCTCTGCGGCCAACGGCGAGACGCCGATGGCACCTCCTACTGTGCGGGAATGGCTTTCGGGTTGATGAGAAGTTTGGCGTATGCGTCCATGACAAGCTTGCCGAGAATGGAATCCTTTTGGATTCCAGAGACTTCCGCAAGTGCTGCCTCGACGCCGTTCTCTTTGATTTTCGCCTGCAACGCAGGGGCGCTGGGATCGTCCGCTGGATTGAAGAGCAAAGCAGCCGCGATGCCCCATGCGAGATGGACAGGTTTGCCGCCGCCTTCGACGGCGAGATTGGCGGCTCCGACGAGGCGGTCCTTCGCCGCGAGCTTGCGGATCGGATCACGCCCAAGACGATAGACAGTGTCCCCCAAACTTCTGTTGGCGAAGCGTTTGAGCAGGTCATCGACATGGGCGTACAGCCAATCACGATCTGCCTTGAATTTCGCGCAGATGCCATCGACGCTTTCGCGCAGGCCGGCGAGCATGAAGGAGCGGATTTCGTTGTCTTCAAGTGCTTCATACGCATATTCATAGCCACGCTGATAAGCGACGTAGGACATCAACGCATGGCCGCAATTGTGAACGTAGAGTTTCCGCGCACCGAACACGTCGAAATCGTCATACGGCGTCATGGCGACGATGTCCGGAATCGGTCCGACAAAGCCTGAACGCTTGACAGGCAGCTCTTTATATGGTTCGACTTTGATCCAGCCGATGTCTTCCGCACGCATTTCAGGCGTTGGCGCGGGAACCATGCGGCCGATGACAGTTTCGACAAGCCCCGTCTTTTCAGCAAGATAGGCCTTTGCTTCCGCTGGAATGCTCTGTTCCAGCAGGCCGCGCAGATATTCGGGCGCGCCATGGAGGTTTTCGCATACGATGACGTTGATGGGCGGCAAGTTACGCTTTGCACGAAGGGCCAGGCCCGCCGCAAGATTCGGCGCGACGAATTTCAGAACATTCGCGCCGACGGCGGTCGCGCAGATTGACGCTTCTGCGACGGCTTCCGCGACGGCGGCTTGATTTCGGCTATCGACTCCACTGACGGGACCAATGGAATAATCCTTCGAGCCTTCGTTGCTGACGGTTTGCAGACGGTAGTGATGGTCGCGGTTGAAAAGGTCCAGAAGCTCCTGGACGACATCGACGAAGACGACTTCGTATCCAGATTCGCTGAACAACTGTCCGATAAAACCGCGGCCGATATTACCGGCCCCGAACATCACTGCCTTGCCTTTCATTTTTGCTCCGACGTTTTTTCGTTTTGGATTTTATTGAATGTAATGACGACTATGCTGTTTTCCTGAATTTTGAATAACGTGGTCTTGCGCATGTCCTGCGGTTGCTGTTTTGGGGCTTGGATGGTGCACTGCAAGTCCTTAGGAAGTTTGGTCGCATCCCATTTGAGGGTGAGCGGCTTTTTGGGGAGGAGCTTGCAATCCAGCAGCCACGTTTGCGGGAGGTTGGCGGAACGGATATCCTTGTAGAGAATCTGCGTCGATTGGCGGTCAAGAATAAGCCCCGCGATGGCAGTACCCATGGACATGGGCGGCGCATAAACGTCGGTTCCACGGTCATATTTGTCCGTCGCCTTGGTGGAGCAGCCGAGAATGACTTCTTCGATCTGGGCGTTGTCCATGCGGATGTTGAATGTGAAATCATCGGCCAATGCGGCTAGTGAGAGTATAAAAAGGATGGTCAGGATGTGTTTCATGTTTTTCCGTGAAAAATCAAAAATTATGTGTCATTTCCTAACAAAATAATGCGAACAAAGGGGAAGTCAAGCTATATTAATAGTAGTAATGTGATAAATGAGCGGGAGTGGTTGGTGTTTTGCAAAAACAAGAGGAAAAAATGCTGAAGAAATATGTGTTGTTGATGTGCGTGTGCATGGCGTTGTGCGGAAAGGACTGGCCGATATACAAAATCGGCATTCGCGAGAACATTCCCTATCTGGGAGCAGGGCGGGAAGAACTGCTGGACGTGTATTATCCCCTTGATGCGAAGCCAGAAGAACGTTTCCCAGGCATTGTCATCATCCATGGCGGCGGCTGGACGGGCGGACAGCGGGATGCGGCGCGTGAAATCAACATCGCCTCCAATCTCGTGCGCATGGGATATGTCTGCATCAGCATCGATTACGTGTTGAGCAAGAACGGGAAAGGAACGTGGCCACGTAATTTTCAAGACTGCAAGACGGCCGTCCAGTGGATGCGTGTCAATGCTGACAAACTGCAAGTGAATCCTGCGAAGATTGGCTGCATCGGCGGTTCGGCTGGCGGACATCTCTCGACGTTGCTGGCGGTTGGCGGAAAGGACATGGGATTGGAGCCGACGTCGCCCTACGGCGGTGTTGACACGAGCATTCAGGCAGGAGTCAACTTGTACGGAATCATGGATTTGGCGAAATGGCGCTATATGGAGAAGGACGGCACGCCGATTGAGGGAAAATACAGAAAACCGGCGTTTGTCGGTGCGAAAATCGAAGATGATCCTGAACGCTGGAAATTCGCGTCGCCGATGTTCCAATTGGATAAGAACGATCCGCCAATCCTTCAGCTGCACGGACTTGCGGACACGACGGTCGATTGGTGGCAGGCGCGTGACATGAAGGCGGCTTTGGACAAGGCGGGCATTGAAAACGAACTCATGCTGGTGCCCGGCATCGGCCATACGTTTGCGTTGCAACGTCCTGGAGATGAAAAATATCCGAAGGAAATCCGTCCCGCCGTGATCCGTTTCTATGACCGTCATTTGAAAGGATTGGACGACACTGCTTGCAAAGAACGTTATGAGGCCCTGTTGGCTTGGGAGGCGAAGCATCCCGATGATTCGCTGTATTGGACATTGCATTACAATTCTGGTAAGTTGGTGAAGAGCCTTGGCAATGGTCGCTGGCTGGTGGAACGGGATGGAAAGGAGATAGAGATTCAGTTGAGCGAGAAAGTGAACATTAAGTCCGAGACGGAAGTGGCGTTGGCGGATATGGCGGACGGGCAACTTGTGAACGGTTTCGGAAGGCGGAATGGTGAGACGGACGTCACGCTGGACAGGCTTGTGATTTTGGACAAGTCATACGGTCGCATGGCTTTGGGAAACGTGTCGTTCTTGAATTCGACACTCAAAAAGACGGAAAAAGGCTGGAGCGTGGAGACGATTCGCAACGGCCAGAAAGACAAGACGTTATGGCCGTTGGTATTTTCCGATAAGTTCAAAGTCTATCGCCGTCAGATTGGGACGGTTGACGATTTGCAGCCTGGTATGTCAATTGCCCAAATGAACGGAAAAGCCGCAGGCGAACTGCGGCTTGTGAATACGGTTGTGTTGCAGGGAAAATAATAATCAAAGTTAACCATGGAGCGGCCGCTGGCCGCAACCAAATAATCATCAATGCAATCTTTTCGTCTCATGTCTTATCGTCTCATGTCAAACCGCGCGATGGCGATGCCATTGCGCCCTTCTACTGGGGGGAGGACGTGAGACGTGAGACATGAGACGTGAGATGGGAGACATGAGACGATGAGACGATGAGACGGTAGGAAAATCTTTGTGAAAAAACAAGAAAATGAACGATAGTAGTACGAATGGATCTGGAGCGGACAAGCCGCAACCAAATAATGATCATATAGATTCTCACGTCTGGCTGTCTGGATGTCTTTAGCTCACGTCTCACGTCTGGCCGTCTGGATGTCTTTAGCTCACGTCTCACGTCTCATGTCTCACGTCAAACCGCGTGATGGCAACGCCATGGCGCATGGGGAAAAGCAATCAGGATTGTGCTTTTGGGAAGAATGACGAGAGAAAATGGCGTATTTCTGCGCGATCGTTCACGCGGGAGTGCGACCCTCCCATAATTTTACAGCAGATGGGCGATTTTCTGCGGGAACGTGCGGTAGTCATCGACGCAGATGAACTGGAAGTCGGATTTATAGACGGCTTCATCATTGCCGCCGAGACCGTAGTCGTCTCCGCAATAAGCGAGTTCATCGTGGGTCAGGCCGTTTTCCTTGCAATATAAATCCAAGGCGTAGCATTTGTCGTAGGGCTTGGGGGCGAAATCAAAAGAGGAGGAGCCGCCGATGAAGACGACATAGTCGCTGAACGTCTTGACGACGTCGTCGTAGAATTTGCGGCGCTTTTCGCGGGTGGGATCGAATACGAGCTTGTCCGCCTGGATGGCTTTCGTACCGATGAGCGGGAAGGTGACGCAGCCTGACGGATGGTATTCGACGCTTTCGCCAGCGTATTTTGTAAATCCATATTTAACACGGAGTTGCTCGATGCGGGCGGCGACGCTTTCGCGGTCGCACGGGAGCTTCAAATCGCGGACGATGTCCATCTGCTTGGTGTCGGGATTGTATTTGCCGAACTGGAGGCCGTAGTTGCCGATGATGTCGATCGGGAAGCCTTCCATCTGGTTGAAGATCCGCATGACCTGTCCTGCGCCGACCATCAGCAGTTTGTATTTCCGCGAGAGGGCTTCGAGGGCGTTGCGGTTTTCGTCGCACAGCGGAGTCTTGTGTTGCGTGAGTGTTCCGTCTAAATCGAAAGCGATGACTTTTAGCATGGCTTGTTCCTGTGTGGGATGGAGTTTATTTTTATAAGAAAAATTTATGTGCCATTCAATGAAATTCAATTTTTCAGGAGACTAAAAGGGATCAAAGGGAGGGAATGAGAGGCAAGCGAAGCGAGAGGAGCAGAGAAAACATTTTTTCTGTCCTTTTTTCCATGAAATTCATAAATGATGTTTGTTTTTATAAAAAGAGGGATTTTATTATATAATGGTGTTTTATCTTGAATGAAGACAAGCGTCTATTCGAGATTGATGGAAGATTTTCAGGCATTGAGGACGATTTATGCATCACTTGCGTTTCAGACAAGTTCATTTGGATTTCCACACGTCTCCGGCGATTCCTGGAATAGGGTTGGCCTTTGACAAAGACGAGTGGCAGGCCACATTGAAAGCGGGTCATGTGAACTCTATCACGCTGTTCGCAAAGTGCCATCATGGCTGGCATTACCACTTTACGGAAAAAGGCCGCCTCCATCCGAAGCTGAGTTTCGATCTGTTGAGAGCGCAATTCGACGCCTGCAAGGAAATCGACGTCAACGTGCCCATTTACATTTCCGCAGGGCTGGACTGCATGATTCTGGACGAGCATCCCGAATGGCAGTGCGTCTTCATCGATCCGAACACGCTGAACACGTCCGTTGCAAGCCCGTTGAAGGCAGGCTTCCATCGTGTCTGTTTTAACTCACCTTATACCGACTATTTATGTGAACAAATCAAGGAGACCGTTCATCTGTTCCCTAACTGCGACGGCATCTTTCTCGACATCATTTCACAGCCTGAATGCTGCTGTCCGTACTGCCTGGAAGTCATGCGCGAGAACGGCCTGAATCCGAATGTCCAAAAAGACCGCCAGCGCTGTTCCGAACTCGCTTTGGAGCGCTACTACCAGATGACGACGGCGGCGGCGACGTTCGAAAATCCGGACATGCCCGTCTTCCACAATTCAGGCCATGTGACGCCTGGACGCCGTTCGCAGTTGAAAAACTATTTCACGCATTTGGAATTGGAGTCGCTGCCGACGGGCGGGTGGGGCTACGACCATTTCCCGCTCTCCGCAAAGTACGTGAAGACACTGGATTTCGACTTTTTGGGCATGACGGGCAAGTTCCATACGACATGGGGCGAATTCGGCGGTTTCAAACATCCGAACGCGCTTCGCTACGAATGCGCCGCGATGCTCGCTTTCGGAGCGAAATGCAGCGTCGGCGACCAGCTCCATCCGTCCGGCAAGTTGGATGAAAGCACGTATCATCTTATCGGACAGGCGTATGCTGAAGTCGAGGAAAAGGAACCGTGGTGCGACAACGTCGAAAACGTGGCGGAAATCGGACTGCTGACGGCGGCCGCCGTCAACGCATCGAGCGCACGGGACATTCCAGGCGACATCGGAGCGGGCCGCATTCTGTTGGAAGGTCATTTCCTCTTCGACGTCATAGACTTGGAGGCTGATTTCAAGAAATACAAGCTTTTGATTCTGCCTGATGACATCCACATCGACAACAAGCTCAAGAAACGTCTGGATACATATTTGGGACGTGGTGGCCATCTATTGCTCAGCGGCAGGAGCGGCATTGGAGACGACGGCAAGTTCTTGTTCGATGTTGGCGCCGAGTGCAAAGGACCCAGCCCGTATCGTCCAGATTATGTCCGTTTGGATGAATCCGTCGGTCCAGACGGCGTCAAGAGTCCGATGGTCATGTATCTGCCGAGCTACCGTGTGAAAGTGAAGGACGGCAAGAGCTTGGGCGACGTGCATGACACGTATTTCAACCGCACGGACTACCAGCATTTCTGCAGCCATCAGCATACGCCGTATCGCCTTGAGGCGTCGGGATTTGCGGCTGGTGTCACAAAAGGGCCGATCATGTATTTGGCGCATCCTGTCTTCAGCATCTACCGTGGTTGGGGAAGCGTGCCGATGGCGGAGTTTCTGCGGAAAGCCGTCCGTATGATGCTCGCGGAGAACAATTCCATCGAGACGAATCTGCCTTCGACGGCTCGGTTGAATCTCATGAATCAGCCAGAAAACAAACGTTACGTGCTGCATCTCCTTTATGCCAATACAGTTGCGCGTGGCGGCAACATCAATGTCAACGGCGTGACAAGCCGCGGCATGATTGAGGTCATCGAAGATTTGAATCCGCTGGTTGATGTGCAGGTCGCCGTGAAGACACCGAAGGACGTGAAGTCGATTACGCTTGAACCGCAAGGGGTTGCGCTTCCGCTTGAAAAAGACGGGCAAGGGCGCGTCGTCATCAAAATCGACCGTTTTACATGCCATCAGATGGTGGTCATGAATTATTGAACGCAAGATGGAAAACAAGAAGCAGGAAGAGAAGAAAACGACGGTCAACGGCGTTGTCCTGCCTGAACGGCTGGCGGCGTTGGCGGCGTTGAAGCTGAACAACGGCAAACCGCAGGGCGGCGGCCATGGTCCAGGCGGCTGGCATCGACAGCTGGAGCAGGCTCATGACAGCAAGGCGACATTCTTCCGTCTGCTGGGCTTCCTGCGTGGTCGTCTGCCGTTGATGATTGCGGTGGCGATACTTGTGATTTTAGGAACGTTGCTGAATTTAGCGAGTCCATGGCTGTTAGGACAGGCGGTTGATTCATTAAAAGTTTCAATCAACGGCGTATTGGTTGATATGCAACGCCTACTGACAATCATTTGTCTGATGGCATTTGTCTATGGATTCAATTCGCTGGTGCAGTTTCTGCAGGGATGGACGAGTGCGAAAATCGCGCAGGACACGGTGCGGTTGCTTCGCCAAAAACTGTTCATGAAACTGCAACTGCTTCCATTGACGTATTTTGACACGCATTCCCATGGGGAAGTGCTCAGCCGTGCGACGAATGATATCGAAGTCGTCGCGCAAGTATTGTCCCGCGGCGTCGTCAATTTCATCGGCAGTCTCATCACGGTCATCGGCTCGTTGTTCGTCATGCTGAAAATGAGTCCAACACTGACGGTTGTGACATTGCTGACGATTCCAGGCAGCTTTTTCCTGACGAAATTCGCCTCGAAGAAAATCCGTTCCAGTTTTTTGGCGCAGCAGACAATGGTCGGGCTGCTGAACGGCCATGTGGAAGAGGTCGTGTCCGCCCGCAAGACGGTGAAGGCGTTCAACCATGAGAAGCAGGCGATGGAGGATTTCACTGTCTTGAACCGTGAATTGTGCCGTGTCTGGTTGAGGACGCGTTTCCTCATGGGGGCCGTCTGGCCACTGATGTCATTTTTGAACAACATTGGCTATGCCTTGCTGGCGGGCTGCGGCGGCTGGCTGGTGAGCCGAGGCTCTATTTCCGTGGGCGTGATCGCGGCGTTCATTCAGTATTCACGGCAGTTCACGCGTCCTGTTTCGGAGATCGCGAACCAATACAATGAAATCCAATCTGCGTTGGCAGGTGCGGAACGCGTGTTCACTGTTTTGGACGAGACAGAAGAGGAGCCCGTGAAGCCGTCGGGCCGATTGGACGATATTCGTGGCGACATCGTTTTCGACAACGTGGAGTTCGCCTACAAGGCGGGCGAGCCTGTTCTCAAGGGATTTTCATCCCATGTCCTTCCAGGCCAGAAGATTGCGTTGGTCGGCACGACTGGAGCCGGCAAGACGACCGTCGCCAGTCTGCTCATGCGGTTCTACAATATACAATCAGGGCGTATCTTGTTGGACGGAAAGGATTTGACGGATATACCACGGCGCGATGTCCGCCGTTCGATAGCGATGGTCTTGCAGGAGACGCAGTTGTTCAGCGGAAGCATGCGCGACAACATCCGTTTCGGACGGCTTGACGCGACCGATGACGAAGTCGTTGCCGCCGCGAAATTGAGCGGTGCGGATTTGTTTATTCAGCGTATGCCAGATGGTTACGACACGGTTTTGAGTGAGAACGGTGGCAACTTGAGTCAAGGTCAGCGCCAGTTGCTTTCCATCACGCGCGCCATTTTGGCTGATCCGCCGATTTTAATTCTGGACGAAGCGACTTCCAGCGTGGATACGCGAACGGAGCTTTTAATCCAGCGTGCAATGGTTCAATTGATGAAAGGGCGGACGTGCATCGTCATTGCGCATCGTCTTTCGACGATTCGCGACGCCGATTCCATCATGGTCATGGACGGAGGCCGCATCGCCGAACAGGGAAAACACGCGGAACTTGTCGAAAAACGCGGCATCTATTGGACGCTGGAACAGAGCCAGATGGGCGTTTACTGTGCTGCCAATATATAATTTGATTACTTGCCTACCGTTTTCAATGGTGCGCTCGCGCGCCATATCAATTTGAGATGAATGTGATAAAAACTCATGTCTCGTGTCAAGATAAAGAAAGAGGCTGTCGCATTATACCGATAGCCTCTTTCTTTATAGTGTTGTGCTGAATCAATTAGAACGTGTATGTGATGGCGTAGGTGAAGATGTCAGTGGTGCAGGACATTTGGCAGCTGGCGGTTGAGCCGTCGGGCATATCCATGCGCCATTCGCCCTTTTCGAAGAGGAGGCGGACATAACCTGCGTCGAAGCGGAGGTGTTCGTTCCACTGGTAGGATACGCCGCAGCTGAACCAGTAGCGGTTGAGGTCGGGCAAAGAGGAGGGGCGGAGTTCGGGATCTGCAACAGGAGCGCGGTCGAAGGCGGTGCCGCAGCGAGCGGTCCACTTGTCGGTGATCTTGTATTCCGTACCGATAGCGAAACGCCAGGTGTCTTTCCATTTCATGGTCTGGGTCTGCGTGTAGGAGCCGGTGGTGGCGTATGCGATTTTGCCAAGCTTTGAATTCTTGTCGAAAGTGACGGAAAGTTCATCGAAAACGGAAGCTTTCGTCCAACTGATGTCCATCATGATGTCCCATTTGTCGGTAATGGTCTGGCAGATGCCGAAACTGGCGACGGCGGGGAGGTCGAAATCAGCGTCCGCACTGCCTTTGAGCGTGCCGTAAGGCGTGCCTGTGAGGCGGCCGTCGAGTTCGAGTTCCTGTGTCATGCGAGAACGGTAGCTGAGTCCCAAACGTGTGTTTTCCAATGGCTTATAGGTCAAACCTGCGATGTATCCCAACGCAGCGGAGTCGCCTTTGAGTTTCAGGCGGCCGACAGGATAGTTGTCACGAGTCATTTCGATGGTTGCATACTGTACGATAAGGCCCGCACCGATGGACAGGTTGTCGAGAACTTGCCAAGAGATGGAGGGGGTGGCTTCGACGACGGCCAGCTCTGTGTCGATGGACTGATATCTGCCGACCCATTTGGGGTTCCATTTCGTTGCGGTTCCGGAAGTTGCGGAGAATGCGAAGCCGAGCGAGATGGTTTCCGTCACAGGATAGACGATGTCGAGATTCGGGACATGGCTCCAGCCGCCGCCATCGTTTCCGCAGTCGCCGTCCGCTGTATTTTTGGAATTGCGGTGGGCTTTTGCGGAGACATGGAGCCAGTTGCCGCCGAGATTGATGGCGGGGGTGTCATGCCATGCGGAAAGGGATGGGTTGAAGAAAATGGCGGACGGTTCGTTGATGTCACAAGTCATGCCTGCGAGGGAGCGACCGAGTCCTGCGGTGGATTGTTCGAGGATGCTGAAGCCTGAGCCTTGCACATTGGCAGTGGTGAGGGTGAGGGCGAGAGTTGCCGCAGAACAGGCGGCGCCGATGAGTTTTTTGATGGATTTCATGTTTGTTTCACCAAGGTTGTTTTTGTGTTTCGACTGTCGGGAAACGGATTTCGAGGTGTATGAAGAGATACTGTAATGCCAAATTCCAAAAAGTCGAGTAATAAAGTGACATTTTTTGTAATTTTGTCATTTTTTTGTGGCGAAATCACTATTTTTACCATAAATAATACCAATTCGGGTGCTTGCGCGGGGGTACGATTATGTCGTACTCCGTGCGGTGCCGCTTCGCGACGGACTCCCGGCGCCGTGCGGCGGCAGTTTTTGCTGAAGCATACAGTCTTTAATCAAATTAAGTATGGCCAGCACAGTAGGTTAGTCATTAATTCGAATTTTGTCTGCTCCACGGGTGACGAAAGCGTCCGCTCCCGCCGTACGGAACTTTTCCGCGATTTCCGGCTTGTTGACATACCAAATAGAAATCCATAGCCCCGAATCATGCAGCTTTTTGATAACATCCGCCGTGACGAATCCGTTCGCTGCTGGAATGTTCACGCCATACAGCCCCAATCGCTCCTTGGCTGCGATGATCTCCGCCACGATATCGTCCATTGTGGCGCATTCCACCTTGCCGCCCTTGCTGGCGGATGTCGTGAACACGTTTCGCTCCTTATCCAACGTGATGGAGACATGTAGGACGCGGCGGATGTCGGGGTGCTTTTTCTGCATGTACAGGATGGCTGGCTTGTTGAACGTCGCAATCATGATACGCTTTTCCGTGACGCCTGCTTCTTTTGCCTGTTGGAGGACTTCCTCCATGAAATCAGCATCGAAATGCTTTGTGTCGATCCAGATTTCCGGAAGCGCTTTCGCGATGTCAAGCGCCTCCTTAAACGTGACGATGTGTTCATCTTTGTATTTGCCTACGGGCTTGAACGGACCATGCTTGAGGATTTCTTCATACGTGACATCCTTGATTTTCACGTCCCAGTCCATCGTGCGCTTTAGATTGTCGTCATGCGACATGACAATGACGCCGTCTTTCGTCTTCTGGACATCCATTTTCATGATGTCGTAATGTCGTTCGACGGCGAAACGGTATGCTGCGGCCGTTCCTTCGGGAGCATCGATGTAGTCGCCACGATGCGCAATGTATTTGACGGAGTCCGCAAGAAGTAGCAAGGATGTGAAAATCAATAGGCAAAAGATTTTTTTCAACATGATGGTGTTCTTAAGCTTGATTCTGATTATTCAAGTTGCATGACAATAAGCCGTTTCGTTGAAGAATTTTTGTATAATGTTATTAAGGAATTATTTATCCACGTCTGCGGCGACCTGCATTTTCACGATTTTGTCTGGTTTACGTACCACGCCGTTCCTGTTGGGATCGCCTTTTTGGATATTATCGACAAATTCCATGCCGCTGGTGACTCTGCCCCATACAGTATATTGATGGTCAAGGAACAACGCATCCTTGAAGCAGATGAAGAACTGGCTGTCCGCCGAATTTGGATCCATGGCGCGAGCCATGGAAACTGTTCCGCGCACGTGGGGTTCGTTATTGAATTCCGCCGAGAGTTTTTTGCCGCTGCCGCCCATTCCCGTGCCGAGCGGGTCGCCGGTCTGGGCCATGAAACCGTCGATGACGCGATGGAAGACGATGCCGTCATAGAAACCTTGGCGAACCAATTCTTTGATGCGTGCGACATGCTTCGGAGCCACCTGCGGCAGCATTTCAATGACGACGCGCCCATCTTTCAAATCCAGATACAATGTGTTTTCTTTGTCCATGTTTTGTTCCTTTTATTATATGGTATAGGGAGAAAAAATCCAGCAAATGATTTATATCAGCGTAAATTGTCTGTTCAGCGAATGATGGCGTATTCCACGCCGAATGATTCCGCGACTTTGGCGATCGCATCGGCATGATGTCCAACGCCTAATGCAAAATGGTGGGTCGGGCCTTCCGCTACCCAACGTTTTAGGAATGTCCGTACGTCTGGTTGGAACTTGCCATGCGTGTTCGTATTGCCTGTCGGTGGAATCGGACCAGGCATGGACTCGCCTTCACCGATTACCATCTTGAATTTGCCGTCCGCTTTCACACCGATGCTCAACAATGTGATCGGGCCAGTCTGGATATTGAATTCCACGCCGGCGCCTGTTCCAGGCTTGCCATGGTATTTCTTCAGGCTGCGCACGACGGGGCGGCGGTCCGCGATGTTCAGATGGTGCGGGCCGTCATGGCCAACCAGCACAGTATCTCGCACGAAATCAATGGGATGGAACTCCGCAAAACTGCCGCCGATGTCTAGTCGATCCATGATGAGCATCGCAATGCAGGTCTTGATGTCGTATTCGCCGCACATCGGAAAGCCCGCGCCAGTCAAAAGCGAGTTGCCGACGATGAAATTCGTCACCAGCCTCCGCATCTCGCTCCCTTCCTCCGCTTCATAGTAATACGCAAATCCATCCAATTGTTTGGCTTCCACAAACCGCTCCAAGGCGACGGCGGCACGTGCCGCCATGTCCAGATCCGCGTCTGTCAATTTCTTGGTCAACGGGTCGGAGACTGGATCAGGCGTGTCGAAAAATTCCAGAATCCGCTGTTTCATCGTTGTGACGGACGGTTCACCGCCAGTCAGCGGCTTGAAATGGCGCATGATTTCATCTGCTTCGCATGGAACGACATGCGCACCGAACGCGGCGGTCACCGCAGTCGGATCCGCCTGCATGTCCAGCATTGTGTCCAGAACATGTCCCATCAAGCCGAGACGTGCCTTGTGCAGGTCATGCCGGACATGTGCAACCGACACCCATTCAGCGATTTCCGCATCTGCTACATCATCGCCTTCCAGTTGTCCGATGATGACTGGCGGTACGGGGCGGCCAAGCCGCATTGCAACGCCAGTGAATTCAGGCACGGAGCAGAAATCATCGTTACACAACTGCATATAGGTCGTGCCGTGTTCATAGTCCATCGCCGCCATCGGCTGCAACGCCACGAGAACGATGGGGCAGGAGATGGATTTCGCGATGACGCCGAACGTCCCGCTCGTTCCGTACGTCACCATATCGACGAACAGCAGGTCCAAATCCGCCGACAGAATTTGCGGCAGAGCCGCGTATGCCTTTTGCGAATTGTCAATCATGCCGAAATCAACGATTTCCGCATTCAGTGCCGTGACTTTCCGCTTGAAGATATCGGTCTTTTTCATCAAGTCGTCAAGCAGGCCGTCGAACTGCTTCCAATATGTATCGAGTCCGATGCTCATGACACCGATTTTGGCGTTCAGCGGTTTTCTGCGTGGTACTTTCATGGCAATGCTCCTATTTTTTCTCTCAAGTCAAACCAATAATATACCCTTTTTCACAAAAAAAACGCCTGTTTGCTTGAAGAATCTGGATTTTGCGCTAATTTATATAGTGTTTTCCCAAATGGTAGGGTACTCAAGCGGTCAACGAGGGCAGACTGTAAATCTGCTTGCCATGCATTCCTTGGTTCGAATCCAAGCCCTACCACCAATTTTTTGGTAGGGTACTCAAGCGGTCAACGAGGGCAGACTGTAAATCTGCTTGCCATGCATTCCTTGGTTCGAATCCAAGCCCTACCACCAGATTATAATAGAGGCTGTTGCAAAGGCAACAGCCTTTTTTATTTCCCATGTTCGGAGAAGATGCAATGAAGGGATGTCAATCTCAAAAAAAAAGTAATATTTTGGGGTGGAATTAGAATTATTCCATAATAATCAGAAAATAAATGAGTTATAACTGCAAATATGTGTGTTGTAGCAAGAAAAAATCAAAATGACAACTAAAAAAGTAGATTTTTTTATTGGAATGATTTGACATTTTCTAAAACGAATGTATCTTGTATCATTGAAACACAACTTAATTGCTAGTCATTTGATGAAATCATGAGTAAGAGCTTATAAACCAAAAACAAAAGGAGTCATGACATGAGTATTGCATCAAACATTCTTGAAAAGATTGGAAACACGCCGCTGGTTCGTATCAACAAGCTGAACAAGGGTCAGGCGGAAGTCGTCGTGAAGGTGGAGTCGTTCAATCCGGGCAGTTCCGTGAAGGATAGAATTGCATTTGCGATGATTGAGGCGGCGGAGAAGGAAGGGAAATTGAAGCCAGGCGCGTTGATCATCGAGCCGACGAGCGGCAACACGGGAATCGGTCTGGCATTTGTGTCGGCCGTCAAGGGGTATCATCTGATTTTGACGATGCCCGAAACGATGAGCATTGAACGGCGCAAATTGGCGCAGGCCTACGGGGCGGAAATCGTACTGACGGAAGGCGCGAAGGGCATGAAAGGCGCGATTGAGAAGGCATTGGAATTGCAGTCGCAGAATCCAGGCTCGTTCATTCCGCAGCAGTTCGAGAATCCCGCGAATCCTGCGTATCACAAGAGCCACACGGGGCCGGAAATCTGGGCGGATGCTGACGGAAAGGTCGATGCGTTTGTCGCGGGCGTTGGCACTGGCGGTACGCTGACAGGTGTGGCGGAATATCTGAAGGAAAAGAATCCCGATGTGAAAATCTTTGCAGTGGAACCAGATACGAGTCCAGTTCTGGCAGGTGGCAAGCCTGGTCCGCACAAGATTCAGGGAATCGGTGCTGGTTTTGTTCCGAAAGTTCTGAACACTGGCATTATCACGAAAGTGATCGGCGTTTCGTCTGAAAATGCAGGAGCGACGGCTCGTGCGGCAGCCGCACAGGAAGGATTGCTCGTAGGAATCAGCTCTGGCGCAGCACTTTACGCGGCGTTGGAACTGTCCAAGCAGCCTGAATTCGCGGGCAAGCGGATTGTGGCGTTGCTGCCTGACACAGGCGAACGCTATCTCTCCACGTGGCTCTTTAGTGAATAATTAACAATTAACAATTAACAATTAACAATTAACAATTAACAATTAACAATTAACAATTAACAATTAACAATTAACAATTAACAATTAACAATTAACAATTAACAATTCACAATTCATAATTCGTAATTCGTAATGAGTAAGGGGCGCATTCTGTGCGACCATTTGCGCAATGCGCAAACTCCCCATACTACTATCGTTCATTTTCTTGTTTTTCACAAAGATTTTCATGTTGTCTAATCGTCTAATTGTCTTCCGTCCAATGTCTTGCCGTCTATCGTCTCCGCTTGTCTCACGTCTCACGCCCACTCCCCAAAAGCAATCCTGATTGCTTTTACCTCTCCCCAGCAGGAGGACGCAATGGCGTCGCCATCAGCGGTTTGACATTAGACGCGAGCTTGGGTTGCGGCTTGACCGTTCCTCGCTTTTTTTGTCAATATACTTAGAATAGAGTATATTAAAATAAAAAATTGCGCATTATGAATTGTGAATTGAAAGAGATTTTGGTTCGTTCATCGTTGGACGGGACGCTTCAGCCTTCGCTTTATTACCATCCGCAGACTGATCGTCCCGTCCCGCTGGTTGTTGGATTTCATACGTGGAGCTATGACCGTTTCAATCAGCAGGAGACTTATCTGCCGTTGTGCAAACAATATGGCTGGGCGCTGCTGCTGCCAGAGTTTCGCGGTCCGAATCTCGCGACGAATCCCTTAAAATATGAAGCCTGTGGTAGCCGACTTGCCAGGCAGGATGTAATTGACTCTGTAAGAGATGTTTGTGCTGAATCTATTATTGACAAGCAGAACATCTTTTTGCTTGGTTGTTCGGGCGGTGGCCATGTAGCGCTTTTGACGGCGGAGGATGAGCCGTCGCTTTTCCGTGCTGTCGATGCTTGGTGCCCCGTCAGTGATTTGACGGCATGGCATCGCTTTCTTATTGAAACGCAACAACATTACTATCTTGATATGGAGGCGTGTCTCGGCGGTTCACCGGAAAAGATGGCAAAAGAATATGCCGCTCGTTCGCCAGTGACGGGAGTTGAAAAACTGAGGGACATGGCCGTCTCCATCCATCATGGTCGGCATGACGACACTGTTCCGTACCGTCATTCGGCAGATTTTGTGTCAAAGTTGGAAGCCACTGGAAATGAGCATGTTTATTTCGATGTCTTTGACGGTGGCCATGAACAATTTCCTGCGCATAGCTTCGAGTGGTTTGCACGGTTGGCAGGACGTGACAACGCCGCTGTCGGCATCACAGGATGATGAAGGAAATTACGACACCGCAGATTACGCAGATAAATCAGATTTTTGCATGGAGCGGCCAAGCCGCAACCCAAGCTCGCGTTTCATGTCAAACCGCGCAATGGCGACGCCATTGCGCCTTCTACTGGGGACATGAGACATGAGACATGAGATAAGCGGAGACGATAGACGGTAAAACGTTAAACGGGAGACGATTAGACGATTAGACAGCAGGAAAATCTTTGCGAAAAGACAAGGAAATGATTGATTTTATTTAAAATAACTGATAGGAGCAGAATCAATGGACAAAGTGACAATAGACGGGCAGGAGTTTGAGGCGATATCGTTTCCTACTGAACATAGTGTGGTTTTGATGATTCGCGGGCGCAAGGGCTTGCTTGGCTGTGGCTATCTGTCTGTTGCGACGGCAGATAAGACAGGTGATGCCTTGGCGGTCGTCTCTGGTGTCAAGAATTACGATGACATGATGTCGGCTTCGGTGAAAGCGGTTTCCGCCGCCGCAACCGAATTAGGCGTCACGATTGGCATGAGTGGGCGGGAGGCTCTGCTGAAATTCTGCTGATGAATGTGACGACTGTGACGGGAGAAGTGAATTGGGGCAGGGGGTAATGTAGCCTTCCCATGTAGAAGATTTTCAATGCATGGGAAGGCGACAGGATAATTCATCATACACGGCGGATGAATCGTCTATAAAACAACGCAAGTGTCAGCAGTGCACAGGCAAAGACGATAATGCACTGATTGCCAGGCAGATCGAAGTGAAAGACCACGGCAAGACCACCTCCATGCAGGCAAAAAATTCGCACATGGGAGACTAGATGACATAGGAAATGGCTTTCTCCGACGTTGTCTTGTAATCTAACTGACGTGCGGCGAAAGCGTGGTTGAATGCGTTCTGGCAGATGGCGCAACGCTCATGGTCATGTGAGGAGAGATTCTCCGGCTGCTGATGCAGATGCTTTTCTGTGTGCGCATGGCATTTTATATGATTGACAGAATGCTCCTCAACATCATATTCGTGTCAATGGCGTTACATAAAAATTCTGGCAACAGCGGAAATAATTTGATATCTAATATTCTGTTATGCAGGAAATTATGATCCGGGAAAGGTGGGCTGGGTGGGTGAAAAAATATGGCAACTCAGTATTTGGCTTCAGAAGAAAAGAGAGAGGAGGTTTTGAAAATAGGCTTGGCTAACTTTTAGCGATTTTATGGTTTATATAAGAAAAAGAGAACAAAACAAGTCGGGAAAAGCCTTGAGGTCAGCCAAACCTAATTTTCAAAACCTTTGAAAAGAGCAAGGACTCTCTTTTGTTCCATCCGAAATTAGGTTAACCTAATTTTTGAGGGAACAATGTTTAAAATATAGGTTGAAATGACTTTTGCAAATGGTTTTGAAGAGAAAATAGGTTTTTTTCATGAAAAAAGTTAGAAAAGACTAATTTTTTATGGAGATTGTCATTTTTCGATGAAATGTCCAGAATCATTTTGCTTTGATGAATGACCTGCTATATTTATGTGTGGTTGATGTTTATACCATAAATAATAGCAAGAGGATTTTGCCATGTTGAAGAAAACAATTGCAATGACAGTGGTGTTGATGATGGTCTGCGGGCTGATGGCACAGGGTGTGAGCAGGCAGTACGAGGATGTGGACGGCGATGGTCTGCCCGAAGTGATTCTGGAGAACGAATATCTGCAAGTCATTGTCATGACGGGCGAAATGCCGAAAGTCATTCCGGATCCGGTCGAACTGCCAGACGGTCGGAAAGTGCCTTACAAATACGGCGAACGTTTCGCGCGTGGCGGCTGGATCTACAACATGATCTTCAAGCCGACGAACCGCAAGTGGTTCATCAACGACATCACGCAGGGCGAACACCGCCACGGCATTCCGGAGGAATTTGAAATCACGGAGCGCATGCGGGAGGTCGAGCCTGGCTTCTATGAAGCGATGAAACCGTCCGTCGGCACGGGGATCGGCCCCGGCCTGTGCTTCCGCAATACGTTGAAGGACATGAAGATACCTGCATGGGGCATGAAGGAGGAAATCTTTGCGGACGGCGAATGGAAGGCGGTTGGAAAGGATGTGACGGCTCCTGCAAAAGGCTGGCGGCTGACATTCAGGCACGCCATCGACACGGAGTTGGGCTATGGCTGCGCCTATACGAAAGTCCTGACGCTCATGGACGGCGAATCTGTCCTGCGCACCCATCGTGAACTGGCGAATACAGGCGAAAAGGAATTTTCGACATCGTTCTACACGCATGGCTTCTTCTCGCAGGGTAGGACAAACGGCTTGTTGGACGGTAGTTGCTGGAGCGTCATTCCACTCTGCCCGCCGACGGTCAAAAGTTCGCCGTTCCCGAAGGATTTAATCGATGTGGAACGCAGTTCCATCCGTGCCACGCGCCCTGCCTATTATTGGGGAGCCAAAAGCCACGACGAAGTCGGCGGCAACTGGCATGCCTGCGGGAATTATACATCGAGGGATGTCTTTTTGACGACGGTTGACCGCAAGCCGGAGTTCTTCCGCATGTGGAACTGCGACATGACATACTCCTACGAACCGTTCATGGTGTTTGACATCAAAGGCGGGGATAAAGTGGCCTGGAACACGAACCGCGGCGTCGGCAACGGCCTGACGAGCGTGAAGGCGTGTGGCGAAGGCGGCATGCTGGACTGGATTAAGACGTGGAAAAGAATCAATGGCAAGGAAAAAACAGTTGACCGTTCGAAACTTTTGACCGTCCGTTTCCTGCCGTTCAAGGCCATGAAGGGTGATTTGAGCTTGTTCGGAACAATTTCCGCCAACAACGTGAGGCAGACGTTCAGCTGTTCCATGAACGAAGAGGAGATTTCGCCCGTGAAGCCCGGAACGTTCACAATCGAACTTGCGAAAGGATTGGAGGACGCGGAGATTGTCGAAATGCACATCTATGTGTCGGCTGCTGACAATCTCAATGAGATACTTGCATCTGCGGACGGCCATTATCGCCTGTATATGGGCAATGACAACCGTACAAGATGGGAGAGCCATTTGAAAAAGGAAGTGAAGGGCGTGATTCTGTCGGAAACAAGCAAAGACGACGACGGGAACTGGAAGCACAACATGAGCACGAAGTTCGCGACGGATTATCTGCGGGACACGGGCATCAGTATGTCGCTGTCCTCCGCCATGGAAGACGGTTCAGAGCTTGACTGGGCAAAACTGCAGTTGGTGATTCTTGCGTCCCGTAGGATCAACATCAAATTGTTGCGGAAACTGGAAGACTTTGCACGAAAGGGCGGTGCAGTTATCGTGACGGGCATGATTGATTTCCGCCAGTTCGAATTGTCCGACCTGCTTCCTATTAAATATATTTATGGCGAAAGCAACACGTATGCGCTGAATCCACGCGATGGCACATTGGAATTCATGGTCCAGGATGATTACCGCTTCCAGTTGAAGGCGGTCGGCGAACATGAAATCACAAAAGGGCTGCCGTGGTATCCGGAAAGTTACCAGAGCGTCGGCGCGTTGCAACGTGTTGTGCCGAAGGATGATGCACAAGTGGTATTGAATTTCGTTTCAGGACCGGGCATGTCCGATGCTGGCAGCGAGTTTCCTGCGTTGGTCTTGGGCAAATACGGCAAGGGGAAGGTGGCATATTTCGGCAGTCCGATTGCATGGGGCGGCCATCAGTCCAACTGTATGTGGGGACGGCTTGGATAATACCATGAGAAGTTCTTAGTGCAGATGGCGTTGTGGGCAATTAATGAT
>JAGCSE010000077.1 GCA_017964325.1 Victivallales bacterium | reverse complement strand
TAGTACTATGATAAATGAACCACATAGAGATGAAAAAGTTTGAGGCATTTTAAATAAGACAAAGTGATATTACACTTCTATCAAACATCCGTGAAATCAAGATGCTCATTGTTAAGACGTAAGACATTGCCTTGAATGCTGAAATACTGTCACTCTTTTTGGAAAAGGTAATATGTTTCACACATGACCAAGATACAAGAATAGAAGATATTGCCCACTTGTTCATTGAGCAGCCATAATGTGTTTAAACTCAAGGATATTTAGGCGTGGTTGCAGGGGTGATCAAAGCTTAAGTTTCCATCATCCTCCACAAGATGATGGAAACTGACTACATACATCAAATACTAAAGTTATCCATCGCAACATCAAGCCAGAAAATATCTTGATCCGCAGTGATATGTGGATGCTTGCCGATTTTGGTCTTTGTAAGTTTCTTACTCCTGATGAACACAACGTGGATATAACCTTGGATAATGAAAAAGTTGGGCCTGTCTATTGGATGTCACCTGAATCTATGAATCGTGTAATTGGAAACAATGATGAAATTACAAAAGCCTCTGATGTATTCCAACTTGCGTCTGTGATTTGGTTCGCTGCCACGAAACGTCATCCTACTGGAATTGTGACGGAAAACGATTGGCGAGGTCCGCATGAAATATATGAAGTTCTCGCGTCTGCTCTTTCGCATGATCCCCGCTCACGTCCACAAGATGGGCGTGAATTTCACGAGCGAATCAAAAATGCAATCTTTTAGCCATTATTTCCCCCAAATAGCCGAAAATCTTTTTGAGCTATTTGAGGAGAATTATCTGTTACAGATTCATCAATTATACATTGTCCAATTCGGCAGATGTCGTCTGCCGAATTGGAATCGACGGCTGGACACTGTCGCTATAACCACGCTAACGGCGGACCACCGCTTCTACACCAGACTTACAGTCCCGCAATAGCGGCGCCTTCGGCCTGAATCTGCTTCAAATGGTCGGGGCTGACGAAGCTTTCCGCATAGAGTTTGCAGATGTTCTCAGTGCCCGACGGACGGACGGCGCACCAACCGTTCTTCGTGGTGATTTTCAAGCCGCCGATAGACGCGCCGTTGCCTGGCGCGTTCGTGAAGGCGGCTTCAATCTTGTCGCCAGCCAACATGTCGGACGGAAGCGACTCTTTCGTGAGACTTGTGATTTTCGCCTTCTGTTCGGACGTGGCGGGGGAGTCGATCCGCTCGTAATAGTATGTTCCGAACTGTTTGACAAGCTTTTGATAGTGTTGCGCGGGATCCTGTCCAGTAGTCGCCGTGATTTCCGCTGCGAGGAGGGCGAGAATGATGCCATCCTTGTCCGTCGTCCAGCTGTCGCCGTTGAAACGCAGGAAGGAAGCTCCTGCGCTTTCTTCGCCGCCGAAACCGACGGTTTTCGTGCTCAGACCAGGCACGAACCATTTGAAACCGACAGGTACTTCGCAAACCTTGCGGCCAAGCAGTTCACCGACGCGGTCGATCATGGAGCTGCTGACGAGCGTCTTGCCGATCTGCGCATCTGCTGGCCATTGCGTACGCGTCTTGAAGAGATATTGAATGGCGACGGCGAGATAGTGGTTGGGATTCATGAGGCCAGCGGAAGGTGTCACGATGCCGTGGCGGTCGAAATCGGGATCGTTGCCGAAAGCGATGTCGAACTTGTCCTTCAAGCTGATAAGGCTTGTCATGGCGTATTTTGAGGAGCAGTCCATGCGGATTTTGCCATCGTGGTCAACGGACATGAATTTGAACGTCGGATCCGGAATGTCATTGCGGACCGCAATATTAAGGCCGTAGCGTTCGGCGATGGGTGCCCAGAAGCCGAGCCCTGCTCCGCCCAATGCATCCGCACCGATGGAAATGCCGGATTTGGCAATGGCCTCCATATCGACGACGTTCTTTAAGTCGTTGATATATGGCGTCATATAGTCATATTGCGCGATGAAACCAGAGGCAAGCGCCTTGGTGAACGGCATGCGTTTGACGTTTTTGTTGTGGTCCGCCAGATATTGATTTGCTTTGTCGGCGATGATTTTCGTGACATCAGTGTCCGCTGGGCCACCATGCGTCGGATTGTATTTGAAGCCACCGTCCGTCGGCGGATTATGGGAAGGCGTCACGACAATGCCGTCCGCCGGATTGCGTTTGTTGTTGCGGTTGTAGCAGATGATGGCGTGGGAAATGACAGGCGTAGGTGTGAAGGCGCCATCGGCCGCGATGCGTGTGAAAACGCCGTTGGCCGCGAGCACTTCAATGGCCGTGGAGTGGGCGGGTGTGGAGAGCGCATGGGTGTCCATGCCAAGGAAGAGAGGGCCGTCGATACCGGCGGTCTTCCGGTAGTCGCAGATGGCCTGCGTGATGGCGGCGATGTGGGCGTCATTGAAACTTGTCTTCAACGACGTACCGCGATGGCCAGTCGTCCCGAAGGAGACTTTCTGGTCAGGGATAGAGACATCAGGCGTGTCCGTGTAATATCTGCTGACAAGATCCGGAATATTGAGAATAAGCTGTTTCGGAACGGGTTGGCCGGCGAGAGGGGATACCATGTTTTTGCCTTTGGTTCTGATAATGAAATGGTTGACGGTAATTTTCTATAATATAATGGAATAAGCCCTTCCCGTCTATCAGCCGTCACCAGCTGTGGACGAGACCATGGAGATCACGATCCTGCGGAATGCCACGTGGTGCGAGGCTCAAAATGGGAATGCCGACATCGACTGAATTTTTGAAAATCTTCTCCATGTCGTTGTATTCAGGCTGCGAGAGATTTAGGGCCGTGAACTTTTCAAGTCGTGCAAGATGTTCGACGTAATGGGAACCTTTGCCGCAGAAATGGATGCCGCCTCCGCCGAATTCTTGCAAAAGCTTCTGGTCAAACGGCATGACGTATTCTTCATACATATCGCC
>JAGCSE010000076.1 GCA_017964325.1 Victivallales bacterium | reverse complement strand
CTTCGTGAACAGCGCCACCATGTCGCCAAGGCCGTCTTCACGACCGATCCGCCACTGGTATTTGTTGCCGCCGTAGCCCGGAACTGTCTTGTGGACAATGGATTCCGGCTCCGCCGCCTCCACGTTCCAATGCTTGAAGCCTTCTTCGAAATCGCCGTCCTGCAGATGGCCCGGAATGTAGTTGAAGCCGTACTTTTCCGCCAACGATTCCGTCTTGCCTTCGACGCAATAGTGGCGCATGAGCTTGCCGACCCACCGCACGATCTCTTCGTCCGTATGCCAGATGCTATAGCAGCCCATGCCGTAGAGACCGACCATGCGCGGATCCGTCGCGAGAATGTTGAAGAAGCGGTCGAAAACCACTTTGATGTCCGCCGCGGGATAGTTGTTGATGCACCATACTTCAGGCGTCGTATAGCCGCTCATGAGCATCATGAAACGCTCCGCCGCGTCCGGCGTCATCCGCCGTGCGATGTCCAGATGAACGGGTATGCCTTCGAGATTTTCCTCCATCTCTTTTTCCGTCCGCTTCGTGCCGACGTATGTCTCCAGGAAGATTTTTCCTTCGCCGCATGAGACGTTGGAGCAGGCGGAAAGCAGATTCTGCTGGATGCGCGGATTGAAGGTCTTTTCGGAAATCCGGCTGTAACACCATGTATAGACGCGCTTTTCGAGGTCCGTCAATTTCCAGAGGGCTTCGCATGTCGCGAGCATCGTCGTCGGATTTTCATTGATGGAGATTTCGTCCAGCGTCAGCCCCCAGTTGCGCTGCAACGTCGGATTGTTGCGGATGATATCGACCAATTTGTCGATTTCGTTGATGTTCTCCTTCCGGAAGATTCCATGGCTGCCGAGAATCTTCATGCCGCGCGATGCGACTTCCTTATCGACGGCCAGCTGGTGCTCCGCTGTCGGCAGCCACACTTCCGTATCGAAGATATTGACGGAATGGAGGAGATGCTTTTTCCAGAAATCCATGTCATAACGGAAATTAGCGTAGTCGAGCTTGGGGGCGATGTCCAACGCGTACAGCATGATCTGCGCGACGGAGCGGATGATGAGGCGACCGCCCTCCGCAGGCGCGTTCTCGATATGGAGCGTATGTTCGCCGAGCGGCAGAAGCCGCATCGTGTCCGACGGCTCGCCGTCGCGGTAGAAAACGACTGGTTCCGCTGCGCCGTCGAGTCTCGCCGTCGTGCCACGGTACGGTTTGTCGAAGCCTATGAACACCCAGCCTTCGCGTGGATTGACGAACGTGACATCGCCGTTTTTCAGCTCCGTGTCCAGAATTTCGCCGACCATGTTGTTCAGTCGTTTCAGACTGGCTTTCGGCGGCAGTTTCACGGCGCGGATGGTGTATTCGTTCTGCGAAATGACATCATGGCTATCTTTTTTGAACAACGCGACTTGCATCGTCCCTTCCGCCTGTGGAAGTTTGCCGAGCTTCGTCTGGACCGTCCGCGATTTGTCTATACCATAAAATTTCCACGGCGTGAAATTTGCCTCGCCCGCCATTTTCGTTCGCACGCCCAGTTCGATTAATGGCAAATCATTGTTCTTTTGGCCGGGCACATAGAACGTCATCTGCGGGTCGTCCACATCGATTTTCATCAGCAGCGGATTGACCGGAACGATGCGGCTGAGATCAAGCTCCTTTGGATCGTCGATTCGCGATCCTTTCAACGCCTTTTCAGACAACGGAATGAGATAAGGGCATGCCACATCGATTGTTCCGACTGGCGTTTTGGCATACAGGCCGAAATTATACGTGCCGTTGGGGGATTCCCCCAAAACGCCTTCGCCTTCGACCTTCACCCATTCGCCATGGGTGTCATTCGGAACATCCGTGGAATTGATCGCCTTTGTCCAGCCTGTATTCCAGACACAAAGATATGATTTTGGCGTCTTCAGGCCGCTTGTGCGGATGTAGGCTCCGAACCGATATCGTTCTCCCGCAACAAGAAACGCATTCGGCTGCCGCAGAACTTCTCCTTTGTCGATATTGACGCGGATCGCGTTGCTTCCATTCGGCCCTTCGCCTGGCAGGAGGACAAGCGGATCCTTCGTCGTGGCGGCCTGATCGACGCTCCAGCATGGAAGGCAGCCTGGCATGATGTCTTGGTCGCCTTCGAAATTCACATTTTTGAGGATGTTGATTTCTTCAAACGCAGGCAGCCCGATGGCCGCCAGAAGGCATACTGAAACTAAAATCTTCATATTTTGTCTTCCCTTATCTTATTGAAGAACAGAGTGTTACGAAAACAATATTTATGGATTACAAATTAGACAATCTGTTTACAAATTTAATGAGCGGGTCGATGGCGGGCGTGGTCATGCTGTGACCATAGCCTTGGAATTCATAAAGCGTGACATCCTTATGGCCGTTGATGAGCAACATACGGCGGAGCAGGGCGTTCTCTTCGTAACGACCGAGCATCTCCATTTCGCGATCACCTGTAAGTAGCAGAATTGGCGGAATTTGCGCGGCATTCTTCGCATAGAAGATGGGAGCCATGTCATCGACAAGCGGGTCCGTTTTTTTCATGCCCTTCTCCTCGCGATAGGTGAAATGCGAGATGCACTGGCCGCTTTCAGGAATGAGTCCCTTGAGTTGTGACGGCGAACAGCCATAGGGCGCGAGCCATCTGGGATCCATGCCAAGCATAAGCGTCAGATAACCTCCTGCAGAATGGCCACTTACGAAGACTTTTTGTGGATCGCCGCCATAGTTCTGGATGTTTTTCAAAACCCATGCCAAGCCTGCGGCGGCGTCTTGAAGGCAGTCAACGACCTTGCAGCCATTCTTTTTGGCAAGTCGGTAACCCATGCCGCAGACGATGACAGGTTGCTTTTTGTTGCGTTCGAAGAATTGCGTTGGAACACTTTTCGAGCCGCCGGTGAGACCGCCGCCATGATACCAGACGATGACAACACAGTCTTTTGCGTTTTCGGGAGCGTTGATGTCGAGAACGCATCTTTCTTTTATATAATCATTTGTATATTCCTCATCGGCGCGGTAACAGATGTCTTTCATGACAATGCGATTGGCGGTGGCTTGGGCGAAAACGCATGTGGCAGTGAGTAATAAAATGGCTAGAATGAAATGTTTCATGGATATGTTTCTCTTTTTTGGGGGGATGATTAAATGGAGGTGAAAGATGATATTATGAGAATTTAATCAGGATGAAATCCAGAGGCTTCAGTTGTCTTTTGATGATAAGTGCGCTGTCTGCATGGCGTTCAGCGGCGATTGGTTGCCATGTTCCGTCGGTGGAAAGGTGTTGAGGTATCGTGGCTTGCGTCCACGGGCCGGTGAGCGGGAGGTCATCCAACGTGTCAAGACCGATGTTGAGGGCGACAGCGATTTTGGAGCCGTCGGGCAGGACGGCGGCTTTCAAGAGGATTTCCGCATCTTCCGGATACCAGACAGGCGCGGCGTTGAGCTTTTGGAAGCATTTGGCAAGCAGTTGTTTGCGTGTTTCGTTGAACATTCCGAAGGAGCGGAGGCCGTCGTTCCAGCCGTAGTCATGGGCGAAGGTGATGACGGACGTGCCGTCGGGCTTCTTATAAAGGACGGCGCCTGGGGCGAGCTTCCGCTGATGGGTGTCGAACATGAACGCGCGATGGTAAAGATTTGTCAGGACGGTTGTTCCGTCAGCGGGACGGAGCAGTGCGATGCCGCTGTTGTTGAACGGCATGATTTCATGGCCGTCTTCCTGTTCGTATGTAACATGCTCCAATGTCCATGGTTCGGCCGTGCAGCCGCAGAGGTCGGAAAGGCCGCGCTTCGTCAAGGCGAGAGCCGCGCAGCCGTCGAGCAGGACGTTGTGATTGAAAAGCTCCTTGATTTCATCATCGGAAAACACATTGACTTGCAAAGCGGAGAGGGCGACGGGGCCGTCGGGGCGTTTGGAGAAATGGAATGGGAGGCCCATGCGGCCGACAGTCTCATGCCAGCCGCCGATGGTGGGGCTGTTTGGATAATTGAAAACAGGCTTTGGGGGCATGGGGATGCAGATGCCGCGCCATGATGGCTTCATGGCATAGATGGCTTCCAGTTGGAGACTTACATCTGCAAGTGCCTTGCGGTACGCCTTGCCGGATTTGGGCTCGAAGGTGGACATTCGCGTAATCCAGAATTTGCCGCCTTTGCAGCCTTCGAGGGCGGACATGACCAAGTGCATGCGGAGCGTGGCAGCGGAGGTGGAGTAGCGGTTCTGGGGGAAGGTGTCGGGTTCACAGATAAGCGTCACATCATCATCGAATGCAGCGACTTGCGTGGCGGTAAAAAGAAGCCATGCGGGGATGCCGCGCAAGGAATCCTGCAGATAGCGGGCGTTGTTGATGCGGATGACGGTGTCGTTGGATTTGCCCGCGAGGATTTTCGCGACGGAGGGCGCGTGGCGGACGTCCTGTGAGCAGAGGCAGAAGCTGCATGGGATGTCGGGATTGACGGCATCGATGGAATCGCGGATGAGACGCGCGTATTTGTTCATGGATTCCTGCAAGATATCATCCATGATATGTGCGTCCTCGACGGATGACTTGACGGCTTCGCGCAGTTGGTCCGATGTGAGATTGCGGCCCGTCTTTTCATTGAAAAGGGCGGTGTGGAGGGGGCAGAAACAGGCGGAACGGCCTGTGATGAAACGCGTATCGTCGTCGAGCATGAAAAAATCAGGCTTGGCGGCTGCTGCGGTCATGATGGCCTTGCGGACGTATTCGCGGAACGGTTCGCCTTCGGGGCACATCGTGTATTGGCTGTTGCCGTCGATGCGGCGTATCAGTTGGAAATCCGTGGGAGTATCTGGCACCCAGCCGTGGCCCCACGTGGCCTGGATTAGGATGCCCGTTGGTACCTTGTTGGCTTTCAGCAACTTACGGAATACTTTGAAGCGGCGTGCGCATTCGGCTGCCTTGTCGAGCGGTGGAATGCCTTCCGGAACGAGCGTGAAGGAAAAGGCGACGGAGTCGATGATTTTCTTTTTGTAGAGGTCCGTCAAGTCGCTGACGATTTCTTCCGCACGGTTGACGAGAAGCGGGGCGATGTTGATTTTGTGCATGGTCATGGTTTGTGGCAGGGCTGTGATTGATAAGCAAAAGACATGGCGTTACATTAATATCGTTCATGAAAAATTACATGGAATCAGGAGAAAAAAATGCCATATCCACAATTTGACCGCCATTTGCTGAAAATCAAGCCATTGAGCGAACGATATAACAAAGTTTATATCGAACGGGACTATGTGCGGCTTGACACGCCCATGCCGGATGACTGCGGAATCGACGACACGCTGATGGATGAAGTCGTGGAGCGGATTCGGAGGGCCCGCGCGAACGGCCGTCCTGTCATGATGGCGTTCGGGGCGCATTCCATCAAAAACGGTCTTGGCCCGCTTATGGTGGATTTGATGGAACGTGGCTGGCTGACGCATCTTGCGACAAACGGCGCGGGCATCATCCACGACTGGGAATTTTCCTTTTTGGGGCAGTCCAGCGAAGACGTTCGCGCAAATGTGAAGCAAGGCCAGTTCGGCATCTGGCAGGAGACGGGATATTACATCAACTTGGCGATCGTCGTCGGTGCATACGAAGGGCTGGGCTACGGCGAATCGGTCGGTGCGATGATTGAACATGAAGGGTTGCAGATTCCTGATGCTGAATGGCTTAGAGAAGAGATTAAAAAACGGGTTGCGGACGAGCCTGCTTGGGCGGCTGGAGCTGCGGATTTACTGAAGACGATTGAGACGTTCAAGTTGAAGCCTGGCTGGATGTCCATTCCGCATCCATATAAAAAGTACAGCGCACAGGCGAACGCCTATCGTCTGCATGTGCCGTTCACGAGCCATCCGATGTTTGGGCACGACATCATCTACACGCATCCGATGAACTGCGGGGCGGCCATCGGTCGTGCTGCGGAGCGCGATTTCCTGACGTTCGCGGAGCAGGTGCATCATTTGGAAGGCGGCGTGTATCTATCGGTCGGATCGGCAGTTATGTCGCCGATGATATTCGAGAAATCACTGTCGATGTCGCAGAATATGGAAATACAGGCAGGGCGGCATATCGACAACCACTATATGCTGGTGGTGGATTTGGCGAAAAGCAGTTGGGATTGGAGCAAGGATGGCGAGCCGCCGATGGACAATCCCGCCTATTATCTGCGCTATTGCAAGACGTTCAACCGCATGGGGGGGACCATGCGGTATCTTTCGGCGGACAACCGTCAATTCCTGTTGAAATTATCCCAGAAATTGAAATAATCAATGGCAAAGGTAACACAGATAACCTGGAGCGGTCAAGCCGCAGCCAAATAATCATCATGCACTCTCTTCCTCCCATGTCTTATCGTCTTTATGTCTTTTGTTCGCGTCTCGCGTCTCATGTCAAACCGCGTGTTGGCGACGCCATTGCACCCACCTGCTGGGGGAGGTAAAAGCAACCAGGATTGCTTTTTTGGGGGGCGTGAGACGTGAGACGTGAGACGTGATGGAGACGATAGACGACAAGACGTTAGACGGGAGACGGGAGACGGGAGACGGTTAGACGATTAGACAGCGGAGTTTGCGCGTTGCGCAAAGGTCGCACAGAGTGCGACCTTTGCTCCCGTTCATCTCGAATTAGAATTTCTTTGGCAGCGGGTTCTGCTTGTGGCATTCTTCGATGATGGCGATCTGCTGGAGGACTTGCTCTGGCGGGATCGCGAGGGCGGCGCCAGTCGTGAGGGCGTCGTAGAGGTTGTCGTAGAAGCGGGCGGCCATGGAGTTGAAAAGGTCTTTGTCTTCTGGCGGGACATCCCAGTGGTCTTCGTGGAAGACGAGCTTGTCGGAGCAGTAGGACGGGCCTGGCAGCGGGTCTTTTTCCAACTTGATGGCGGGGGCTTCAGCGGGAATGTAGTATTTCCAGTCGATATGGGTCATGCTGCCCATGAGACTGCCGTAAGTGCCGTAAATCAAATAGGTATAGGGGGAGAAATTGGTGTTGGAGCAGACTTCGAGGTCGATGGTCGGGCGGCCTGGATAGGAGAGGATCAGCTTGCAGAAATCCTCCGCGTCGCCGAGCGTGCAGACGGTGTCCATCTTGCACCAGACGTTGGGCATGATGTCGCGGCCGATGAAACCGAGGACTTGGTCGAGTGGATGCGGCCCTGTGTTGTAGAGGCCGCCCGCGTTATGGCATTGCAGTGTCTGCCAGTCATAACGTCTTGCGAATCCGTTGAAAGCGACTTTTACCATCTTGATGTCGCCGAGGACTCCCGAAAGGATGACCTTTTGGATTTGGCGGTAATAGGGGGCGAAGCGTGACTGCTGGAAGACGGCGAGCAGACGGCCTGTGCGCTTCGAGACGCCGATGAGTTCGCGGACTTGGTCGGCGGTCTGTGCGAAAGGCTTTTCGGAGAGGACGTTGAGGCCCGCTTCCATGATTTCCTTCGAAATGGGGGCGTGCAGATCACTAAAAGTCGAATTGACAACGAGATCGAGCTTCAAATCCTTGTTGTTGATCATTTCCCGGTAGTCTTGGTAGGCTTCGCAGCCGTATTCGTCCCGTGCACGTTGGCAACGGTCCGCAAGATAGTCGCTGACGGCGACGATTTTGAATTTTTCGGGGATGTTCTTGAGGAATTCCGCGTGGATGTTGCGTCCGCTTCGACCTTGTCCGATGATGCCGATTCTGAGCTGAGTCATGAAAAGAGGCTCCTTTTGATGGTTGTTGTGCATGGATGCGTTGAGAATATATGGATATTATAATGGAAAATTATGGAATGGCAAAAAAGACGGTGAACGATTGCGGATTTTTAGTCTGGCAAGTGGCGAAAATGCAAAAGAGAGGATATATTATCCATTTTGTCATCTTGTATGGATGGCGCTCCAATGTTCCCGATGGAGTTGAAAAAGAAGAAAACACGGAAAGACGGGCGTTTCGTCAGTTGGCCATGGGAAGCGGCGAAAGCTGTGGCGACGGCGTGAAAGCGTCCACAGAAAAAAGGAATTTTTGAATGGAAAAGACCACGATCATGAGTTTGCTGGACGCGGGCGTGCATTTCGGCCACAAGACGCGTCGCTGGAATCCGAAAATGAAGCCGTACATCTACGGCACGCGCAACGGCATCACGATTTTTGACTTGCGCATCACGATGCACCGTTTGGCGGACGCCTGCGATTTCCTGCATGACGTCGCCGTGAAGGGCGGCCAGATTCTGTTCGTCGGCGCGAAGCGCCAGGCTCAGGAATGCGTCCGCGAAATCGCCGAACGCCTGAACATGCCGTACATGTGCGACCGCTGGCTCGGCGGCACGCTGACAAACCAGAAGATCGTTTTGACCCGTATCAAATACATGAAGAAACTGCAGGCTCAGGAAGCGGACGGCAGCCTTGAGAACCTTCCCAAGAAGGAAGTCGCCGGCATCCGCCGCGATCTCGCCAAGTTGCAGACGACTCTGGGCGGCATCGCAGACATGACGAAGCTGCCGGATGCGATGATCGTCGTTGACGTTGCGCGCGAGCACATCGCCGTCGCCGAAGCCCATCGTCTTGGCATCCCCGTCGTCGCCATCGTCGATTCCAACTGCAATCCGGATTTGGTTGACTACGTTGTTCCTGGCAACGATGACGCGCTGCGTTCCATCAAAGTCCTCATGGACACGATGGCGGCCTCCATTGAAGACGGCTTGAACGAAGTCCGCAGCACCTCCGCTTCGGAAAACACCGCTGACAAGGACGAAGCTCCTGCGGAAGCGGAAGCCGCCGCCGAGAAATAATATCGACGAAATGGATGTAATTGTGCCGCAAGGTGTTCCAAATCTTGCGGCGTAAAATATGAGCCAGGCGGCTCGAAGGCCGCCAAAAGAGGAGAAACAAAATGGCAATTACCGCTACAATGGTGAATGAACTCCGCCAGAAGGCCGGAGTCGGTTTGATGGATTGCAAGAAGGCTCTCGTCGCCACAAACGGCGACATGGAAGCCGCCATGGAATATCTGCGCAAGGCCGGTATTGCGAAGGCCGACAAGAAGGCTGGCCGTTCCGCCAGCGAAGGCGTCGTCGAAACGTTGATCGAAGGCAAGACCGGCGTCGCCGTCGAAATCCTCTGCGAGACGGATTTCGTCGCCCGCACCGATGCGTTCAAGGATTTCTGCAAGAACGTCGCCCGCACCGCCATGGCGATGGACGCCGACGGCGACATCAGCGAGAAGCTGGCCGCCGCCACGCAGGAAGAAATGAAGCTCCTCATCGGCAAGCTCGGTGAGAATATGCAAGTCCGCCGCGCCGTCCGCTGGACGACAAACGGCATCCTCAAGGAATACAAGCACCATCAGGGCGGCCCCTTCTACGGTGTCATGGTTGATTTGGAAGGCGAATACACCGACGAGCTCGCCATGGACGTCTGCCTCCACATCACGACCAACGCCCCTGCATACATCAGCTCCAAGGATGTTCCGCAGGCCGTCATCGACAAAGAGCGCGAAATCGCCGCAGCACTGCCCGATCTCAAGGGCAAGCCAGAGAAGATTCTCGAAGGCATCCTCCGCGGAAAAATCAACAAATTCTTCTCGACGGCGTGTCTGCTTGAACAGCCATGGATCAACGATGAAAAGACCACGTTGGCGAAGGTCGCTCCGAAACTGGTCGTGAAGCGTTTCATCCGCTGGCAGGTCGGCGAAGAAATCAAGTAATCGTTTTGCGATAAGGCGATAATTGATACAAGGCTTGCGCGAAATCGTTTTGCGCAAGCCTTGTTTGTGTCAGCAAAGGAGGGTTTGAAAATGGCCAGAAGGAACGATTTCCGTGTACCGCCGCCGCCACATTCAGGCGGAGGCAAACGCGTTGCACGAAAAGGCGACAGAATCCAAATCCATTACATCTGCCGTGACGAAGATGGGAAGCAGCTTGAGACGACACATGACGGCGGTCCCGCGCCAACGATTACTTTGGGCAACGGAGACGTGTTGGAAGCCTTGGAAAAAGCTCTGACGGGTATGTCGGCGGGCGAACGGAAGACTGTCACGCTCAAACCTGAAAACGCTTTCCCCTACGACGATGATCTGCTCATCGAAGTGCCGCCTGAAAAATGGCAGCTCGACGAGCCGCCGAAAGTCGGTATGAAGATTGAACTTCTTGATACGGAGGACGATGTGGATGACGATGAGGTGGATGAAGACGACATCATGGACGGCATTGTCGTCAATGTGACGGATGATGTGGCGTTGGTGGACTGCAACCATCCGTTGGCCGGCAAGACACTGACGTTTGAATTGGAGCTTGTCAGAATATTGTAATGAGATGGGAGATGTGTCAAGCCGCGTGATGGCTTTTGGTGAGGTGACGTGAGACGTGAGACGTGAGATGGGAGATGGGAGATGGAAGACGATTAGACGATTAGACGATTAGACGATTAGACGGCTGCGGCTTTTTTCTGGGGGGAGGACGTGAGACGTGAGACGTGAGACGTGAGATTGGAGACGATTAGACGATTAGACGATTAGACAGCGGGAAAATTTTTTTGCGAAAAAAAAACAAAGGGAATTTATCCATGATGAAGATGGTATGCTGTATGGTATGTATGGCTGTTGCCGTGGCTTCGGCGGGGCCATCGTTTGCGTATATTCTTCAGGCGGAGAAATTTGCAAAGAGCAAAGAGGCGTTCGTCAAAAAAATCAATGAAAGTGGGCGGGAAATGGTCGTCATGGACTATACTTTTGACGGGGGGAAGGATGGGTTGTGGCGACCGCAGGAAATCGCCGCCATGAAGACGAGTGACGCGAAACGGCGAGTCATTGCATATCTATCTATCGGTGAAGCAGAGACTTATCGTCCGTATTGGAAGAAGGATTGGAACGGGGCGAAACGGCCGGATTTCCTGTTGAGCGAGAATCCCGAATGGAAAGGAAACTATCGTGTGCGGTATTGGCGGAAGGCTTGGCAGGACATCGTGTTCGCATATTTGGACATGATTGTCCAGCAGGGATTTGACGGCGTCTATTTGGATATTGTCGATGGATATGAATGTTTTGAGAAAGGAAAGGATAACCGAATCAATCAAGAGACGAAACGTTCCTATCGGGAGGACATGAAGCAGTTTGTGGCGGAAATCATCAAGCGGTCGAAACAGAAATCTCCTAAATTCATGGTGATACAACAGAATGCGCAGGCGCTTTTCGAGGATGGCGGCTACATGAAGTTGCTTGACGGGATAGGCGCAGAGGATGTCTTCACAAATGGAAAAAGGCAGCAGAAAGAACGCGAGATTCAAGAAAATATACAATATTTGAAGGCGGCACAGGCTGCGGGATTGCTTGTTGTTTTGGTTGATTATCCCAAAAATCCTCAACTCCAACAATTTGTGGAAGAGCAGGGAAAAAAGCACGGTTTTGATGTGCTGATAACTAATCGGGCGTTGACCAGGCTCGGGACGTTTGTACGGCCTTAAACAAAAGTTGTTGAAGAAATAATGTCAAATTGTAGAAGGCTCATGGTTGCCTGCTACGCAGGAATTCCATTGGCGTGCAGTGGAAAACACGCTGGAAGGCGTTGCACAGGCTGGCGGCGTCGCAGAAGCCGTGGCGGGCGGCGATTTCCTTCAGGCGGAGCGAGCCATCCCTCAAGTCGGATGCACAATGCCCTAATCGTGCACGAAGGGCGAAATGGCCGTAGCTCGTGCCGAGGGCGTTGCGGAAGAGTTCTGAAAATCGACTGATGGAGAGATGGCAGGCGGATGCGGCGGTCTGCAAGTCTGGAGTAACGGGAGATGTACGGACGAGTTCCAAGGCGGGGCGGATTCGTTCGAGACGGTTGCGCAGTCCGCTTCCATCGTTTTCATTCATGGCGTTTTCTGTCGTCAGCTGAAGAATGTGGAGCAGAAGGCAGTGAAGTTCCAACCAACATTGCGGCAACCAGTTGGGCAGTTGTTTGCGGTAAAAGTACGTCATGCGTGAAGCCCATTGCTGGATATGTTGGCGCTCCTTGTCGTTTCTTGGATTGTAACGTCGTTCGGGAGGAATGGAGAAGGGGGCCAGCCAGTTGACGGAGGCTCCGACAAGGCCGATTTCCCCCAAGTCATCGAGATTGACGTTGATGGTCATGATGAGATTCCGTCGGTCCAGGCAACGATAAGCGTGTGGTTCCCAGCATGCCGTCCACCAGATGTCGCCTGGAGTGCAGATTTTCGTATGGTTCTCGTAGGCGATCTCCACGCGGCCCCGCCTGACGATGGAGATTTGAAGGACATAATGAACGTCTCCATGAGGGAGCTTTTCGGGGCCGTCATGGTAATTCCACAGGATTTCGAGCGGATGTCCGGGCGAGAGTTGCGGATGTCTGCTGGTTACTACGTTGAATATGTTGCCTTGCGGGATGGACACCACAGGGCGGATCGTGTCATCAATGTCCATAATCGTAAGAAATCACAATGTTTTGAGCAAATTGAACAATAGGGCGGCGTTGATTGAAATCGTTTTTGCAATTAATTTAATAGTGTTGCCAGAATAAGCAATTTCCATTTGTGTTCGTATGTTTCAACAAAGGAGAACAACCATGGCCACTGTCAAGAAAACAAAAGCTGTTGCAACGAAAGGCACTGTCGTTGAAAAGCTCGCCATCGAAGGCGGCAAGCCTGTGAACACCAAGCCGTTCCCCGGCTGGCCATCGTTTGAGGAATCAACCGCCAAGAAAGTGGCGGAAGTCCTGATGTCTGGAAAAGTCAATTATTGGACGGGCAAAGTCGGCATGGAGTTCGAGGCGGCATGGGCGAAATGGCTTGGCATCCGCAACGCCATCAGCGTCACCAACGGCACGGCGGCTTTGCATGTTGCATTGGGCGGCCTGAACATCGGGCCTGGCGACGAAGTCATCTGCACAAGCTACAGCTTCATCGCCTCCAGTTTCTGTGCATGTCAGGCAGGCGCGCTGCCTGTCTTCTGCGATTGTGGCGACGACCACTGCCTCGATCCCGACAAGATCGAACCGCTTATCAACGAACGCACAAAGGCGATTGTCGTCGTCCATCTGTATGGCATTGTCGCGGATATGGATCGCATCATGAAAATCGCCCGCAAGCATAACCTGAAAGTCATCGAAGACTGCGCACAGTGCTTCGGCGGCCTTTATAAAGGAAAAAAGGCGGGCACCATAGGCGATGTCGGCTGCTTCTCATTCTGCCAGAGCAAACATTTCACGACGGGCGGCGAAGGTGGCATGGTGGTCACGAACGACGACGATTTGGCGTGGGAGTTCCGCTCGTTCCGCGACCACGGCTACGATGTGAAGGCGAAGATGAACCTATTGGAAATGGAAGGCAAGCAATTGTACATCCATCGTCGTGTCGGCTTCAATTTCCGCATGACGGAAATGCAGAGCATGGTCGGACTGTGTGAGCTTAAACGATTCGATACGTGGAACTTGCCGAACCGCATCAAAAACGGCGAATATCTTATCAAGGAACTGAAGGACCATCCGCTGGTCTATGCCGCGCCGCTGCATACAAAGGAAAGGCAGTCGGCCTTCTGGTGGGCGCCGTTCGTGCTGAACATCGAAAAATTCAAAAAAGGCATCACGATGAAGGAGTTCCTTGCGGCGATGACAGCGGAAGGCGTGCCCGTCTATAGCGTCCTGTGGCCGGAAATGTATAAGGAAGAGGCGTTTGCGGACCGTCGTGGCTTTGGTTCCGCCAACTATCCGTTCTACGACCCGAGGGCACGCATCATCGACTACACGAAATTCAACTGCGAACACGCTAATTGGTTGACCGATCGCACGATGAGCTTCTTCGTCCATCCTGTCTATGGCGAAGAGCAGATGAAGGCATACGTGGCTGCCTTCAGGAAAGTTGCAGCGGCGTATATGAAATAAGACAAAAACACATTGCTGACGATACGGACGGCTTGGAGGAGTTTGCGCGTTGCGCAAACGGTCGCACAGAGTGCGCCTCTCCCTTGCCGTCCGAAGGCGATTGCATTCCCATCCCAAACAAAAAACTTAGAAAATAGCTATTTTCTTTGTGTAATAATTGTTTTCTCCTGATGAAGACATATATTATTCTATGGATTTTTTAGGATATTATTATAGAGGTGATAACATCATGAAACAATTGTTGTTTCTGGGATTGCTTGCCGTCTTGTCTGTGGTGGCGCAGGAGCAGGCGTCGTTTTGTCCGATGTTGTTAAGTGAAGCGGAACAGAAGGCTATGGGTTATGATCAGCAAAGAAAAATGTATTCGCTTGGAAGTCGGCAGCGATTATCAGCCGCGGCACTTAAGGATGGTTCTGATTATTTACGTAAACGTGATAAAGCCAAAGCCATGGAGGAATTCAATCGTGCATGGCGTTTTGATCCAACAACTCCGTATGCCTATTGGCTGGCGGCGATTGTCCGCAGCATGGAAGGACAGGATTTTAAAGATTCCGCTTTGCGGAAAAAATGCTTTGAGGACGGATTGAAGCTCTTTGAAATGGCTTCCAAGCTTGTTCCTGCGACCGAAAAGCTTCTGACGGAAAATCTTATATTGGATAAAAGTGAAACTTTGATTCAATATGGGTTGTTTTTGAAAAAGGACAATGCAGAACAGGCGGAAAAAATATTCAAACAGGCGGAAATGCTTCTCAAGGATTTCACGCCAGGCGAAGATGAACGAGGCAAGCAAGTTAGAGAGCGCATCAACGATATGCATTCTCGCATAAAAAAGGCTCGCTAAAGCCAAAAGGCAAAGGCTTGTATCAAGGAATAGTTCCTTGAGTTTCATGTTGCGTTTGGCTTCAATTTGATCATGGCATAATACATTCCAATAGAAGGATTGTCTGTGGGACATTCGATTTTCGTTTCTTTGATATGAAACGATAGATGCCCTGAATCGAACAGAAAGCATCTTGACTGTTCATCAAATGCCGCCTGCAGTTTTTTGCCGAATTCAATGACTTGCTCCTTGTTTCCGCCGCAAATGTAGGTAACGCTATACCAGCCTTCCAGAAAATTACCGAAGATATTTTCGCTCCAAAACTTATGGATTACATTTGGGGCAAGTTTTTGCCTGCTTTTCCAGTCGATGAAACGCTTTTCATCGACGGCATGCCGTTTCAGCAGATGTTCATGCAGAATGCGCAGAATCATCTTCTCCGGACCATCTGGCTGGAGCTGCTGTTTGCAGAGAAAAAAGCAATCCGGGCAGAGGCCCCGCCATGCTTGTTGACGGAGCTTCTGCTGTGGATTCCAATCGAACTCCCGTTGACATATTTTGCAGTGAATCAGCATGATGCGTTGTTTTATATTACAGCGGATCCTGCAGGACGGTCACGGTGTTGAAGCCTGCGGAGAGGCGTTTTTCGCCTTCCGTGTTGCGCGTCGTGCCGAAATGGCCCGTGAAAGGATTGGTGCTCATATATTTATGAGTCGTTGAGGGAATTGCGTTGAACATGGAGAAGACGTTGCTCGGATAACAGGATTCGTCCGCAAAGCCTGTGCAGACGTAAGTGTCGCAGGTGATTCTCCTTGCGAAATTTACGCCGTCATGGTATGCCATGGATTTGGCGATTGCGGGATTTTCCAGAAGCAGGTTGGGCGCTTTGCGGAAAACACCTTGCGGACAGCGTCCTGCGGCATGCGCGTTGTAGTCGCAGGCGGATGGGACGCTGATGATGGCGATGGTGATGTCCTTGTCCAATGCCGCGGCGCAGAGGTTTTCGATGCCGCCGAGGCTGCCACCACGTGTCACCAAATCCTTTCCGTTCCATTCAGGGCGTGTCTTGATGTAGTCCAAGGCGCGCAGAACGCGGAAGAACATATCATGCTGGACCCATTTGAGGGGATCGTGCGCATTGACACGACCGCCCTCCAAATAGAATTCCTTTCCTTTTTGGACATACCATTCTGCGGGATGGCCTGTTTCGAGGCCATGCCAACTGGCGGACAGCGCAACGGCGTTGGCGACTAGGGCCGTGTTGCAGGCGGTGTTCTTCGGTGCGTCCTGCCAGACCATGCTTTCATAATCGACGACGGCGGGCAGCGATTTCGGTTTGGCGTCTTTTGGAAACGCCAGGTAGCCTGTCACGGGAGCACGCCCAAGACACGTGATTTCAATGGCATAGCATTCAATCTTGTTTTCGTATTTTGGAAGTACTGGAACAGGAACGAGCTTCGCCTCCATCGGGCATTTTGCAAGTTTTTCACGTTCGGCAGCCCAGAATGCGTCGAAATCATCAGGGCAGTTGGAGACGGCGATGATTTTGTCAGGCGAGAAGAGGGCGCCGAATTCCGTCGCGAGATGTTTTTTGTTCAACTGGCGGTTTCCTGTGCCTGGATTCGGTATGACCTTGTCATTTTCGTCCAAGAGGACGATGCAGAAATAGCTCCAGCCTGGCTTGTCGCTTGTGTATTGGATTTCCAATGGCGAGCCGTTGGAGATCACCGTATCTTCCTTGACGACAGTAGATTCCCATTTTGTGGTAATGCGCATTTTCTGCCCGGATATGGGTTGGCCGCCCTTTTTCAGAAGGACGGAGGCCTTGAAAGTCTCTCCGCATTTCAAAATGGCGTTTTGTGGTTCCAATTTCACTTCCACGGAGTAATCCAGCGGTGCTGCTTCAATTTCCATAATAGCTCCTATTGCAACGATTAATAAAAGTTTTTTCAACATGATATGCGTCCTTTGATTATGCTTTCTCTTCAAATAAATGTATGTGTTTTTTCATAAAATTCAAGAGTTTATTCTTTTTTGAATTTTTTGCCTTGAAATTTGTTTTTCGGGTGGATGAAAAATACAAAAATGGCTTAATAAGCTCATAGGAAATGCGCATAATAATTTTATAGAGCAAAAAGTGATGGAAAAACAGTCGAAATATCCAAAAGAAATGCAACAAAAGCAAAAAGTGTTTGTCAAACCATATAAGTACTAAATCAGTTAGGAGAGGCAAGTCATGAAAATCAGAAAAAAATTGTTGGTTGGAATTGCGGTATGTGCCATATTGTTTGCCGCGAAGGCGGAGAATGCAGAAGAAGCAGAAGGTGAGGAAATCGCAGAAAAGCCTGCGGTGACGGTAGATATTGAAAAGGAAAAAGCTGTTTTTACGGATGCCGACTGGGACAATCTTATAAAAGCGGCGAAATTGCATCGTGATTTGTCGGATGCCAAAGATCAATTGGAAATAGGCAAGCGGTTGTTCGAAGATGGATCATCGAAGGCGGAGGAACGCCATAAGGAAGCGGTTGAATGGTTCCAGAAATCGGCGGACCAGGGGAATACGGCGGCGCTTTATATGCTGGGGCATTGCTACCATCTGGGTAGGGGAGTCGGCCACGACGATGCCTTGGCCTACAATTACTGGCGGCAGGCTGCGGATGATGAAGGCAATGAATACTATTCGGACGCCGTGTATTGGGTCGGCAAATGCTTGATTGACGGGATAGGCGTGGCGAAGGATGAAGAGTCGGGCGTGGAGTGGCTGCGCGAAGCGGCGGACAACGGCCTGTGGAAAGCGCAATATGAGCTTGCTTTTGCTTATTTGACTGGCAAAGGGCTAGGAGGCCAGAATATCGAACTGGGCTTGCAGTATTTGGAGAAGGTTGCGGAAAAAGGCAATGGCAAGGCGGAATGGGTATTGGGTGCTCTTCTCTGCAGCAAGGAAATCGGGCTTAACAGGTCGGCCGAAGGGATTAAATGGATTATGAAGGCCGCAGGCAACAACTGTGTGGAGGCGCAGGCATTTCTGGGGAATGCTTATTTATTTGGAGAAAATGGAGTTGATCTTGATTATGAACTTGCATTCCATTGGCTTAAGAAGGCGGCTGAGCAAGGCAACGACTTTTCGGCACTCAATTTAGGCATCATGCAGCTGAACGGCAAGGGGTGCGAGAAGAATGAAGAAAGCGGGTTCAAGTTCATTAAACAGGCATTTGATCAGGATATTGAAGAGGCGTACGCTCCAATTGGCCGTTGCTATTTTCATGGCGTTGGCGTTGCAAAAGACAGAAAGAAGGCCATGGACATATTTGCCAAGGGTGCAATGGACAACAACGATGCCGAATGCCAGTTTCTGTTAAGTCTTTGCTATGGAAGCAGGAACGGTAAGAATAGGGACAGTGATTTAGAGTTCTTCTGGGTGAAATGCGCTGCCGACCAGGGCCATGCGAGTGCTATCAACAATCTCGGTGACTGCTATGAAAAAGGACGCGGCGTCGAAAGGGACTACGCGATGGCGTTGAAATACTATCTCAAGGCGAAGGAACTGGATGCGGCTATCGCATGGTGCAGCCTTGGCGAATGTTACGAAAAAGGGCTGGGCGTCGAAAAGGACGGCAAGAAGGCCATCGAAATGTACGAAGAGGCCATTCGCCGTGATTGTTCCGAAGCATATATGCCGATGGGGCGCTGCTATGAAAATGGCACGGGAGTCGAGAAAAATTTGGAAAAAGCCGTGGAAATGTACCGTAAGGGTGCGGAAGAAGAGAATCCGGATTCCTGCCTGGCATTGGCACGTTGCCTGGAAGAGGGCATCGGAGTCGAGAAGAATCCCGAAGAGGCGAAGAAATGGCGGGAAAAAGCGAATGAGTGGTAGTCTTCAAACAGAAAGCAAATGCTGTAAACTACGTCTGGACAATTGAAAGCACATACATTCATAATCTCATGTTTCGCAACTAAAGCAAGGAAGAGAATAGTCGATAGTAGTATGAATACATGGAAATATTTGCTGATTGCTGTGTTGATGGTTTGCGGATTTCTTCATGGCGAGGAGCGCAGGCTGTCATTGGAGGCGTATCGCGACAAGATGGAAGGCGGATGGCTCGGACAGATCATCGGTGTCTGCTGGGGCGGTCCGACGGAATTTCGCTTTAATCATCAAATCATTCCCAATGAACATGTTCCGAAATGGAAGCCTGACCTTGTCAACCAGGCGTTCGGACAGGATGACCTGTATGTGGAAATGACATTCATCCGTTCGATGGAGGAACATGGCATTGACGTATCGATTCGTCAGGCGGGCATTGATTTCGCGAACAGCCGCTACGGCCTGTGGTGCGCCAACAAGGCGGGACGCGACAATCTACGGTTCGGCATCGCTCCGCCTGATTCGTCCCATCCGAAATTCAACAAGTGCCCGAACGACATCGACTACCAGATTGAGGCGGATTTTTCTGGCCTGTTGGCTCCAGGTATGCCGCAGGTGGCGATTCAATTAGGAGAAAAATTTGGTCGGTTGATGAACTATGGCGACGGCGTGTATGCGGGGCAGTTCATAGGCGGAATGTATGCGGAGGCGTTCTTTTCAGATGATATAGAAACGGTTGTCCGCGCGGGACTTGCGTGCATTCCAGCTGAAAGCCAGTATGCGGAGATGGTCCGCGATATGCTGAAATGGCATGAGGAAATGCCGTCGGATTGGCAGGCGACATGGAAAAAAGCCGTTGAAAAGTACAGCAACAAAGAATTTCTGAAGCAGACCAACGGCAACATTGACGTGCGGCTGAATGGTGCAATTGTCCTTTTGGGACTGCTTTATGGCGAAAAGGACATGGAAAAGACCGTCGTCATCTCCATGCGTGGTGGTTTTGATTCCGACTGCAATCCATCCAGTGCGGGTGGCGTTCTGGGGACAATGTTGGGGAAGAACAAGTTGGAAGAGCGGTTCATCGGCAAGCTTGACCGAAAACGCAAGTTTTGGTTCACTGAATACAGTGTGGACGATTTGGTCGCCGTTTGTGAAAAACTGACGATGGCATTTTTGAAGGCGAACGGTGGCCGTATGGATGAAGACGGCAAGACGTTGGTGATTCCTGTTGTGAGGCCTCTACCTTCTCCGTATCAGCCGAGCTGGAATCCAGGACCCATTGCCAATTCGTTGTTTACAAAAGAGGAGATGGACAAAATCGTCATGAAGCTGCATCCTGCGTTTGTCGCCCAGATGAAGGGGGGAGACGAGCCGACGGCACGTGTCCAAAACGTTGTCAATGTGTTGTTTCCAGGCTGGAAAACCTCTCCTAACGCCCCTGACATGATGCCTGGCTATGTGGAAAGTCATGCAGGGCGGCAGCATATTCTGCGAACGCATCCGTTGGACAAAAACACGGGTGCGATTCTTTCGCGCACATTGGATTTGCCTGAAAATGCCACGGCATTGGACATCGTGGTGGCACCGCATGGCGGACAGGGCGATTTTACACTGATAGGTAGTATTGACGGTAAAGAAGTGCTGTCCAGGAAGATACAGCAACAGGGCGACACGAACGAATGGCAGACGGTGACGATGGATCTGCGACCGTATGCCGGAAAGCGTGTCACGATTTCGTTGGACAACCATCCCGACAACTGGTTCTGCGAAGCGGCCTATTGGGCGGAGTTAACCATCCATTAATGAAAAATCCCGCAACACGTTGGCATTGCGGGATTTGAAGGAGTACCCGGGGCGGGAATTGAACCCGCGACCAATAGTTTAGGAAACTACTGCTCTATCCACTGAGCTACCCAGGCGTTATTTATAATATAAAATATAATAACTGTTTTGCAACTGACGAGTTCACATCGGACTTGTTTTTCACAGATGTTTTCAAGCCCATTTTGGGGGTTGTAACTCCCATGCTTGCGTCACGCTTCCGCGATGAGTCTTGCAAAGTCCTGCCCGATGCGAGTCATGGAGATCAGATATTCGAAGACCTTCGTCTCGTTTTCGATGTTCTGGATGCGCGGGCAGTCATTTTTCAGCTTGCGGATGATCGGTTTCCAATCCAGCGCGCCGTCGTCGATGAAACGATGTTCATCCTTGTATCCGTTGTTGTTGTGGACATGGGAGATGACGACGTATGGGGCGAGCTTGTCCAATGCATTGTCTTCGAAAACGATGCCGTCAGGCCATATATCATGGAATTTCTCAGAGTATTTTGCCGGATCTTTCGTGCCATTGAAACTGCTCATGACGTTGGCGTGTCCTGTATCATAAGTGCAACCAAGCCAAGGCGTATCGAATTCTTTCAGATAACGGAGCAGTTCGTCCGGCGTGTTCGTGGGGCGCATGGCGTTCTCGATGCAGAGGATGATGCCATATTTTTCTGCGTAGGGGAGCAGATATTCGAGCGACGCCCGAATGAGATCGCGCAGTTGCTGCAACGTGTAATCTGGCGGCATGGCGCCTGGGTGGAACGTCATCGTCTTCACGCCAAATTCCGCTGCGAAGGCCATGCAACGGGCCTGTTCTTCCAGCATGGCGGGGCGGCGTTCAGCATCCCAAGTATCTAGATCCCAGCCAATTCCGAATGGTGCATGGCATCCGGCGAAGGTGATGCCGGAACTTTCGCAGCATCTTTTCAGAACATCGATAAAGGTCGGATCCTCAATATATTTGACGCACCATGGATTGGTGATGACGAGATGCTCCGCCCCATGGCGGGCAATTTCGTACATGAAATATTTCAAGGTTGCTTCATCGTAGATGCGATTTGCGAAAAAGTGGGAAATCGTGTACATGGTTTGCTCCTGATTATTTTACAAGTGATTGGTAGGCATCAAAATAGCGACAACCGAAGACACGAAGCGAGGCGGAGTTGAAATGGATTCCGTCTGGCTTGGCGGCGAGGCCGTCTGCGGAGGCGAGGGCGATGTTCGGCGTTTCGTCAGCAATTTTGCGGAAAAGGGCGTTCATGTAGGAAGTCGCGTTGATGCGTTCGCCGTCGAAATCGACCATTGGTGCCGCGAAATATCCGAGTTCACCGATGACGATGGGAATGTTATCTGGAAGTCCCGTGTCTTCAATGAATTGTGCAAGGAAAATTTCGAATTTTGAGCGATAGTGGCGGAGGTTTTCGGCGGAGCCGCAATCTTGTTCGCCCTGATGCCAGAGGATGCCGCGGATTTCGGATGTCCGTTTGGCCTGCTGTGCCTGGAAGACGGCGTTGTCATAAATCAGACTGCCTGGCGCCCAGTCGTCCATGGACGTGCCACCGTCTGCACAGGGGATGAGACCGACTTGGACATCAGGATAAAAATTGGCGTATGATTCTGCAAAAGAAGCTGTTAAGCAAACGCCCGAATGATAGAGCGTGTCGAAAATCGGTCGATCTGGATTAATGGGTTCGGACATAGGTTGCCAACGTCCGTTGCGGAGCATTTTGCAGCGGTTGTTACGGATGGGCGGGACTTCGCCGAAATCGCCACGGCCCGCCATGTTGGACTGTCCCATCATAACAAAGGAATGGACATTCATGGTTCAGAAAGGTTGCGTTATCGTGGATTTGAATATAGATTATTGCATACATTATTAATATAGCTTGGCAAATCGAATATAAACAGGAGACATGGTAATGAAACATGGACTTTTTGCGGCGATGATGTGTGCGGCGATGGCGTTTTCGGACACGGTGGATGTGGCTGGAGTCGGAAAAGTGACGGTTCCAAGCGTGCAGCAACTTCATACACTGGATTTGGAAGTGATTGCAATTGTGCATTTTGGGCTGAATACATTTGTCAATAAGGAATGGGGCTTCGGTGACACGCCGCCAGCAGTCTTCAATCCTGTCAAATTTGATGCGCGGCAATGGGTTGCGGCGGCGAAGGCGGGTGGCATCAAGCGGATGGTTCTCGTTTGCAAGCATCATGATGGCTTCTGCTTGTGGCCGAGCAAGTTAAACAAAGATTACACGGTCGCCAATTCGCCGTGGAAGGACGGGAAGGGCGATGTTGTGAAGGAAGTTCGCGAGGCGGCGTTGGAGGCGGGGCTGGAGTTCGCCGCCTATCTCT